>JBLICT010000167.1:0-7265 GCA_047632415.1 Maribacter sp.
CGCAGTAATTAATATTAAAGTATCGATGAACTGCATTACTCATAGCGTTTAACAAAAAGGTAATTCCTTAAAAATAATGCTTATTACCTAAGAACACAATGTTACACAAAAAAAAAGAACCTATAACATAAGTTCCTTTTAAATTGGATTTGAGTATTTGATATCTTTATTACAAGTTCATTACCATTTTTCGATACTTTACCTCCTTTTGCTTTATTATTACCATAATAGTTAAAGCTATAAGAACTCCAAAAGAAGCTAACATAGCACCTACCAAACTGGTATATATAATTCCGTAGCCAAATGCGATGGGTAGTCCTGCTAGGTAAGCTCCAGAAGCATTTCCCATATTAAAAGCACTTTGATTCATGGAAGAAGCTAACATTTCGGAACCTTTAGAAGTATTGATAATAGCCATTTGTATGGGCGTTGCCACTGTAAAGGAAACCACTCCTATTACAAAAGTCAACACCATTAATAGATAAGGATTAGTGGCAATAAGCATATTTATAAGTAAGATAATAACCATTACGGATAGACTAAGAATAACTGCTTTTAATGGCGAAAAAAGTTCTGCCATTTTAGCCCCAAGAAAATTCCCTACTACCATTCCTAATCCGGCGAGCATCATAGCATAGCTTACAAAATTATCAGATAACCCCGCAATATCAGTTATTAGTGGCGCAATATAACTGTACCATGCAAAGAAGCCACCTGTACCAATAGTCGTCAAGGCAATTAATGCCCAAAACTCCATGTTTTTAAGTCCCTTTTGACTATTTACTTTCTTTTCTTTATTCTGAGTTTCTATGTGTGGCATCCAAAGTAAAATACTAGAAAGTGCTAATAGACCTACTGCACCTACAAGAAAAAACGAAACACTCCAACTAAACTGTTGACCAAGATATGTGCCTAAAGGCACTCCTAAAACGTTTGCTATAGTAAGACCCGAAAACATAATAGAAATGGCTTGTGCAGACTTTCCTGGCTTTGATAGTTTGGTGGCAACAACAGCACCAATTCCAAAAAAGGCACCATGTGGAATTCCAGATAAAAACCTCAGAAATAATAAACTGGTATACCCAGTTGCCAATCCAGATAGCGTATTGAATACCGTAAACCAAATCATTAAGATGAATAGCATTCGTTTAGCTGAAACTTTTGAACCTAGACCAGTCAATACTGGAGCCCCTACCACAACACCCAATGCATATGCAGCAATAAAGTGACCAGCTTCTGGAATCGTAATACGCAATGAACCAGATACCTCTGTTAAAATACCCATGATTACAAACTCTGTAAGGCCAATGCCAAAACCTCCTATGGCCAATGCCAGCAAGGCTCTCTTATTTGATGAATAAGTTTTCATAACCGTTTCGTTATATATGGTCACACTTTTATTTACAAATTGACCTTATAATTATTGGGACAAAGTTATAGTGAGATATTTAAATCTCACGTACAGTATTATCTAATATATATGCTAAATTAACCTTAAATGTGTTTTTTACCTCAAATAAAGACAAAATGCCATATAAAATAACATCGAAGTACTATTCCGATGCTTTTTAATATCTTGTATATGGTTCTTATAAAATATAATCCGTGCTCACGAAATTGGAGAGTTTGGCCTCCATTAATTGCTGAATAAGCTCCGTATTTAAATCTTTTTCCTTAATGCTTTAATAATAAAGTAATTAGAATTTTATTGATTTATTGTTTCAGTATTCTTCATATTAGAACAAGATAGTGGTCATAAGACGAAACTAATTTCAAACTGTAAAATAATCCTCCAAATAGGTAAAGTCAGTATACAATTACAATGTTTAATGGCGAAATACTACTAAAAAGCAGGGAATCAATAGCTTTTTTTAATTCGCTTGTATACCAAATACATATAATTTTACGTTATGTAGGAATTACCCTACCTTATTAATATTATGAAAATTCACCAACATCAATATACCACTGTTGAAGATTTAAATAATCTGGCTATAGATTTTATGCCAGATGTATTCTTTATTTTTATCTCTCCACAATTTACTGATCCAAAGAGTTTTATAGAAAAACTTCATCTTCAATTTCCAAATACCTTAGCTATTGGTTGTTCTACTGCTGGCGAAATACTAGGCAACGAAGTATTGGACGGTACCGTAGCGTTAACAGCCGTAAAATTTGAGAAAACCAAATTAAAGCTAGTACATACAGATCTCGGAGATCATGAAATGGATAGTTATAAGACCGGAAAGACCATTAGTGAGTCACTTCATCAGGAAGACCTTAGACATATTTTTGTCCTAAGTGATGGTCTGGAAGTCAATGGGGCAGAATTAGTTACCGGTCTATATGATACCCTGAATAAATCGGTAAGTATAACAGGAGGTTTGGCAGGAGATGGGGCCGATTTCAATAATACGTTTATCGTGTATAATAACGAAATGGCGTCTAGAAAAGTAGTAGCCTTAGGACTTTACGGTACGGGTTTAAAAGTTGGTTTTGCATCCAAAGGTGGTTGGGACAGTTTTGGAATAGAAAGACTAGTAACAAAATCCGATAAAAATGTGCTACATGAATTGGATGGTGAACCAGCGTTGGAGCTTTATAAATCTTATCTAGGTGATAAAGCCAAAGACCTTCCGGGCTCAGGACTACTGTTTCCATTAAGTATGCGCGATAAAAACCAAGGTACACCTGTGGTGAGAACCATCCTTGGTATAAATGAAGAAAATAATAGTTTAACCTTTGCTGGCAACATTCCGGAAGGCTCTTATGTTCGGTTAATGAAAGCGAACGTAGATCGCATCATCAATGGCGCAGAGGAATCCGCCATAACATGCAGAAAGAGTATGGATGATGAACAGCAATTAGCTTTTCTAATTAGCTGTGTAGGCCGCAGGTTGGTCTTAAAACAGCTTGTAGAAGAAGAGGTAGAGGCAGTAAACGAACAGCTTGGAGAGGGTATTTATACCACAGGATTCTATTCCTATGGTGAAATTGCTCCTTTCGATGAATTTTCACCTTGTGAACTACACAACCAAACCATGACCATTACGACTCTCGCAGAATGAAACGATACCATCGATTGCTAAATAGACAACTAAAGAAAACTAATTTGACTAACAACCAATTAGACAACTTAGCTCCATTTTTAGAACAAATCAACGAAGCCTATGTAGCCTTTGACAACGACCTTAACCAAACCGAAAACGTGCTAGAAAAAAGCTCTCAAGAGCTTTTTTTAGCAAATAAGCGACTAATTTCCAAAATTGACGCTGTTTCTAATAGATTGTCTAAAGTTGCGGAAAACATTAAGGATGTGATTTTCGAAATAGACCTAGAAGGTAATTGGAAGTATCTTAACCCCGCTTGGGAAAAACTTTCTGGTTATACGGTTGCCGAATGTCTAGGGAAGCCTTTTTATGAAAAGAGCTATACTTTAGATGGGGAGCACATTATAAATTTGATTGATTTAGAGCAACTAAATCTAAATATTCAACGTAATGTTTTACAGGTGCAAACAGCACACAAGGAAACTAAATGGGTAGATGTTTCTGTAAAAGGGATTATCAATAAAACTGGCACACTGGAAGGCTATATTGGAACAATTGTAGATATTTCAGATTTAAAAAAGACAGAAATTGAACTGCTCAATGCAAAAGAAAAAGAGACCTTAGCCAACCTAGCTAAGGATGATTTTTTATCTACAATGTCTCACGAAATACGAACTCCTTTAAATGCGGTAATAGGTATTAGTCATTTATTGCTATTAGAAAACCCCAAACCAGAACAATTAGAAAATCTTCAGACCTTAAAATATTCATCAGAACATTTATTAGGTCTTGTAAATGATATTTTGGATTTCAACAAAATCTCCTCAGGTTCTTTAGACTTAGAAAAGGTAGAATTCAGTGTTACCCATTTGCTTAAAGGTATACAAGGTATTTTTATTAATCGAGCCAAAGCTAAGAATATACGGTTCGCTATCAAAAAAGATAACCTACTGCCAGATGTGCTAATGGGAGATTCTGTTCGTATTTCACAGATACTTACCAACTTGGTTAGCAACGCTTTAAAGTTTACAGAAAAAGGTAAGGTAACTCTTGATCTTGAAATTGCGGCAGAAACCGAGGAAACCTGCCTTTTAGAGGTTTTTGTAAGGGATACTGGAATAGGAATCCCTTTGGAAAAGCAAGAAAGAATATTCCAATCCTTTGCCCAAGCAAATTCTGATACGACTAGAATATATGGGGGTACTGGATTAGGATTAGCTATTTGTAGGCAATTACTAGAATTAATGGGAAGCACACTTCATGTTGATAGTGCGGAAGGTAAAGGCTCTACTTTTAGTTTTTTATTACAACTAAATAAAGGAAAAAAAGAGTCAACCTTAACTTCTAATAACGAGCACGGTTTGCTAGAAGGCAAAGATGCTCCCGACCTAGTTGGTGTGAAAATACTAGTTGCCGAAGACAACAAAGTAAACATTATGGTCATTAAAAAATTTCTCTCTAAATGGCATGTGGACTACGATATTGCCGAAAATGGAGAGATTGCTTTTGAAATGGCTAAACAAAACAGCTATGACCTTGTATTAATGGATTTACAAATGCCGGTTATGAATGGATTTACATCATGTAAATTAATAAAGGAATCTTCCAAATCCCTAAACAGGAATATTCCTATATATGCACTTTCTGCATCAACAGGTGCTGATATAAAAAATGAAATAAAGGATAATAAAATAGACGGACTAATTTCTAAACCGTTTAACTCAAATGAATTACATCAGAAATTGAGCGACATTATAAAAGAGGCAAGGGCAAAGCTCAAAAGCCATGCCCGAACCTAAAAAATTAAAGAATATAATCCGTGCTCACGAAATTGGAGAGTTTGGTTTCCAGAAGTTGTTGTATGACTTCTGTATTAAGGTCGTTATCCTTAAAAGCCACGAATGTCCTAATAGAAAAGGAACGTAATGCATCATGCACACTCAGTGTGGCCTGAGCAGAATCCTTTCTTCCTGTAAACGGATACACATCTGGTCCTCTTTGGCAGGAGCTGTTCAAGTTCACTCTACAAACTAGATTTACCAATGTATCAATTAACGGTGCCAAAGCATAAACGTCCTTACCAAAAAGACTCACTTGCTGTCCGTAATTACTTTCCGCCATATCATCTAAAGGCTCCTCAATATCAACAAAGGGAACTATAGGAATTATAGGACCAAACTGTTCCTCCTGGTACACACGCATATCTTTTGTGACTGGATATAAAACAGCTGGCCAGATATAATTATCAAAATGTTGTCCGCCTTTTTTATTCAGTATTTTAGCACCTTTCGCAAGGGCATCATCTATAAGTTCTTGAATATATGCTGGCTTTTGTGGCTCGGGTAATGGGGTTAGTTTCACACCATCATCCCAGGGGTTACCAAACTTTAAACTGTCTACCGCTTCAGCAAAACGTGCATTGAATTTCTTTTGAATATCCTCATGTACATAGACCACTTTAAGTGCCGTACAACGCTGTCCATTAAAGGAAAGTGTTCCTGCAATACATTCGTTTATGGTCAAATCCATATCTGCATCTGGTAAAATGATTGCTGGGTTTTTAGCCTCTAAGCCCAGTACCAATCTCAAACGATTACTTTTTGGGTGTTGCTCCTGTAACGCATTAGCAGATTTGCTGTTCCCAATCAAGGCGAGCACATCTACCTTTCCAGTTTTCATTATCGGTGCAGCGACTGCGCGACCTCTTCCGAATATAATGTTGACTACCCCTTTTGGAAAACTAGATTGAAATGCTTCCAAAAGCGGCGTAATTAATAATACCCCATGCTTTGCCGGCTTGAAAATCGCAGTATTTCCCATGATAATTGCGGGAATCAATAAGGCAAACGTCTCGTTCAATGGGTAATTATAGGGGCCCAGACATAAGACCACGCCAAGCGGTCCTCGTTTAATATGGGCATAAACGCCATCGTGTTTTTGGAATTTGGCAGCATCCCTATCCAGCTGCTTGTAATCCTCTATCGTATCCACAATATAATCAACCGTACGATCAAATTCCTTTTCAGAATCGGGGAGAGATTTACCAATTTCCCACATGAGCAATTTTATAATTTCTGTCCTTTTGGTCTTCATTTTGGTAACAAAAACCTCCATACATTCAATACGATCTTTCACCTGCATGGTGGGCCAAACTCCTTGACCCTTGTCATATGCGCCCAAAGCAGCGTTCAAAGCCTCTAATGCTTCTGCTTCTTGTAAATCAGGTATACTTCCTAACAAGGTAGGTTTATAGTCTTCTGTAGAAGAAATTGTTGAAAACACTTCTGTGGTTTCCCCTTTCCATTCTTTCAATTCTCCATTTACTAAATAGTGCTTTTGATGTAAAGCCTCATGTATTTGAAATTCTTCAGGTATATTCATAGCATTTTTGTGCTTAAGATATTTTAATTTATTCGATTTTCCAACTATGAAATCGTTCTTTTATTAAGTAATGAAAGCTAAACCAGATACTCAAACAAGTCTGGCTTATCATTTATATAATCTCCATAAAAATTATTAGCTTTCATTCGCTGAATCAATGGCGCAAGGTCTTCTGGGTTTTTCAATTCAATTCCCACCACCGCAGGTGCATTTTCACGGCTAGACTTCTTAGTATATTCAAAATGCGTAATATCATCTGTAGGACCTAGAATATCTACCACAAACTCCTTTAAGGCTCCCGGTCTTTGTGGAAACCTTATAATAAAATAGTGTTTTATTTTGCCATATAGTAAAGCACGTTCTTTTATTTCTGCTGTCCTTGTGATATCATTATTACTACCTCCAATTATACACACCACATTCTTGCCTATTATCTCGTCTTTATATTGATCTAAAGCGGCAATTGTCATTGCTCCTGCGGGTTCAACTACTATGGCATCTCTATTATACAAATCAAGAATAATTTGGCAAACCTTACCTTCATCTACCGTAATCATAGCATCTAAAAAGTTATTACAGATTGGGAATGTAAACTCCCCTACCCGCTTTACCGCCGCACCATCAATGAACTTATCTATATGGTTCAAAGCAATTATTTTGCCCTGCTCTATTGAAGATTTCATAGAAGGTGCTCCTTTTGGTTCTACGCCAATAATTTTAGTATTTGGAGAAAGCTGACTAAAAACACTAATAAGACCAGATGCTAAACCACCACCACCAACGCAAACAAATAGATAATCTATTGGGTTTTTAGTTTGTTCCATTAATTCTAAT
>JBLICT010000168.1:0-7240 GCA_047632415.1 Maribacter sp.
GGTTTAAAATTTATTAGGCTAAATATTATTCAATTGGATGTAAGTGGACTTCCGATGGGTCAGGACGAAATGAACCTCATTGGCTCTTGTGCGAATCTAGAGTGGTTAGAACTAGATCAAACGCCCGTCACCGATACAGAAATGGAAACCTTAAACCAATTGTCAAAGTTAAAAACATTGAAGACACACAGCACATCAATTAGCGATGGTAGCATTGCTGTTTTTAATAAAATGGAAGCGCTAAGGGAAGTTTATCTCTGGAATACCCAAATTTCCGCCAATGGTCTAAAAGACCTGAAATCCAAAAATCCTATGTTGAGAATTGAGGAAGGTATAGCCAAGGAATTACGAAATTCGTTTGTTGTATCGGATTCTCTTAAGGAAAGATAAAAAAAATCTGAATCGTCCTTGGATGTGAAATTTATATCTTTAATTAACTATCAAGAAACTACGATTCATTTTTTTTAAGGCATTTAGAAACGGTTAGGTATCCATAATACAAGTATTCCTAATTGGCCACTTCACTAATAAATTTGAGTCGGTATAAGCGTAGTTCCTCATCTTCATACTCACCATCAAATTCGTTCATTGCGGCTTCCAAGTCATCGGTCTCTGCTTCTAAAAAGTAGTCGTGAATTTCTTCTTGTTGGTCTTCATCTAAAACTTCATCAATCCAATAGGCCAAATTAAGTTTGGTGCCACTAAATACAATTTGCTCCATTTCCTTTAAGAGCGCATCAATTTCAATACCTTTTGCTGAGGCAATATCACTTAATGGAAGTTTACGATCTACATTTTGTATGATATACAATTTAAGGCCAGAATTTGCCCCAGTACTTTTAACCACTAAATCATCTGGTCTAATGATTTCGTTTTCTGAAACATAATCGGATATAAACTGCAGAAAAGGCTTGCCATACTTTTTTGCTTTCCCCTCTCCCACTCCATGCACATTAAGCAATTCATCTATCGTAATCGGGTATTTTAAAGCCATATCCTCTAACGACGGATCTTGAAAAACCACAAAAGGAGGCACTCCCAACTTCTTGGCCTGTGCCTTTCTCAAATCCTTTAATTGCTTCAAAAGCCTATCATCAGCAACACCACCTGTTTTGGCAGCGCCTACAATCGCATTATCGTTTTCTGCGTTGTACACATGATCCTTGGTCATCATGAAAGACTTTGGGTTTTTTAAGAATTCCTTCCCTTTTTCAGTAAAGTGAATTACCCCATATTGCTCTATTTCTTTCTTTAGAAGTCCGGCAACCAAAACTTGGCGTACCAAAGCCATCCAATGGCTTTTATCTTTATCTGCTCCTATACCGAAAAACTCCTTTTCATTAGTTTTATGTGATGATATTATGGCATTACTCGTACCACGAAGCGTACATACAATTTCTTTAGATTTAAATTTTTCACTGGTACCTTGAACTACCTTTAGCAACTTTAAAACATCTTTTTGGGCTTCTTCCTTTTGTTTTGGATTGCGTGTATTGTCGTCCATATCGGCGCCAGCGCCATCTACTTCGTCAAATTCTTCACCAAAGTAGTGTAACATAAATCTACGGCGAGACATCGAAGTTTCAGCATAGGCTACAACTTCTTGCAACAGCGCATTTCCAATTTCCTGCTCGGCTACAGGTTTGCCAGACATAAATTTTTCAAGTTTTTCAATATCCTTATACGAATAAAAAGCCAAGCAATGACCTTCTCCGCCATCTCTTCCGGCCCTTCCCGTTTCTTGGTAATAGCTTTCTATGCTTTTAGGTATATCATGGTGTATTACAAAACGTACATCTGGTTTATCAATGCCCATCCCAAAAGCAATCGTAGCCACAACGACGTCAACATCTTCCATTAAGAACATATCCTGATACTTGGATCTGGTCTTCGCATCAAAACCAGCATGGTAGGGTACTGCACTTATGCCATTAACTTGAAGAACTTGTGCTAGTTCCTGTACTTTTTTCCTGCTCAAACAATAGATGATACCTGACTTTCCAGTATTCTGCTTTACAAACCGGATAATATCTGCTTCTACATTCTCTGTCTTTGTACGTACCTCATAATACAGATTGGGTCTATTAAACGAAGCTTTAAAAAGTACGGCGTCGTTAATGCCTAAGTTTTTAACAATGTCCTCCTGTACTTTAGGTGTTGCGGTGGCCGTTAGCCCTATAATGGGTATATTATCTCCAAGCCGCGCCACAATGGACCTCAGATTTCTATATTCTGGTCTAAAGTCGTGTCCCCATTCAGAGATACAATGCGCTTCATCTACCGCTACAAAAGATACCTCTACGGAACGCAAAAACTCCACATTTTCCTCTTTGGTCAAAGATTCTGGGGCAACATACAAAAGTTTGGTTATCCCATCGGTTATATCTTGCTTTACCTGTTTTATTTCTGTCTTGTTTAAAGAAGAATTCAATACATGGGCAATACCATGCTCAGAAGAAACACCTCTAATGGCATCGACCTGATTTTTCATAAGGGCTATCAAAGGAGAAACCACGATAGCCGTTCCAGGCTTCATCAATGCCGGTAGTTGATAGCAAAGCGATTTACCACCTCCTGTGGGCATAATTACAAAACAGTTCTTATTTTGTACAATTTGTTTAATAACCTCCTCTTGAAGTCCCTTGAACTGGGAAAAACCAAAATATTTTTTTAAAGAGGCATGTAAATCAACCCCGCTCAAAGCTTTCTCGTCTATCACGTTTTTCAATTTTGCCAAAAGAAATTATACAAGTAAATTACTTGCTAGTTAAAATAAAATAGCAAACCAAATTATTAAAGGATACATATCCTATAACATTAAGTTTATGTAATTTTGTAATCTTAAAGATAAGACAATCTTTTAGGAATACAATCCATAAAATTGAATAATACCTTGACATCTGCGAGTACTATTATTGGTTTGGCAAAAAAGACTATTGAAAAAGAGCGAGATGCTATTACGCATCTTTTGACTTTAGTGGACGAGGATTTTGCTAATGCAATCAATTGTATAATTGCCTCTAAAGGTCGTGTTGTAATTTCTGGTATTGGTAAGAGTGCCATCATCGCATCAAAAATAGTTGCGACCTTAAACTCTACTGGAACACCTTCTATTTTTATGCACGCCGCCGATGCAATACATGGCGATTTGGGCACCGTACAGGATAACGATGTTGTAATCTGTATCTCTAAAAGTGGCAGTACCCCAGAGATTAAAATGCTAGTTCCGCTATTGAAAAGAGGCAATAATAAATTAATTGCAATGACGGGAAATCCTGATTCTTTTTTGGCCAAACAGGCAGATTTTCTCTTGAATACCTTCGTAAAGGAAGAAGCTTGTCCTAACGGACTGGCACCTACCACAAGTACAACCGCACAATTGGTCATGGGAGATGCTATAGCAATCGTATTATTGGAACTGAAAGGTTTTAGTAGTGCAGATTTTGCAAAATACCACCCTGGAGGAGCTTTAGGCAAAAGACTTTATTTAAGGGTAGCAGATATCATCAAAAACAATCAAGTACCTCAAGTGCAATTGGATACCGAGGTAAAACAGGTAATCGTAGAAATTTCCAAAAAGATGTTAGGGGTTACCGCAGTTTTGGATAAAGAAAAAATCGTTGGTATTGTAACAGACGGTGATATTAGAAGGATGCTAAACAAGCATGACAATATTAAAGGGTTAACGGCAGCCGACATTATGAGCTCCAACCCTAAAACTGTACCTACAGATACACTTGCCATAAAAGCATTAGAAGTCATGCAAAAAAAAGGAATATCGCAATTATTGGCTACTAAAAATGGCATATATAAAGGTGTTATACATTTACATAATCTCATAAACGAAGGTATTTTATAATGGGCGACAAAACTACAACGCCACCGAACGAGATGTCCTTTTTGGATCATCTAGAAGAGCTGAGGTGGCACTTAATACGATCTACCTTAGCGATAGTAATTATTGGCTGCGTTGCTTTCTTAATGAGAGGTTTTATTTTTGACACTGTCATCTTTGGGCCTAAAAAGATGGATTTCCCAACCTATCGGCTTTTTTGTGAAATCGCTACCTTTTTGGGTTTTGAGTCAGCTTTTTGTGCCGATAAGCTACCCTTTACTATACAAAGCAGGTTAATGTCCGGCCAGTTTTCAGCCCATATATGGACTTCTATTTGGGCTGGTTTCATCGTCGGATTTCCATATGTGTTATATGAAGTTTGGAAATTCATTAGTCCAGGACTTTATGAGAAGGAACGTAACAACTCAAGAGGTTTTATTCTTGTAGCTTCCTTCCTATTTTTCTTAGGTGTACTTTTTGGATACTACGTTGTAGCGCCATTATCCATTAACTTTTTAGGCACCTATCAGGTTAGTTCAGAAGTAACCAACGAATTTGATTTAGCTTCATATATTTCTACTATTAGGACATCTGTAATCGCTTGTGGTATTTTATTTGAACTACCTATTATCATCTATTTTCTGACCAAAGTTGGTTTGGTAACTCCGGAAATCATGAAAAAATACCGTAAAATCGCTTTGGTAATCGTTTTAATCCTATCAGCCGTAATAACTCCGCCAGATGTTACAAGCCAGATTATCGTTGCTTTTCCTGTTTTGATTTTATACCAAGTAAGTATTGGTATTTCTAAAAGGGTATTGAAAAACGAAGCAAAAAGGGAACGAAAAGCAGCAGAAAAAATCAAAAGTGAAAAAGCAAAAGCAGAAAAAGCAAGAAAAGATGTCAAACCAAATTGATGAATTTAATGCCTATCGGGCTAAGATGAACGATAAGCTCTTAGCGGATAACAACAAGATTGTAAAGCGTATTTTTAATTTGGATACCAACGCCTATGCCGCAGGTGCCTTAGATGTAAAAACCAAAGAGCTTTTAGGTTTGGTTGCCTCTACCGTTCTTCGATGTGATGATTGTGTAAAATACCATTTGGAAAGTTCCCATAAAGAGGGAGTTACCAAGGAAGAGATTATGGAGACCTTAGGTATTGCAACCCTAGTGGGCGGTACCATCGTAATTCCACATCTTAGACGTGCTTATGAGTATTGGGAAGAACTGGAAAACCAGGAAGGTTAAATAAACGATAAAACCTTTTAGCACAGACGAATAAGGATTAGATTTGAAAAGATGAAGCTTAGAGCCGAGAATATAATGAAATCTTACCGAGGCCGAAGAGTGGTTAAAGGTATATCGTTGGAAGTAAACCAAGGCGAAATCGTAGGACTGCTAGGCCCAAACGGAGCTGGAAAAACCACATCGTTCTATATGATTGTTGGTCTTATTAAACCTAATGGAGGCGCTATCTATTTAGACGACATGGAGATTACTAAATTTCCAATGTACAAAAGAGCCCAAAACGGTATTGGCTATTTGGCTCAGGAAGCATCGGTCTTTAGAAAATTGAGTATTGAAAAAAATATTCTTAGTGTACTTCAATTAACAAAACTAAGTAAGAAAGAACAGCACATGAAGATGGAATCCCTGATAGAGGAATTCGGTCTTGGCCACATCAGAAAGAGTCGTGGCGATTTATTATCTGGAGGGGAACGACGACGTACTGAAATCGCGCGCGCCTTGGCAACCGACCCGAAATTCATCTTACTGGATGAACCCTTTGCAGGAGTTGACCCTGTTGCGGTGGAAGACATACAACGTATTGTTGCGCAACTAAAAGACAAGAATATTGGCATACTTATTACGGATCACAACGTACAGGAGACCTTAGCAATTACCGAGCGTTCTTATTTAATGTTTGAAGGTGGAATCTTAAAGTCCGGTATTCCCGAAGATCTTGCTGCAGATGAAATGGTACGTAAAGTCTATTTGGGACAAAACTTTGAACTTCGGAAGAAGAAGCTAGATTTTTAATTACCTCTACTTATCAATTTATGGCTATATGCGGCAACTATTCCTCCAAGGAATGGAGATAAAATATACACGGCTAGAAAGCTATAGGTTACTTTAGGAAAAGCAGCATTTCCCCATCCAGCAAAATAAGCTACCATTCTAGGTCCAAAATCACGGGCAGGATTAAGACCGGCTTGGGTAAATGGTGCTACAATACAAATAATTACAGTAACGGTTAAACCTATAACTAGGGGTGTGGTGTTATTTATCTGATTCGGTTTCTCCGTAACACGTAAAATTACAAATACAAGGAGAAACGTCCCCAAACCTTCCATAAAGCAAGCTAGCGCGACGGATACTCCCATGAAATTGTCAAAACTAGGATTGGGAAAATACTCTCCAAACATCATGGCCGATTTTATAGACGCATCCGATCCTCGAACAATATTATGAACTTCCTCAAACCTTTGTATTGCATTTTTAAATATGAAGAATAGCAGTAATCCCGCAAAAAAAGCTCCTAAAAACTGTACCAATATATAAAACGGCAATTTCTTCCACCTGAGTTTCTTTGAAATGCACATAGCTAAACTTACCGCGGGGTTCAAGTGTGCAGGACATATATTTCTGGTTGCATAAATAGCAATAGCGACGCCTAGACCCCATATTAATGCAACTTCCAAAAGACTAGAAAAAGCATTAAACAAAACAGCAACAGCCACAGAACCACAGCCAAAAAAAACAAGTATAAACGTCCCCAGAGACTCACCAAGCAATTCTTTGTACTCTTTCAATTATTGAATTTTAGAAAATACATAACTTAATTCAGTAGCAATCTGCACACTCCGTTCCAGATATTTTTCGGTCTGTAAAGGGGTATTATCAAATGCCTTAGGGTCTTCGAAAGTAAGTGGAATTCTTTTCTCTGCTCCAGGAATAAAGGGACAGTTTTCATCTGCATGACCACAGGTCATAATCGCTACAAAGTTCGACTTTGGATTAAAAGCGTTGTCGTATGTTTTTGAAAAACCTATTATGGGATGTAAATCATCTCCAAATTTGATGCCATATACAGGGTTATTTCCTTCTGTAAGATTGGTTATTTCAAAACCTATTGTACTTAAAACGTCAACTACTTTTGGAAATAAGGCGGTTGTCTCTGTTCCTCCGGAATAGCAAAATACATTTTCTATATTAAAATAAGCGGCCAAAGTCTGAGCCCATATTTGAGTTAAATGACTACGGCGTGAGTTATGGGTGCAGATAAAATTGAGGTTGATATTTGAATGAGCATCTTTTTTATCTTGAATAAAATCAATCAGGCTCTGAAGTACTGTTATTCGTTCTTTAGGAATTCCTGAAATATCCAACTTGGCTATCACT
>JBLICT010000169.1:0-7218 GCA_047632415.1 Maribacter sp.
CCGTATAAAAATGGTAGAGAAAATTCAATCAGAAAATAGAGATTTAAAATGAGTACATTTTCAATATTCTTGATACTTATTATCATAGTTTGCTTTTTACTTATATTAGTAGTTATGGTTCAAAACCCAAAAGGCGGCGGGTTATCTTCATCTTTTGGTGGAGGGGGAAGCCAAGTAGTTGGTGGCGTTAAAAAAACAGGTGACTTTTTGGATAGAAGCACATGGACCTTAGCAGGAATACTCGTATTGTTAATTCTTGCTTCCAATATAGCCCTTAAAGGGAATTTTGGCGACGTAGAATCCAAATTATTACAAGGAGACGATATAGAGACAACGGTTCCTGAAACCTTACCTGACGAAATTACTCCAGAACTAACACCTGAAGTTACGCCGACAGACAGTTTATAATTCAATGATTACACAATATTAAAAATGCCAGCTTAATGACAAGCTGGCATTTTTGGTTTATAATATGTCAGTTTTTAGGTAATGGCATAATTTCTGACACCTTATAAAAAACAAAAATCAATTATAAATTATACGAATTATGGCTAAAGTTAACATTAAACCATTGGCAGATAGAGTTCTTATAGAGCCTATGGCAGCAGAAACCAAAACTGCTTCTGGAATATATATTCCAGATACCGCAAAAGAAAAACCACAAAAAGGTAAAATTGTTGCGGTTGGTCCTGGAACCAAAGATGAAAAAGTAACTGTTAAAGTTGGTGATACCGTTCTTTACGGAAAGTACGCAGGCACGGAACTAAAACTAGAGGGTACAGATTACTTGATGATGCGCGAGAGCGATATCCTAGCGATTATATAAGAAGACCTTTTTACTTTTCCCGCTAAGGCGAGAAATTTTTAATCGAACATACAAACTAATTAAATAGATTTCCGTCTTTACTGAAACGAGTTCAGCACAAGCACCGGAACTAAAAATAAAATCATAATTCATTATGGCAAAAGATATTAAATTTGATATAGATGCAAGAGATGGCCTCAAAAGGGGTGTTGATAAATTAGCGAACGCAGTTAAGGTAACATTAGGCCCTAAGGGTCGTAATGTAATTATCAGTAAATCATTTGGAGCTCCACAAGTTACAAAGGATGGTGTAACGGTAGCTAAAGAAATAGAGCTTGCAGATGCTCTGGAAAACATGGGCGCGCAAATGGTAAAGGAAGTTGCTTCCAAAACCAATGATTTGGCTGGTGACGGTACTACTACCGCAACCGTTTTAGCACAGGCTATCGTTAAAGAAGGCCTAAAAAATGTTGCTGCCGGCGCTAATCCAATGGATTTGAAAAGAGGTATAGACAAAGCCGTTGAAGCTATCGTTGCAGATTTGGCAAAACAGTCTAAAAAAGTAGGAGATTCCTCCGAAAAAATAAAGCAAGTTGCTTCTATTTCCGCTAATAACGATGAGACAATCGGAGAGCTTATCGCAAAAGCATTTGGAAAAGTTGGCAAAGAAGGCGTAATAACTGTTGAAGAAGCCAAAGGAACGGATACCTATGTAGACGTTGTTGAAGGAATGCAGTTTGACAGAGGATACCTATCGCCATATTTTGTGACTGATTCTGAAAAAATGGTAGCTCAATTGGAAAATCCTTATATCTTGTTATTTGACAAGAAAATATCTTCCATGAAAGATTTACTTCCTGTTTTAGAGCCAGTTGCTCAATCCGGAAAACCATTATTAATCATTGCAGAAGATGTTGATGGTGAAGCATTGGCTACCTTGGTTGTAAACAAATTAAGAGGGTCTCTTAAAATTGCTGCTGTAAAAGCACCAGGATTTGGAGACCGAAGAAAAGCAATGTTAGAAGATATCGCTATCCTAACCGGTGGTACCGTAATTTCTGAAGAAAGAGGATTCTCTTTAGATAATACTACTATTGAAATGTTGGGTACTTGCGAAAAAGTACAGATAGACAAAGACAATACGACCATAGTAAATGGTGGTGGTGTTGCTAAGGATATCAAAACAAGGGTAAACCAAATTAAATCTCAGATAGAGACGACAACTTCGGATTACGATAAGGAAAAACTTCAAGAACGTTTGGCAAAATTGGCAGGTGGTGTAGCAGTTTTATATGTTGGTGCTGCTTCTGAAGTAGAGATGAAAGAGAAAAAAGACCGTGTAGATGACGCCTTACATTCAACTAGAGCTGCAGTAGAAGAAGGTATTGTTGCCGGTGGTGGTGTTGCCTTGGTGAGAGCGAAGGCATCTCTAGTCAATGTAGCTACAGAGAATGAGGATGAGGCTACTGGTTTACAGATTGTTGCAAGGGCGATTGAATCACCTTTGAGAACCATTGTGGAGAACGCAGGCGGCGAAGGTTCCGTAGTAGTGGCTAAAATTTTAGAAGGAAAAGGTGATTTTGGATACGATGCAAAATCCGAGAAGTATGTTGAAATGTTTAAGGCAGGGATTATCGACCCTAAGAAAGTAACAAGAGTAGCGTTGGAAAATGCAGCTTCTGTTGCTGGAATGATTTTAACTACGGAATGTGCTTTAACAGATATTAAAGAAGATTCCCCAGCTGGCCCTCCAATGGGCGGCGGCGGAATGCCCGGCATGATGTAGGTCGGTAGCACCGACAGGCAATTTATTAGCTTGTTTGTGGATACACTTTATTTAAAACCACTTTTGGAGAATTCCAAAAGTGGTTTTTTTATGCATGGAATTGTCATGTACTACTTCCATAAAACCTGTTGTTTGTGCTTCTTCCCATGTTTTCGGTCTATAAACTTTATAAGATGAGCCAATAATTAGTTAACTTTTATGTACGGAATATGCTATTGATCCAAAACTTAGCGGAATCATGTTCTGACAAATGAGCAACGAAACCAAAGCAGAAAATAGCCTGCTAAAGTCCATGTAAGAGGCCACTATAAACAAATAATCAATTAAATCTGCCTACCTATGAAATATATCGCACCGATTGGACTTCTGATGCTAACCCTATTCTTCTCTTCGTGTTCAAACGATCAGATTATTTTAACAGAAAATGGAAAATCATCCTATGAAATCGTACACATGGGCACTGCTTCTGAGACCGAATACAAAGCTGCACTTACCTTACAGGAATATATATTCAAAATAAGCGGAGCTGAATTGCCTTTAGTGGATAAAAGTTCTCAAACAGTGAATATCCCTAAAATTTATGTTGGCAACATCAAAGAAGAGCCCCTGCAACAACAGGAAATCAGTATAAAAACTAAAAACAAGAACATCTATATTTCCGGTGGTTCTAGTGATGCACTTACGAATGCCGTATTTGAGTTTTTGGAAAACAATCTAGGTTGCAAATGGTATGCTCCCAATGCAGCACATATACCGGTTTCCGGAACTATCAGGCTAAATCCAATCAACTTTACATACACACCAGATATTATTACGCGTACAGTACATTCCCGACTTTTTTATGAAAATGAGGAATTTGCAAAACAACACAAAGTAACCACAGAGGCATTTCCCTATTATGTGCCAGCGGCAAAAGTGCATACGTTCAATAAATTTATGCCGGAAGAAGTGTTCTACAAATCCCATCCAGAGTATTATGCACTACGAGGGGAAAAAAGATTACCGACCCAATTATGTTTGACCAACCGTACCGTGTTGGAAATTGTAAAAGACTCCGTGGCTGCGTTATTTCTAAGAAACCCAGATGCATCGGTAATTTCTGTGAGTCAGGATGATAATCAACAATACTGTCAATGCGAGTACTGCAACAAAATAGACACTGAGGAAGGGAGCCCGTCCGGAACCATGATTTATTTCGTAAACAGCGTAGCAGAAGCATTCCCACAGAAAACAATATCTACTTTAGCGTATCAGCATACCAGGAAACCACCCAAAACAAGTCCGCTTAAAAATGTATTGATTACCTTATGTAGCATTGAATGTGATAGAAGCGCCCCTATCGCTGAAAAATGCACGGATTTTGCTGATGACCTAACGGAATGGAGCAAACTGACCGATAATATTCGAATATGGGATTACACGACCCAGTTCACTAATTTTTTATCCCCTTTCCCCAATTTACACACCCTTCAGCCCAACATCCAATTATTCAGGGATAATAATGCGAAGTGGGTCTTTGAACAGCACAGCAATAACCCTAGCGAACTGTTTGAACTTCGGTCCTACATCACCGCCAAACTACTTTGGAACCCGGATCAAGATTTCAATACCCTAGTAACCGAATTCGCGAACGGGTATTACGAAGGAGCAGGACCGTTTGTAAAAGAATATATAGACCTCATCCATTCCAAAATAAAAGAAGACGGAGATTTTTTCTTGTTCCTCTACGGAGACCCCTCTGAAGCTTTTACCTCTTATTTGAATCCTGAATTACTTAAAAAGTATACCGATTTATTCAATGCCGCAGCAGAAGCAGTAGCCGACAAGCCAGAACTAGTAAAACGAGTGAAAATGGCAAGAATAGGAGTCGATTTTGCTGTTTTAGAAGCCAGTAGAAAAAATATGACTCCGGCCTATAGTTTAACTAAGACCAATGAAAACGGTGCTAAAATTACTAATCCTAGCGTAGCGCTTCTTTTGGATAATTTTACGAATACTGCAAAAGACAACAACATCACCCTAATGAACGAAATGGGATTCACCGTCAGTGAGTATGGTGCTAACTATGTGTCTGCCTTAGAAACGGCGAAAAGAACCAATAAGGCCAAAGGAAAAAATGTAGTTTCGATTACCTCGCCAAAAAAGTACGCAGACGAAAACCCTATGGTATTGACCGATGGCGCCTTGGGCGGAAGTAATTTTTACGCCAACTGGCTAGGATATGAAGGCAACAATATGGAAGTGGTAGTTGATTTAGGAGAAACACTGACCATCAGCACCATATCCATGGCCTTCTTGCAAGTGACCAATCACGTTGTGTTTTTTCCTACTAGTGTAACCTATTATGGATCTAGGGACAACAAGACCTTTACTTCTTTAGGAACCGTTGCCAACCCTAAACCACTCACAAAAAGTAGTAAAGTAAACGACATCCATTATTTTGACCTAGCTCTAAATTCCAAAAAATACAGATATATTAAAATACGTGCAAAAAACACCGAGACACCTTATTGGCATCATGCCGCTGGATTACCTTCTTGGGTTTTTGCTGATGAGATTATTATTGATTAAACAAAGTGGACCTCTGTTTTCTAAAAGATTAAAACAAAAAACCATTCTTGGAAATCCAAGAACGGTTTAATTTTATACTACCTACTCTGATGTAAAATAGTGTTATTCAGTAATTAGTGTTTGCCACTATCATCCGTGTTATCCTCCCGATACTTGCAGCAAGGATGCACACTGTCATATGCTTCTTCTGTTGCTTTGAGTTCTTTAGTGTCATGTCCAACAGCAACTAAGGCAGTTTTAACCTTCATAGGGTCTGTTTTACGTTCATCGATAATCAAGGAAAGTTGGTGCGAGGGAATATCCCAAAGGGCATATTTGACCCCTTTTACGCCTAATGCGGCTTTTTCTATGCGTGTTTTACACATATCACATTTTCCATCGACCTCCATGGTCATTTTTTTGTTCTTTTCCTGAGCAAAGGTTATGCCGGTCAATAAGGCCATTATTAGTGTTAATACCGCTTTTTTCATAACTTTAATTTTTCATTCCCGAGAAGTCGGGAAGCTGTTTTTTTTTATTTTTTACTCCTTACCTCTTTCACTCTTCAATACAAAACTCGGCATTTACCTACTTCAAATTCGGCTATTACAATTCCCCTTTTAAGGGCTAGGGAGTTTTTACTGCACTTTATATCGAAACCCTAAGTAGAACATTCTACCCATTATAGGCGCATACACAATACTCGTATCAAAATTCTCACCAAAAGGGTCGTCCAAGCCTAAAATAGGATTCGGTTGCCTAAAATTAGACAAATTTTCTCCGCCAAAGTACACCTCAAATTTAGTTGAAAAAACCTTGGTCACTTGGGCGTTCATAACACTGTAGCCTTCGGCAAAGTCTCCCAATCGAAACTGTGGTGGATTCACATCGGTATTCGGTAAACGCTGCTCTCCTTGAGTATGCACCGTATAGTCAAATTTCCAAAGAGACCCATTCTCCTTGGTCTTCGTTTCATAACCTATATTTACAAAAAAACGGTTTTGGGCCTGCAAGGGTTTTTGCAGTCTACCACTCCTGTAATCGGTTGCTACATCATAATATTTATAAGCCATTCGCACATCTAAATTTTCAAGAATTTCATGGTTTACCTCTACCTGAAAACTGTTAGCGTAGCTTTCCCCGTCCAGATTATAAAAGGATATGGCCCTAGGATTCTCCCAATCTACCACAACCTGATTTCTAAAATCGGTTCGATAATAGTCCAGCAAAACGTTTCCTTTTCGGTTTAGGAAAATGAAACCTTGTAGAAAGCTCACCCCATAATTCCATGCATCTTCGGCATCAAGACCATAGATACTTCCGCCGGCATCTAGTAATTGAATCTGTCTAGAAGACCCGAACAGCTGTTGGTTCTCGGTAAAAATATTCGCAGCGCGCCTACCCCTACCAAAAGAACCTCTTAAGCTCCCCAATTTCCAAGGGGTATAGCGCACGTGCAATCTTGGGGTCACAAAAGTACCCAAACGGTTGTGGGTATCTACACGAAGACCTGCGGTTAGGCTCACTTTTTCCAAGTTTTCGTAGGCGTACTCAAAAAATGCGCCACCGGAAACATCCTCCCTATCGAAATCCGTGGTGTTCACGAGTTCATCATAACTATCATAGGCAAAGGTTAATCCTGTGGTAAACTTATTCCTTGTGTCTCCGATGATGGAGTTGAACAGCAGATTGGAATACACGCTGTTGTGGTTTATATCATATCGATTAAAACCAAAGTAGGATTCCTGCTGATGATTACTATAAGAAGCCTGAAGCCCTAGACTTTGAAATGGCAACTCCGGAAATACATAACCCAATTTTACCGAGGTATCAAAACGTCGTGTGTCTATTTCACTTCCCCAGCCTTCGGCTTCACTAAGAGCGAGACCCCCGGGAGTATCAGCATTGGGAGCTGAGCGTAGCCGAACCCAGTTATCGGCATTAAAATCGACTTCCCCTACTTGTTTTTTATCATTCAGATAGCGGAGATTAATAAAGCTTACCCAGCCCGTTTCCGGATTCTGGTACTGCCAACGGTTCATAATATTTATTTGATTGGCCAGCGGCGCATCCAAAA
>JBLICT010000170.1:0-7172 GCA_047632415.1 Maribacter sp.
AGTAAATTCGTTTCTTAAAGCTTTTGTAATTCGCTCTTTGTCAAAATCATTTAAGATTTCATCACTGTCCTTTTCCCAACCAGCAAAAGAGTAGGTTTTTATTTGAGAGAAATCCGTATCTCTGTCGTAATCACTTTTAACTTGCGCTTCAATACTAGTGCAAATGAGCACGGCGAATAAAAATAAACTTAAATTTTTCATAGCTAAATAATTTTTAATTTTAATAAATCTATTGCAGTACGTTTTAAACTAAAACTTCTATTCTTCTTTAATTTCTGCTATTTCATACATGTCTTTACCATCTAATTGAATTGGTTGATAATACGTATCTCCAAATTGAACGTAGGTCTGCTCACCAATTTTAATTTCTTCTCCACCTTCTGGTAAATTAGGAACTATTGTTCCGGCGGTTGCTGGCACAACTACATAGCCTTCCGCATTTTTTTCGTAAAAGGCACCGCCATAATAATAATTATTGGTTTCATTAACTTCTACCGTTTCGGCTTCCTTAGGTATGGAAGGGACTTGGGCACCTACCGGTGCTTGAACTGCCTCAAAACCATCTGCTGTTTTTAAATAATAGGTCCCTTCTTCATAATGATATTCGTTATTATTATCGTTATTACTATCATTAACTATGGCCACAATTATAGCTGTTGTAGCTAGTGAGGTTACAAAATAGCCCCATGGATGATAATATGATCCCCAATAAAATGGGCGGTACGGATGGTAAAAGTAAGGTGTATGACAATAATAACCACGCCCACCGTAGCGGTATGGCGGTCTAACATATCTTCTAGAACTCCCTCTTACACTTGTATTTCTGATATTTGTATTCCTGCTCCTATCTACATTAATATTAACGTTGTTATTGCCTACGCGGGTTTTATCACCAATTTTATTATTGTTCCCAGTCCTATTAGTACTCTTATTTTTAACATTAGAAGTATTCCTGTTCTTTACAGTACTAGAAGTAGCTCGGCTTGGTGTTGTTTTATTCCTAGATACATTGGGTTTTGTTGCGGCTCTATTTGTTGCGGGTTTAGGTCTTGAAACATTTCTGCTTGTTGCTGCTTTATGACCTCCGTTTATAGACCTGCTCGGTGTTGCCCGAGACGCACTAGGCTTTGACATAGAGCGACCTCCACCTCTAGAAGCACCATGACTCATGCGTTGTGCTAACAAATCTGTAGGGAATGCTAAGGCTAAAAAAACAAATATGATTCCTAATTTATGTTTGATGTTTAATGTATATGTTGTCATGATAAAATAATTTTGTGCTGTTATAATTAAGATTTTTTTAGAATGCTAATTAATCTAGCATTTGGTGGGGGCATAAAATCAAATATCGCATCTGGGATATTAGGGTTTAGCGACCAATTACTAAATGTTGATTCGTATTGAAGATTTGATTTATTTTTGTAAATAATCACAAAACGTTTTGGCAATAAATAGGTTTCGTTAGAAACCCATAATTGCACATTCAAATCTGCATTAGTTGCCATGATATGATAACACGCTTCGCCATCAATAATTTTCTTTCCTAAAAACTTGATGCTGTCAAACTGGGTCACCATATCATCAGTCAAAGATGGATAGAAAAAGTCTGCAGCAGGAAACCTAAAATCATAATCAAGATGCATCTCATCAATCATTTCTAAAGTTGATTCCGGTGCCTCAAGTGTCACATAATTATTTTCATCATAATTGTAATAGGACATATACGCACCATCATAATGAAAACCACTTTTGCCTCTTGTGCCTTCCGTACGTATATGCAATTTATCCGGTCCAGATAAGGAAATGGTGCTCGTAGCATAGTGTTTTACAATATTTTTGTTCGCATCTAATTTATCCGAAGAATTATTTAAAGTAAAGCTTACCGCTTCCAAATCACCAATAACACCCCCCATTTTATCTAATATGAAGATGGCTGTTGAATCAATGTCTTTGGCTTCTTGCGCATACCCAAAAAAGGATATAACTAAAAGTGGAAGTAACAAAAGGTTTTTTTTCATGGTTGTGAAATTTATAAATAAAAAGTAACTAATATAGGACTGTAAAACCTTTTGGATGGTTTGCATCTAATTTTACTTTATGTTTGTTAGTTGCTGTATATCAACTGATATATTATTTTGTTATTTGTAGGATAGTACAATACTTTTCTAAAGTACTATAAAAACGGAACAATAAAAATAAAAAAAATTATCTCTTCGATTAAGTTAACAAAATACACCTTGTTTTAGGCGTTTGTCTTCATTTTACATGATAAACTTTCGAAATACCTTTAAAGTATAAATCTAGTAGCTCCTTTATCTCAAAGCACTACTAAAGATCCTATTACACTTCGGTACTGAGAGTTAAGCGATATGTGCTACATAGAAATTAGATACTTAAACAAGGCAAAAACAACATTTGCCCTCTTCACCAAAGTACCCGTCCCTCAGTCCCCTCCCTAGAGGGGAGGCTTATTTAGATGTATTAAAATCAGTTTTCCTTAGAGGATTCACCCCCTCCTTGGAGGGGTTAGGGGTAGGTTTTTCAGCTTATATGATTCTAAAAGAACTGACTGGTACATACTTTTTACTGTTTACTCTTTTACCCAACCTCCACTACCTGAGTACTTTTTACTAACTACTTCTTTACTATCGGCTAACGCCTACAGACTACCCACTCTTTTACTGTTCACTAAATACTACTGCCCACAGAAAACTGCTACTGCCTACTTTTTTCACTACCCTATACCAACTACCCACTAACACCTACACCTACACCAACACCAACACCAACACCAACACCAACACCAACACCAACGTACAATAGAAAAAATTAAAATCCGTTGTATTGTGTTAACTTTGAAGGTATTAAAAAACACCTCGATTCATGTTCGATTTTTTCGTCAAAAAAAAGTTTCTTGTTGATTATCTAGATGGCTTCACCGATATCCATAACCATATACTCCCTGGTATAGATGACGGCGCAAAGAAAGTTGAAGAATCTCTGTGTTTGATACAAGGTATGGGCGCATTTGGAATCACTAATTTCATTTGTACGCCGCATATCATGGAAAACTATTACCCTAACAACCATGAGACCATACAAAATGCATTATCCCTAGTTCAAAATGAACTAAAGACTAACAATTTACCCCATGTTCGTGTACAAGCTGCTGCAGAGCATATGATAGATTCCGGTTTTGAATCGCTGTTAGAAAAAAATGAATTTATGCCGCTTGATAGCAATTATATTCTGATAGAAATGTCATACCTACAACCTTCTATTAATTTTGATGAAGCCATTCAAAAAATAGCAAATAAAAATTTATTTCCAATCCTTGCCCATCCTGAACGTTATGTGTTTTTACAGAACAATCTAGATAAATATGAACGCATTAAAAATAAAGGGCTACTATATCAATTGAATTTTCTTTCTTTAGGAGATTATTATGGTAAACATGTTCAAAAAACAGCACATACACTTTTAAAACTAAATATGATTGATTTCATTGCTACGGATGTTCATAATTTAAATCAGTTAAAGCATTTGAAAGAAATAAAAATTTCTTCTAGAGTACTTAATCTTTTATTACCAGTTATTGAAAGAACTTCTAACACTTTCATTCAAAATTAACTTTTTACGGATATGAAAAATAAAAAAATAGGAATCATAGGATTAGGGTATGTAGGACTACCATTGGCCATAGAATTCTCTGAAAATAATTTTAACGTTGTTGGTTATGATATAAACTCTGGGAGGATTAAAGATTTAAAAAATGGAATAGATACCACTAGCGAAATTGATGAACAGCGATTAAAGGCCACGGACTTGGTTTTTACAAGTGATGAAAAAGATTTACTACAACTCGACATCTTTATTATTACCGTACCTACGCCCATTGATAAGTTTAAACAGCCAGATTTAAGCCATCTTTTATCTGCCAGCGCTTTGGTTGGTAAATGTCTAAAAAAAGGAGCTTTGGTAATTTATGAGTCCACTGTATACCCAGGATGTACGGAAGAAGAATGCGTCCCGGTATTAGAAAAAACAAGTGGTCTAAAATTTAATATGGACTTTTATTGTGGATATTCTCCTGAACGTATTAATCCGGGTGATAAAAAAAGAAAAGTACACAACATTGTTAAAGTGACCTCAGGAAGCACTGACGTAATAGCTACAGTAGTTGATGAGTTGTACAAAACTATAGTTAAGGTAGGGACACATAAAGCATCGAGCATTAAAGTGGCAGAAGCGTCAAAAATTATAGAAAATATTCAACGAGATTTGAATATTTCCTTAATCAACGAACTAGCACTCATTTTTGATAGATTATCAATAGATACTCTTGAGGTTTTGGAAGCTGCAGGTAGTAAATGGAATTTTTTACCCTTTAGACCTGGTTTGGTTGGTGGGCACTGTATTGGTGTTGACCCCTATTACTTAACCCATAAAGCGGAAAGTTTAGGCTACCACCCAGACGTCATACTCTCCGGTAGACGTGTCAATGACAATATGGGCAAGTTCGTAGCCCATAAAGTTATTAAACTATTGGTGAAACACGACATCAAGGTAAAAGGGTCTAAAATTTTGGTGTTGGGCATTACTTTTAAAGAAAATTGCTCTGATATACGTAACTCCAGAATCATAGATTTAGTGACAGAATTGGAGGATTTTGAAGCGTTAGTTGATGTTTACGATCCTAAAGCGAATAAAGAAGAGGTGAAAGCTGTATATAATATTTCTTTACTTGAAAAACCTACTATACGCTATGATGGGATTATCTTGGCAGTAAGTCATACTGAGTTCCTAAACATTGATTTGACAACATTAAAAAATAACGCTACCTCTGTGGTGTATGATATAAAAAGTATACTACCAAGAGAACAGGTTACAGATAGGCTATAAGGTATTGCAGAATTTCATCAGTTTTTGAAAAAAATATGATATTAACGTTATTTTTTAGACAATTATCAATTAGGTATTATAGAGCTAAAATTTTTTTAGCTCTATAATTTTTATACATTCTTTTACTTAAATATTTGATTCTAATAAATTTCCTTAAATAACATATATAGGTTTCTGTTTTTTCATACAGCCAATTTATAATACAAAGAAATTAGCTGAGATACTTTGTTTTATTACCTATAATTATGTAATACTTTTAACTTTATTTACGCACTAACAATTTCTTGGTACTGGGTATTGAATTATCTTTAAACCAACATTTCACAAAGTAGACACCTTCTTCAAGACCAGTTACATCCAATTGATAGTCTTCTCCATTATTTTTTAATTGACTTCCTTCTAACTGTCTTACAATTTTACCGACTATATCGTATATATATATTCTAGATATTTGTGAATTCTTGTCACTCATTGAAATTTGAGTTTGAATAGTTGAAGGGTTAGGGAATATACTTATAAGATTCTCAGATTGTTCTTTAGCATTGTTTATGCCGTAATCTGTTGTACTAATTTTTGCTTGAAACGTCCCATTACAATTTGGGTCGTTACTGCCCAAACCTGTTGGTGTATTACCGTTCAAAGTAATATAAACCTTATCCAGTCCTGCTCCATCCTCTCGATGAGCAAACTCTATAGTGTTTGAACCTACAGAAAGTGGATAGGTCACAAAGTCAGGGCCTACCGGACTCCTATGGATTTGGTGCCAACTAAATGCGCTACTACCAGGTATGGTGTTCCAACTTACCCAGCTGCCTCCATTGGCCCTTACCCAAAAACTGTCATCACTACCACTAGGAACACTTACATGACCGTACACCTTGTATGTACCAGCAGTCAAAACATTAATATTAAACGATACTATCGAGTTTACATCTGTTGGTGGTGTGGTGCTGTTACCGCTAGGTGGTAAAAGATACTGACCCCCGGAAGCAGCAACATCATTTACGACAATCCAATTGGAACCAACAACAGCGCACTCAGCCTCTAACCAAAACTCGTCTTGTCCTTGTTCTGATATCGTGACAGTGACATCATCAAAATCAGTGTCTCCCTCGTCATCGGTTACCGTCAAACGGAATACATAGCTCCCCGCAACCAAACTGCCTACAGTTACATCAGAGGTAGTCTCTCCAGATAAACTAGCAGTGCTTGGACCGCTCTCCTGGTTCCATTGGTAACCAACAATCGAACCGCCATCGGGGTCCGTGCCACTGCCCAGTAACACAATACTATTCGTCGGTAAGGACAACTCTTGATCCTCACCCGCATTGGCAGTAGGAAAACGGTTCGTGGGCGATAAAGTAGTATTCTCATAAATCCTTGGCACTGGATTGGTCCATCCCATTGAGATAATATCCAAATCACCATCATTGTCTATATCCGTAACCTGGGTACCATCGTGATGTTCACGATTGGCTACACCGCCACTATTTATTTCATACTTTATCCATGTTCCGCTGTTACATAAATCGTTCTCAAAACCAAAGAGCTTGTATTGATTTCGCCATTCCCCGACTATTACATCCAAATCACCATCAAAATCCATGTCTATAACCTCTAGACTTAAGACAGCATCAATATCTGGGTCTATCGTATTCTTAATCCAATTTTGTTCAGGGTCCGAAGGGGCCTCGAACCATGCCAGTTCTTGACTCTGACCAATCTGGCCAACAACACCATCCAAATCTCCATCCCTATCGATATCGGCCAAACGATTTCTGTCAAAGGTTGTTGGAAACGTAATGCCTGTTGAAAAAAGTGTCCAACTACCATCAATATCTATGTCGTTACGAAGCCAATTGCCCGCCTGAAAAAGGTCTAAGTCACCATCGTCGTCAATATCGCCATTACTCAATCCTTCTCCCAAAGAAGTAGGATGAATATTTTCAACAGTCCAAGTACCGTTAATCGGGTCTGAAGGAACCGTAACCATCTGTACTTCTGAATTACCTAGTTCGCCTCCGTTCCATGTAATTGCCATTTGGTAAAGACCTCCATTAGAAGCATCATAATTACCGCCAGCCAAACCCGCAATAAAAGGCTCGCCATGTGTCGTTGTACCCGCTGGAATGTTCGTGTGAACTGTAAAGTTACCTGAACCATCGTTCTCGGCCCAAACCAACTCAAAGCCCGCCGGGTAAGTACCCTCAGTACCAAAAAGATCCAAATCACCATCACCATCAAAATCATAGATATGTGCCATGTTTTTG
>JBLICT010000171.1:0-7089 GCA_047632415.1 Maribacter sp.
CTGCAAATTTAACAGCCTCTGTAATGGCGCGATCAAAATCGATACCCTCAGATACAATTCCTGGTACATTATTATAATGGCCATAACTATCAATTTGAGCACCTTCTACCATTAAGAAAAAAGGTTTGTTTTTATTATTTAAAAAAGTCAGACTATTTTTTGTAGCTTTTGCTAGCGCTGCTCCACGACCTTCTAGAATACTTGGAACGCCTTCCTGTGATAAAAAATGTGCTACTCGTTTTTCCTTACTTGTATTTATATCATCACTACTTTCCGCTATCACAAAACCTATTTCATTTATACCACTAGCAACAGATGTAGCACCACCACCAATAAGAAGAGAAAGTTTGCTTTTATATAAGTCTGAAATAATTCCGTCCCTATCAGAACGATCTGTTCTGTGTGCATAAAAAGCTGAGGGCGTGGCCCCCGTAATCTCATCAGTAGTTATACAGCCAGAGAGAAAGCCCTTTTCATGCAGTACTTCCGTTAGATTCATCACCGGGCTACCCAAACTATCTACTCCAATGGCACGGTTGTTTGTCTTTACACCAGTAGCTATAGCTGTTCCGGCCGCAGCTGAATCTGTTGTGAAATCATCGGCCGATTGTGTTTTTAACAAACCAATACTCTTAAACTGGGTAAGTGTCAAGGCTCCACCGTTGGCTAGCACAGAAGATGAAATTTGGGTAAGCCCATTACCGTCTCCAATTAATAAAATAATATTCTTTACTTCAGTATCCTGTTGATCTGATCTATAGTTTGGCTTATATACTTCCGATCTTTCGGTATTGTAATAAACACGACTATTCAAGGTATTCAAATAAGAGGTTGAGGCATAAGGCATATCTGTATTTATAAAATCTACCCCAAGATCTAAGAAAGCCTTCCACGCCGTTTTGGAATCGGGAGTACCCCAAAAGCGAAAGGGTTTAGTATAAGTATGTGCTTTATCTATAGTAGATTTCACCTTTTTATAATCGACTAAGGTCAATTTACCTTTACCGTTCCAAGATGAAAAGTTTTTAAAATTAAGGCTAATCAACGCCACTTTATCCCAAACTTTTTTGTCTTTGGGGGCCTCCAAACTTTGGTAATCAAAGCTTATGTATGCTGGATAATTAAAATAATCTTCAACTTTAGGGCGGTTTCCAGAAATCACAATAGATATATCACTAATAATTTCAGAATATTTATCTAGGACTAAAACCAATTGGCTCAATGTAGTATAGGCTTCAGACTTAATATCTACTAGTATTTGTAGGGGCTGACCTTTTCCTAATTGTAATGACCTCATGTTTTCAATAGGTTTCAAATACAAGGTTTGGAGCGTGCGATCCAGTACAATATCAGATTCTGCGTGAGCAACATAAAGCTTCCCTTCTTTTAAAAAAACATCTATCTCAATAGAATTGACGCCATTGGCATAAGCACTCCAAAAAGGTACTTCTTGTAAATAATCATTATGGGAATGAACCTTAAAGGATTGTGCGGAAATAAGTTGCATGGATAAACCAAGAACAAGAAAGAAAGAACAGCGTTTTAACATAATCTATATGTAATTAGTGAAACGTATACTGGTAATATAACAAAAACTAGAAAGTAGCCATACCATACAAATGTAAGCTTCCCTAACACCATATTAGCTGCTGAAGAATGCAAAGCTTTGCATTTTAGTACTCAAAAATCAAAACGTAATCAAAATAAGAATTTCAACGTTTACAATTAACACGATATGCTACTAATTTTAGTAATTGGAAAAATCATATAGTAACGAAATATTAGTTGGAGTAAATGATCGAGATCCTGGAACAACTGAAAAACTAAACTACCTTAAATTATCCGTGGCACGAACCATGGTGTTATTTAGTATCCAAATTAAGAAATAGGAGCTAGGTTAAATCCATTCTCTCAGTGCCAGATGGTTCCAATACAAGGCATACCTGCTAATTTGCTGTTTCTCCCTTAATAAAACCTACAAACTTTATAGAATCAACTTAAATTTAGGTCTAATAATAGTTTCGCATATTGTTACACATCTCCTAACACAAATTTATAAACACAACGTTTCCAAATGTTTAAATCTGTATTAACAGGGTGTAAAGCAGTGCAAACGTTTGCATAGAGTTTTTGCATCAATTAATTCCGGGCATCATAATTTTATTGTTATTTGGTTTAAGAATAACTAATCTAAACAATCAAAAATGAAGAAAATTAAATTTTTAATGCTGATTTTCTCGCTCGGAATCGTTTCGATTTCATGGGCTCAGACATCGGTAACGGGCACCGTAACCGATGAACAAAACATCCCTTTACCTGGGGCAACGGTCTTGGAAAAAGGAACAACGAATGGCACAACTACAGATTTTGATGGAAATTTTTCTATTAATGTAGCCAATGGAAATGTGGTATTAGAGTTTTCTTACATTGGGTATTCAACCATGGAGGCTGCTGTAAACGGACAAAGTAGTATTACCGTACAACTGACAGAAGATGCAACCCAGTTAGAAGATGTGGTTGTGGTAGGATACGGTGTTCAAAAGAAGTCAGATGTAACCGGAGCAATCGGTTCAATTAAAAGTGAAAACTTCAACCAAGGGGTCGTTTCTAATCCAGGGCAGCTGTTACAAGGTAAATTGGCAGGTGTTAATGTATCCAACGTTAGTGGAGAGCCCGGCGCTGCTCAAAATATTATAATTAGAGGTGTTGGAAGTTTACGATCGGGTACGACTCCACTATTTGTGGTAGATGGTTTTGTTATTGACAATTCAGATACGGGACTAGCCTCTAACCCTCTGAATTTTATTAATCCACAGGACATTGCTTCTATGGATGTTTTAAAAGATGCATCCGCTACTGCAATATACGGAGCGCGTGCCGCCAATGGGGTTATTGTAATAACAACTAAAAAAGGAAAAGCAGGAAAGACCGAAATGAACCTTAATGTTTCAACAGCCTTTTCCACTATTGCAAATCCTATGGATGTTTTTAGCGCTGGTGAGTTCAGAAATCAAGTTGCCGCTGTTGGAGGAACCTTGTTCGATGCAGGTGCAAACACGGATTGGCAAGATGAATTGACTAGAACAGGGATTTCCAAAAACGTTAACTTTTCCATGAGCGGAGGTACAGCTGATAAATCTTCATACTTTGTCTCTACCGGTGTGGATGATCAACAGGGAACCTTTTACAACAGTTCGCTAAAACGTTACTCTGGCCGCGTGAATCTTACCCAAAAAGCGCTTAAAGGTCGATTTAATGTAGATTTGAATTTAACAGCATCCAGAACGTTGAATGAACGTCCTGATGCCAACAATACAGTAGTTGACATGTTATCGCTGAATCCAACGCTTCCACCATTAACGAATGGCGAACCAAGCTTTTTTGATGAACGCTTAAATCCGTTAGTGCGAAACAGGATATTTTCGGACGAAGCGGTGAACAACCGTATCCTGGCCAACATTGCTCCTTCATATGAAATTGTAAAGGGACTGGTATACAAAATAAACCTAGGTGTAGATTATAGCTCTACGAATAGAGACGAGCAACGAACTCCTTTTAATTTAATTGAGGGTTTTGAGTTTGGCTTTTTAAATGCGATAGCTACGATAAACAGTAATACCCTAATAGAGAATACATTAACGTACACCTTTGAAAAAGGAAAACATAATGTAACCTTACTAGGTGGCCATTCCTACCAAGAAACTTCATTTGAACGAAAGCGATTTGAGCTAGAGGGTTTTGCTGACAATGGTATTGAACCAAAGTTCCAAGACCAGATTAGTAGTACCCTATTTCCTACTACATTGCTTTCAGATGCTTTTATTAATGAACAACAATCTTTCTTCGGTAGGGTAAATTATGGGTATGCAGATAAATATATTTTTACGGCAACCTTGAGAGCAGACGGCTCCTCCAAGTTTGGCGATAATAACAAGTACGGATACTTCCCCGCTGTTGCCTTAGGTTGGAATCTTGACAAGGAAAGCTTTATGGAGGACAGTACTATATTCACGAACTTAAAGTTACGTGCCAGTTGGGGACAAACGGGAAACCAGGACGGTATTCCAAGTAAAGTAAGTTTGGCCAGTTACGTAGATTCGCGATTAGACTTTGATACTTATCCTATTGGCGGAGATGAAGTGTCTTTGGCAGACTATCCTTTTGGCACCGTACCGGTAAGAACAGCCTTCCCAGATTTAAAATGGGAAGTTACAACGCAAACCAATGTAGGTCTAGATTTTGGGATGTTTAGAAACAAAATAACAGGTTCTTTGGATTTCTTCAATAAAGTTACAAGTGATGTGGTCAATTTTTCTAATAGGACAGATCCTATCCAGCCTACAGAAAAGATATGGACTAACTTAGAAGGCATGGAAATAAAGAATACTGGAGTTGAAATAGCACTGGATTATCGGGGTAACTTTACAGAAGACTTTACCTTTAATATAGGAGGTAATTTTACCTATACGGATAACCGAGTAGAAAATTCTCCATTTTCCGTTATAACCACAGGATCCGCCCAAGGTGCGGGCCAAACTGGTGCAACTATAAACGGCTACATAAACAATGAGCCCATAGGTTCTTTTTTTATGAAAGAATTCATTGGAATAGGTGACGATGGCAGAAACTTGTTTACGGATGTTGTGCAAGATGGCGAATCTTTAGACAATGATAGAATTGTGGCCGGAAGTGCACTCCCAGATGTGTTGTACGCTTTTTATTTTAAATTCAATTACAAAGAGTTTGATCTTGGGTTCAATTTTAATGGCGTATCTGGCAATAAAATTTATAACCATACGGCAATGACATTATTTTCCAGAGGGCAACTGGCCAGAAGTTTGAATACAACACCATTTGCTGTTGAGTTTCCCAACGAGATAGATACCAATTCCAATGAAGTTTCTACTAGATATTTAGAGGATGGTAGTTTCTTAAGACTTAATAATGCTACATTGGGCTATACCCTTAGAGCTTCCAAAATTGGTCTCGCTGATTGGGCAGATAGTTTTAGGTTAACAATAACGGGACAAAATCTTTTTGTTATAAGCGATTACTCCGGATTTGATCCTGAAGTTAATACAGGACAGGCTGCAGATGGAATTCAAACATTTGGCATAGACCGCTTTACGTATCCTGCTCCTAGAACTTTGTTAGTAGGTTTAAATGTATCTTTTTAATCAAAAAAAAATGTTTCACATGAAAAATAGAATAGTAATTTTAACACTTGCTTTGGGATTTCTTTTACAATGGAGCTGTACCGACCTGCAAGAAGAACGATTGGACGAAGCCGAATTTGGAGGGCAAGCTGAGGTGATTAGTGGTGCCATAGCCCCGGCTTATGGTTATATCTCACAAGTTTGGAGACACACCAATTATTACGGACTACAACTACTCCCCTCCGATGAGGCCATACTACCCTACCGAGGAGGTGAAGATTGGTTCGATGGAGGTAAGTTCATTGCCACGCACCAACATAGCTTTACCCCAACAAATGATTTAATTGGTGATGGTTGGAATCTGGTGACTACGAATATTTCCAGAACTTTATCCGCCATAGAAGTCTTAAGACCCTTAGCTGAAGAAGGAGATTCCGAAGCAACTGCTGCTTTGCATGAAATGATTGCACTCCGTGCTTATTTGAACATGATGATGTTAGATAGTTGGGGCTTAGTGTTAAGAAAAGAAATCTCAAGTGAGCTTTCTGAGGTTATACGCGGAGAGGAAGCCATTGGTTATATTCAAAGTGAATTACTTTCCGTGGTGGATGTTATCAATACGACCAGAGCTCCTGGAAGAATTACCCAAGCTGCGGTTTGGGGACTTTTGGCTAGGCTACATCTAAACGCGGCGGTGTATAGAGATCCGTATGGCACCCCCAGCTTTACATCAGAAGATATGGACGCAGTAATTCAGTATACAAACAATATCATAAACTCTGGGAATTTTTCACTATCTCCAGAATATTTTGAACTGTTCAATGATGATAACAACAGTAATCCAGAACTTATATTCGCTTTGGACCAAAGAGGACAGTTAAGAGAGGAACACAGCCGTTGGGCCTACTGGTCAGTTTCAGGTGATATGTTTCCAAGACCTGAATTCCCTAGCGCAGATGGTACAGATGGCCCTGCATTTACTCCTGACTTTTTTCAGTCATGGGTTGATGCCTATGGTGCGGTTGACCCTGCCGATGCAGATGCACGGTTTTTTCAAAGAAACACCATTGTACCAGAAGAATTACAAGACCTTACAGGGCTGTCTCCTTTAAACGACCAGGACAACTTCTATTGCATAACTCCTACAGATTTCGAAATGGACAGAGGTGTCATAAGAGGTATTACTTGGGGTCCTAGAAAGCAAGAAGATGGAACTTTCTTTACCTGCGATGGTGGTGTAAGTATTTATCCGCTTCAATTAAGGACAGGTAATAGTCCTGCTCGCGATGTGGGTTATATAGACCATACTTTGGAAATCGATTTTTCAACGGAAGGTTCTTACCATAATACAGGGTACAGGTGTGCGAAATATCAATTTAGTCGTACATCTAATAATGGGAATCATTTTAGTAGTGTAGATTTGGTACTAATGCGACTTGGTGAGATTTATTTGATGCGCGCAGAAGCCAAATTAAGAAACGGAGATGCCGGAGGCGCATTGGCAGATGTAAACACCTTAAGAGCTGGTAGAACAGCGAGACCAGATCAGACACCACCAGCACTAGCGGCTATTGATACAGACATCTTACTTAGGGAACGTGGTTTTGAATTGTACTGGGAAGGTTTTAGAAGAGGAGACCAAATTCGTTTTGGAACTTATGAAGATTCTTGGACAGAGAAAACAGATTCAGATCCAAACAAGCGATTGTTTCCCATTCCCCAAAGTGCAGTCGATGCCGCATCTGGAATAGACGGGTTCTTGGAGCAAAATCAAGGATATTAAGTATTTGTTTGAGTTAGTTTTGAGTTAGTTTGAGATAAAGGCAGGCAATAATTTGCCTGCCTTTGTTCTATATGGATTTTAATAAAAATAGAATAGTACTTCCTCAAACTTACAAAATCAACTTGGCAATCTTAAAATAGGATTACAACA
>JBLICT010000172.1:0-7061 GCA_047632415.1 Maribacter sp.
TGATTTAGGGAACGGAACAAACGGCCCTGTATTGGCATTAGAATTTGATATCGAAGAAAATCTGTTTGTTGGCGGTGTTTTTTCAGATGCAGGATTAGTTACCGTAAACAACATAGCAATTTGGCAAAATAGCTCATGGACCGCGTTAACAGATAGTTCCACCGGCGTATCCGGCACCAACAATGAAGTAAGGTCTTTAGCCTTTGATGACAACAATAACTTGTACATAGGAGGGAATTTTGATGCCGCAGGAAATATTCCTGCTGCACGAATTGCGCAATGGAACGGCTCCAATTGGTCCGGGCTGGGAGAAGGCACTAGCGGCTTTGTGCAAGCCATCACAGTGGTTGATAACTTTGTCTATGCGGGCGGTAATTTTAACTTGGCAGGCAATAGCACCGCCAATAGAATAGCGCGTTGGAATTTATTAAATAATAGTTGGGAAAGACTAGGTTTTGGTTTAAGCGGCAGTGTAAATACCATCGCATCCGATGGTAACTATATTTATGTGGCCGGAAACTTTGAAACAGCTAGTGATACGGAAAATAACAATAAAATAGTCAATAATATCGCCCGATGGAGCACAAATCGCGGATGGGAAGCCCTTGGACCTAATACCCAAGTGGGCACAAATTCAAGTATACAAACCCTATACCTTTCCATTAACCAAAACGAATTATCGGTTGGTGGAAATTTTAGTACGGCCGGTGGATTGGCGGATAACAATATTGCCCTCTGGTCAGAAGTATTTTGTTCTGAAAGCAGTGTTAGTCCCGAATACCAAATTAACGGTGTTTGGAGTAGTGGAAACAATGCATTGACAATAGATGAAGGCAATAGGCTAGTGTTAAGTATTCTGCCCAATACGACAGATTTTACCATAACATTACCTAATGGGCAAGAAGTCACCGGTGACTATAGTTTGGAAAGTGTGACTACCAGTTTATCCGGCACCTATCTATTCACTACAACACAAGGCTGCCTTGCAGCACTAGAAGTTACAATCAATGCTTCCACTACTAATGACTCCGATAATGACGGCGTCGTGGATACTGAAGATAGTTGCCCAAATACTCCCGTAGGCGAAAGTGTAAATTCAAGTGGCTGTGCATCCGCTCGTTTTCCCGATGGTCAATTTTCCATTACAACTACACCCAATTCTTGTGTTACCAATGTAAATGGACAAATAAATCTGGCTTCTACAGTTCCCAATGAGTATTTGGTTTCGCTGTCGATTACAGAACAAAATATGAGCACCTATACGCTTACTAGCTCCTTAGAAATCCCAAATTTGGATACGGGAATTTATACCCTGTGTATTACGGCAATATCGCTACCTAATCTGGAAAGCTGCTTTACCATTACTATTGATGCCACAGAATCTCTTGAAGTCCAATCTACCCTAAGCGGTAGCGGAACAAGTATTACCTTAAACCTTAGAGGTGCAAAAATATATTTCATAGCCTTAAATGAAAAACAAATAGAAACAGAACTTGAAGAAATTACTCTTGACTTGGATAAAAATGTAAATATATTAGAAGTTACTTCTGATATTACTTGTCAAGGATCATATGAAGAAACTATAGTTATGAAGGATGCTTTTATAGTATATCCGAACCCTATTAATGATTTTGTCTCGGTTGATGTAAGTAAATTAACAAATGAACAAATAGAAATTTCGTTGTTCTCTATAACTGGTAAATTATTCTTACACGAAAGCCATAACACAGAAGAAGGTATTATTACCATTACTACCTCTAATTTAGATTCTGGTTATTTCATTTTAAGAATAAGCGGAAAATCAATTGAAAAAGCTTTTAAACTTATAAAGTAGTGAGTAAAATTAGACTTCAAATTTGATTAGTTTACCCTATTGATTCTTTTCGAATATTAAGAAAAGGAAGTAGTATTAACTAGATAACCTGCTCTACCATGCCGCAGGTTAACATTTAATTAACAAAAAAAGGGTTTTTGATTTGTTCCTGATAACTGAGCCAACTAGCAGCTTTATAATTTTCCGCACAATCGCAATGTTGAACATAAATAGCGGAATCATGAACTTTACTAGTTGACATTAATTTAAGCATGTCCTCAGACACCTGTTTAAATGCTTTTCTTTGCTGCCTCAGATTATTTGTAACCCTTATTTTTTCCAAATGCGCTGTTACAGCGACTATTTTAGAAACAGGATTACAATCATTCGTTTTAATTTTTGCGCTACGGAAGGATGCCGACAAATCTTCTGCATATTGTTTAACCTTGGCCGGTTTTGAAGCTACAAAAGCATCCTTTAACAACATATAGGCATCTAATTCTACTCTAAACTGATTTCTGGGGTAATATCTGTATTTATATTATCCTTCCTATCCTGCATATTAACAGGCGGATTTATCCCTTTTTTCATGCTAGCTTCTACCCTTTCAGAATTAAACATCATAGATTTCTTACCACTTAACTGGGCTGCCGCATCTACTGTAAAAGCACCCTCGCTAACAATTATTTCATTGATATGCAAGCCGTCTAAAACTTCGTACGATTCGCCTAAACGCCTTCCTAATAACACTTCCGTGAGTTCAAAAATAGGTTCGTTTTCAGACACTTTTTTATAGACCAATGAGCGCTTTCCTGTCCAAAGAACAGCTGTCCTAGGCACTGCAATTATAGTTTTGTCAACCATAAGGTTATTAATTTTACCCTTTACGACCATCCCCGGCTTTAAAAGATTATTTTTGTTTGGGATAACCACCCTAACGGTCGCTGTTCGTTTTAGTTCATTTAAAACTGGTTCTATAAAAGCTATTTTAGCCTTTAGCCTCTTACGTGTTGCAGCCGTTGATTCCAAAGTAATTTCTTGTCCTACCCTCAAAGAATTTAATTGGGTTTCATAAGCATCAAACACTGCCCAGACGGTTCTTAAATCGGAAGTATTGAACAATACATCGCCCTGCTTAAAATAGTTGCCTTCTAAAGCAAAAACCTCGGTAACGGTTCCGTTTACGTCTGCATAAAGTGGGAAATTGATTTGTGGCTTTTTACTTCGAATTAGCTCATCAATTTGTGTGTCGGTCATTTTCCATAAGCCAAGTGTATTTCTTGCAGCTAAATACAGCTTCATATTTTTTTCCTTGTAGGATACAGATGATAACAACTTATCCTGTGCAAGATATAGCTCCGGGGAATACATGATACCTATTCGCTGTCCTTTCCTAACCTTCTTTCCTACCGAATTGATATAAAAATCTTCGATTCTACCGTCCAACAAGGTGGTTTGAACTGCATCGGTTTCCCTATTGGTTGTAATCACGCCCGATAATAAAAGTAAACTATCGTCAGTATTGGCATAAGATACTGTTGATGTCTGAACATTTGCCAAAGCTATGGCATCCTTTGTCATTCTAAACTGTGTTTCAGATACTTCAGACTCTACATGAGTATCCATAAAAATCAAATCCATGGCACATAGGGGACAACTGCCATTTTCCTTGCCCGCTACCTTTGGATGCATGGAACAGGTCCATTTACCAACTGTTTCAGAAGTTGATAAGGAAGGAGCAACAGAGGTCTTTTCTTTAGGCATGAATAAAACGTACCCCAACAATAAACCGGATACCAAAAAAATACTATAAATGCCGATTTTTTTTAACATAAAATACTAATTACTAAGGTTTTGCGTCTTATTTAAATATACTTCTTTTTCCCAACTAAAAAGCAAGGGGACGATAAATAGTGTAATTAATACCATAAGCATTCCCCCTAAACAAGGAATAGCCATTGGTATCATGATATTGCTCCCTTTACCAGTTGCTGTTAAAATAGGGATCAAGGCCAGTATGGTGGTTGCAGTTGTCATTAAGCAAGGTCTAATACGCCTTTTACCTGCAGCTATAGTTGCCTTTCTTATCCCTACAATACTACTTGGATTTTGTTCTTTAAAGGATTGTTTTAAATAGGTGGCCATAATAACCCCATCGTCCGTAGAAATTCCAAAAAGTGCTATGAATCCGACCCAAACAGCTACGCTCAAATTAACGGCTCTAATATTGAAAAGCTCTTGAAAACTAAAATTTCCAATATTTATATTAAGAAACCATGATTGGCCGAAAAACCACATTAAAATAAAACCTCCTGCGAATGCAACTGTAACACCAGAAAATACCATAAATGATATTTTGATTGACTTAAACTGTAAATAGAGTATTAAAAAGATAACCAAAAGAACTAGCGGTATTACAAAACTAAGGGTCTTTTGGGAACGTACATAATTCTCATAGTTGCCACTAAATTCAAAACGAACTCCAACCGGTACCTCAATATCCTTTGTTCGTATTCTTTCCTGAATAAACCGGCTCGCATTTTCAACAGCTGTAATTTCAGAAACATCCGTTGTTTTATCAAATATGACATAACCGACTAAAAAACCATCTTCACTCTTAATACTTTGTGGTCCTTTTTCGTACCTAATAGCTACGAACTCGCTTAACGGTAAGGATGCTCCATCAGCAATTGAAACATAAATGGATGCTAAATCCTCTGGAGAGCTCCTTAGTTCCTGAGGGTATCTAACCCGTATTCCATATCGCTCTCTACCTTCAACCGTTTGTGCCAGAACCTTACCTCCTACTCCTACCTCTATAGTTTGCTGGATATCTTCAATAGAGAGACCATACCTTGCCACTTTTTCCCTGTCTATATCAATAATAATATAAGGTTTGCCTGTTATCCTATCGGCAAATATAGATTCTGGAGCTACCCCTTCTACCAACTTTAATTCTTGTTCCAACAAAAGACCAAAGTTCTCAATATCTTCTATGGATTGTCCCTGAATTTTAATTCCCATAGCACTTCGCATTCCGGTCTGTAGCATGACTAGGCGAGTTTCTATGGGCTGTAACCTAGGTGCCGAGGTAACGCCTGGTAATTTTGTTACTTTGATTATTTCCTCCCAAATATCGTCCTCATTTCGGACATGTGTTCTCCAGTTTCTATAAAATTTCCCATTATTAGATAGAATCAAATCCTTTTTTGTCACTGATTCTCCAGTAGAAATAAGTGCTCCAGTTACTGTCTTGAATTTTCCTACACCATCGGTCTCAAACGTTAAGGGCTTTCCGTTGGTATCCAATATAAATTCCGTTTTATAAGAAATCAGATTTTCATACATGGATAGCGGTGCAGGATCTAATGCAGATTCTACCCTACCTGCTTTTCCCACTACAAAGGCTATCTCTGGTATATTAGAAACAGCCATATCAAGCTTTTTAAGTACCGCATTGTTCTCTTCTACTCCTGCTTGCGGCAAAGAGGTAGGCATTAGCAAAAAATCCCCTTCATTCAATGTTGGCATAAATTCTTTCTCCATACTTAAAAAGGCGAAAAAGCCAAGAAAAACAATAACAATAGGAATACTTAAGCTAGTTTTCTTATGTTCTAAAACCCAACGGAGAAACTGCTCGTATTTATGTATCAATAAATAAATAGGAAGTAAAACCAAGCCTGTAATAAAAAGAATGAAAATAATGTTTAAGAGTATATTATATTCAAATCCTAAAGGCCTCCAATAAACGGCTAACAATGAAAAGAGAACTAATAAGGAGGTCCAAAAATTTAGTTTTTTATAGCGCTCCATATCTATCTTTCCATAAAAATAAAGTAAACCTAAAATTCCAAAAACAACTAAGATAAAGCCTAAATAATTGGAGAATGTAATTGCTAGTATACCAAAAAAAAGTAGCAAGACGGAGCCAATAAATCGAAGATTTTGATTCTCATTTCTTTTCAGAACTAAAGAAGCGATTGGTGGTAAAATAAAAAGAGAAATTAAAATGGCAGCAGATAAAGCAACAGTTTTAGTAAAAGCTAAAGGTGCAAATAACTTCCCCTCAGCTCCGGAAAGGGCAAACACAGGAATGAAGCTTACTATAGTGGTTAGACCAGCAGTTAATATGGCTCCGGATACTTCTCTTGTTGCGTTGAGCACGGTTTTCTCTATGCTGAACTTAGGGGATTTCTTTTGGTGCCTAACTACGTTTTCTAATAGTATAATACCCATGTCTACCATAGTTCCAATTGCTATGGCTATTCCAGATAAAGCTACAATATTGGCTTCCACCTTAAAAAATTTCATAGCTATAAAAACGAATAGCACTGCTAACGGCATCAAGCCCGAAATCAAAAAAGAAACCTTTAGATTTCTTAGCATGAGAACTACAATAAGTATGGCGATGAGTATCTCAAACAACAAAGCATCACCCAAAGTTTTAAGTGATTCTTTAATCAATACAGAGCGGTCATAAAAAGGAACTATTGTAAGTTGTGAAACCCTCCCATCCTTAAGTTCCTTACGAGGTAAGCCGTAACTTATTTCCTGAATTTTATTCTTAATTTTTTTTGAAACTTCCAATGGATTCGCGTCATAACCAGAAGTTACGACTCCGCCGACCACCTCAGCGCCTCCTTTGTCTAAAATACCTCTTCTCACTGCTGGTCCTACAGTAACATTTGCAATATCCTTAATATAGATAGGTGTTAGGTTGTTGGATACCACTGCAGTATTTTCTATATCCTCGATTGTCTTAATATAACCCAGCCCTCTAACAAAATACTCCGCTCTATTTATTTCTATGGTTTGCGCACCAATATCCCTGTTACTTGACCTTACTGCGTTTACAACTTGATTTAAAGAAATACCATATTGTTTTAAAAATTCAGGTTTTATATCGATTTGATACTCCTTTACAAAACCACCAATAGAAGCTACCTCCGATACCCCCTTGGTGGATGCAAGCGCATTCTTAACATAAAAATCCTGTATACTACGTAATTCTTGTAAATTCCAACCTCCGGTAACAGAACCCTCTTGGTCCCTGCCCTCTAGGGTATACCAGAATATTTGTCCTAAACCAGTTGCATCCGGACCCAAGTTTGGTTGTACATCTTTCGGTAATAAATTTTTTGGTAGTGAATTTAATTTTTCCAAGATTCTTGAGCGAGACCAGTAAAAATCTACTTTATCATCAAAAATCACATATATACTTGAAAAACCGAACATAGAATTACTACGA
>JBLICT010000173.1:0-7034 GCA_047632415.1 Maribacter sp.
TTGTTGTTCGGTAAGCTCTTTAGCGCTTGTGTAGGGATTCCCCCTTTCCTTTTAATTTTCCGAACAAAGCAAAGGCTATCGTTTAAATTATTTCTCTCATCTAAATTGTAATATTTATCCTACATACTTCGTTATGCTAACTGGTCTATAGGTTTTTTTAACACCTTAGATTTTACACAGATTTATTTTCAAATTAAAAAACACATTATATGAAGCGTACCCTATTATTTTTTGTCAGCCTTTTACTTATTTTTTCGTCGTGTACGGTAGACGAAGTTGCCGACGGTTTTGACGGTGCAAATGGGTTAAACGGTGAAGACGGCCTTTCTATAGGTATGGAAAGCCTTGTTTTAGCAAATGGGTGTACCCAAATTCGTTTTTTTACGGATACAAATACGAACGGTACTTTGGATACCGGTGAAGCTATACTTTCTGAATTTGAGCTGTGTAACGGAACAGACGGAACAAACGGTAATGATGGAGCCAACGGATCGGACGGAGTCGACGGTAATTCTATTGGCGTGATATTTAATGAAAGCACGAGCTGCTCAAACGGCGGTAAAACCTACACTTTTTATGTAGATAGTAATGGTAATGGCGCGTTAGATACCGCAGAAACGATTATTACCCAAGATACTATTTGCAACGGAGCTGATGGCACCAACGGCGAGAACGGAGCTGACGGCAGCCCTACGGCAATTAGCGTAAGCGGTGCCGATTTAGAAGACTGCGCTTTAGGTGGTCTTGTTATTCAAGTGTTTATTGATGACAACCGCAATGGAATATTGGATGCCGGAGAAAGTCTCACGGCTACTACGGTTACCTGTTATAATACGTTAGATACCGATGAAGATGGTATACCCGATGTAATTGACCTTTGCCCCAATACGGTGGCCGGTACCGATGTGAATAGCAGTGGGTGCGCCATAATTTATGTAGCAGAAAATGGGATTACCCTAAAAGCACTAGCAGGGGTTGAGGCAGGAGACTATAGTTTTAACAACGAAACCTATACGTTTGTGGAGAATAAAGAAGCACTGGAAGCTCTTGTTGTTGCCGGTGCGGACCTTACTAAGGTTATCACCTCCAAAATCACGGATATGGGATTTATGTTCACAAGCGGTACTTTTAACCAAGATATAGGTGCTTGGGATACCTCGAATGTCGATAATATGGATGCAATGTTTTATGGTGAAACTAATTTTAATCAAGATATAGGTGCTTGGGATACCTCGAAGGTTACCGATATGGGCCGTATGTTCTATGAAGCAGATAGTTTTAATCAAGATATAGTTGCTTGGGATACCTCGAAGGTTACCGATATGGAAACTATGTTCTTTGAGGCAAGTAGTTTTAACCAGCCCATTGGCGCTTGGGATACCTCTAATGTTGAAAATATGAGTTTGATGTTCTATGAAGCAGATAGTTTTAATCAAGATATAGGTGCTTGGGATACCTCGAATGTGACAGCTATGGTTTTTATGTTTGCCGGAGCAGATGCATTCAATCAAAACCTAAGTGCTTGGTGCGTAACAAACATAGGCTCAAGACCTACGGCATTTTCAGCGATGGTTTCTGGTCAAGAGCCCGTTTGGGGGTCATGCCCATAACATAAGTAAAGAATAAGTACTCAAATAAGCAATAAAAGGGCGCGATTACCATCGGTAATCGCGCCCTTTTTCTTTGTTTTTTTATTGCGTATTTAGCGATCTTCTATGACCTGTATTCGTACTTCTTTATACAAACAATAGGCTGCTTTTAGTACTAAAGTGCCTAAAAATAAAAGTTTTACCCTAACTATTATTTAACTATATAAAAAATGAACTACTCCCTAACCTTATTAACCACTAAAGGATTCCACTCCCTATAAAACTGCTCCAAAAAGTCCAACATATACTCGTGTCGTTGCCCTGCCAATTGTTTCCCAGTTTCCGTGTTCATTTTATCCTTCAACAGTAGTAGTTTTTCGTAAAAGTGATTGATGGTGGGTGCCTTTGATTTCTTGTAGTCCGACTTGTTCATCTTCAGATTTGGCGGGATATTAGGATTATGCATGGTTCGGTTTTTAAAGCCACCATAATTAAAAGCCCTTGCAATACCAATAGCGCCAATAGCGTCTAAGCGATCTGCATCCTGCACGACCTGAAGTTCTATAGAGTTGAATTTTACTTCCCTTTCTTTTTCTAAAGAATTTTTATAGGAAATATGATTGATGATATTAACCACATGGGTTATGGTATTTTTCTTTACGTCCAAAGAAGCTAGAAAAACTTCTGCCATTTTAGGGCCAACAGATTCGTCCCCATCGTGGAATTTGGCATCTGCAATATCGTGTAAAAGTGCGCCTAGACTTACGACCAAGAGATCTACCTTTTCACTGCGGGCAATGAGTATGCTGTTATTAAAAACACGTTCTATGTGAAACCAATCGTGTCCGCCTTCAGCATCTTTAAGGGTTTCTTTTACAAAAACAATGGTTTTTTCTACCAGTTCGGCATCGGTCATTTAAAAGAGGTTATGCCAGAACTAACGGCTGTTTCTATTTGAGTAATGAGTTCATCCAAATTTTCACCATTTTCTATGGGGGTATGTACTTCAAAGGACACCTTTGCACCCAATCCCATAGGGAATTTTCCATAGCGCACCAGCTTCCATGAATTATTGATGCTAATGGGTACGATAAGGGAGGATGGTGCTTTTTTTAGCAACATTTTAAGTCCCGTAGGTTTAAAAGGTTTAGGGTGCCCGTCTCGGCTTCGGGTACCTTCTGGGAAAATTACAGCTGCTCTATTGTGTTCTTCCACATAGCTGCCCAACCTTCCAATTTCCATGATGGCAGATTTCCCATCGTTACGATCTATCAATGCAGCACCGCCATGTCTTAAATTATAGGAAACACTAGGAATACCACTTCCAAGTTCTTTTTTGCTCACGAATTTTGGGTGGTATTTGCGCATGTACCAGATAATTGGTGGTATATCGTACATACTTTGGTGGTTGGTGACAATAATCAATGGCCTACCCAGAGGAATATCGTGGTTATTTGTAAAGCGATATGTAGTTCCTAAAAGACTGGTAGTGCGCATTAAAGTTAAGTTGAGCACACTTATAGCGCGCTTTATACCCTCATAGCCAAAAACACGATGACAAATCCAAATAACGGGATGAAAAAACAGCAACACTGCTCCAAAAGCGATGAAAAAGATAAGGGTAAACGGATAGGATAGTATCTTTTGCATGGTGCAAAAATAAAAAACCACTTCAATTGAAGTGGTTTTAATTTTTGTTTTTCCTATTTAAAGGAAATTCGGGTGCCTTTTTTTAACAAAACTCGTCGTAAGCTTGGATCAAATTCTCAGCAATCATTTCCGCTGGTCTTCCCTCGATGTGATGACGCTCAATCATGTGTACCAATTCTCCATCCTTAAACAAGGCCATAGAAGGCGATGATGGAGGAAAAGGAACCATAAGGTTTCTGGCTGCTGTTACCGCATCGGTATCAACACCAGCGAATACCGTTACGGCATGGTCTGGTTTTTTGGCGTGTTGCAAGCTCATTTTTGCAGCTGGTCTTGCATTTGCAGCAGCACAACCACAAACAGAATTTACTACTACTAGTGTAGTTCCTTCTTTTTTAATAGCGTTTTCTACCGCTTCTACTGTATGTAATTCTTCAAACCCGGCAGATGCCAAGTCGTCTCTCATAGGTTTTACTAATTCCGCAGGATACATATATCTTTTTTTTAAAATTATCAATCTAATTTCAAAGATAACCAATTTGTGGTGTTCCATAAGAACACCTTAACGTTTCATTAGTCATTTGTTCTCTGCTTAATAATTTATCTTTGCCAATTAGCCAAGATAAATTATGATTAAATGGGTAGGTGCCTTTGTAGGGTTTTTTATTAGAGGAATAGGCGGAGCGTTTTTGGGCTTTTTTGTAGGAAGTGTATTGGATAGTCTTTTTAGTTCTAAGTCTGGAGGAGCCAAAAGTATATTTGGCGACATGACACGACAGTCCGTATCGCCCGCAGATTTTGAGTTGAATCTGCTGTCACTTTGCTCCATAGTGATTAAGGCAGATGGACAGGTGAGTCAGAGTGAAATGGATTACGTGCGTCAATATTTTGTGGGTACCTACGGAAAGGAAAAGGCCAATGCCATTTTTAGAACCTTTAACGAGGTGAATAAAAAAAGGGAGATTTCTGCGCAACGGATATGTACTTTCTTAACACAGCGCACCCGCTACGAAGTGCGTTTACAGTTGCTCCATTTCCTATTTGGCATCGCACAGGCCGATGGCAGCATCAGCAACCCCGAAGTAAGCAAGTTACGAGAGATTGCAGGGTACTTAAGGGTAGGTTTACGCGATTTTGAGAGTATTATGGCGATGTTCATTAAATCGGCCGATAATTCTTATAAGATTTTGGAGATCCAAAAATCATCTACGGATCAAGAAGTGAAAAAGGCCTATAGAGAAATGGCTAAGAAGTATCATCCCGATCGTGTAAACACAAAGGACGAGGCCATTAAAAAAGGAGCAGAAGAGAAATTTAAGGAAGTACAAAGGGCTTACGAGACCATTCAAAAAGAGCGTGGTATTGGGTAGCAACAAAGGCCGCAGTATAAAGAGTAGATAGAAGAAGCTATTTAAACATAGTATTATGGAAGAGTTTTGGTTTTACACTCAACTAGGTCTGGACCACGTGTTGGATAGAAATGCGTACGATCATATTTTATTTCTTTCGGCCTTGGCCATCCCTTTTACTTTTAAAAATTGGATAAATGTGTTATGGCTTGCCACTATTTTTACCGTATCGCATTGTTTATCCTTGGCGCTATCAGCATTTGAAATAGTAACCGTAGACGTTTCCCTAATCGAGTTTTTGATTCCTGTCACCATATTACTGACCGCGCTATACAACATTCTAAAACTAAGAAAGCAAACAGCCTATAAAAGTATGCTATGGCCCATGGTTGCTACGGCATTTTTTGGTTTAGTACACGGCTTTGGTTTCTCTAATTATTTTAGAATGCTGATGGCAGATTCAGATGAAAAAGTAGGTCCGCTTTTGGGTTTTGCCCTAGGTATAGAGCTTTCACAGGTTATTATTGTGCTGTTAGTGCTCTTTTTGGTCTATCTCTGTCTGTCCGTCTTAAAATTTAAGCAAGCAGCTTTTATCTCTGTGGCCAGTACAATTATCATTTTGATTACAATACCCTTATTGTATAATACGTTTCCTTGGTAAGGCGCTATTGTTAAATTTAACTTATAAGGTTGTGGGAGGGAAGTAAGCCCCGTATCTTAGAGGTATATGCTGCTATTGAAGCAATAGGAATGAAGAAAAGCAAACAAGAGAAATACGATAAGGCTTATTTAAGAATGGCACAGGAATGGGGTAAATTGTCCTACTGCGAACGCAAACAGGTAGGAGCTATTATTGTTAAGGGTCGAATGATTATTTCAGATGGATACAACGGCACGCCCACGGGATTCGAGAATTTTTGCGAGGATGAGGAAGGCTACACCAAATGGTATGTATTACATGCCGAGGCTAATGCCATATTAAAAGTGGCAGGTTCCACGCAGTCTTGTCAAGATGCAACATTATACATAACCTTATCGCCTTGCAGGGAATGTAGTAAGCTGATACACCAGTCTGGCATAAACCGTGTAGTGTATCAAAAAGGATACAAAGATAATTCTGGTCTAGAGTTTTTGGAAAAAGCTGGGGTAGACTTGGTTCATATGCCCACAATAGATTCTTAGAACCCAAAGTGAAGTAAATGAAAAAGAAATACACCTACTTAATACCCACTCTAATCGCCGCGGCTTTGGCCCTGGGCGTTTTTGTGGGGGGTAAATTACATTTTAACGATACTCCGGAGCGACTTTTTACTACAAACTCCAAAAAGGATAAGCTGAACCGTCTCATAGATTATATCGATTATGAGTACGTGGACGATATTGATACGGATAGTATTGTAGATGTTACCGTAAACAGTATTTTAGAAAAGCTGGACCCACATTCGGTTTATATTCCAGAAGAGGATATGGCACGGGTATCAGAGAATATGAAAGGTGACTTTGTGGGCATTGGAGTAAATTTTTATCCCTATAAGGATTCCATAGCCGTAATTAGAGCCGTAAAAGGTGGTCCAAGTGATGTAAAAGGCATAAGAGCGGGTGACCGAATATTAATGGCGGATAAGGACACACTTTTTGGTAAAGGTATGCGTAGCGATGTTATTGTTGATAAGCTAAAAGGAAAAGAAGGAACCAAGGTTAAATTGACGGTATATCGTAAATCTGAGGATAAAATTGTAACGATAGATGTCAAAAGAGGAATAGTACCTATTAAAAGTGTGGAGTCCTACTACATGCTAACGGATGACATGGGGTATATTAAAGTCAATCGGTTTGCGGAATCGACCTATAGGGAATTCAAATCGGCCTTGTCCAAACTACAGCGAAAAGGTGCAGAGAAACTGGTTTTGGATTTACGTGATAATCCAGGGGGTTATTTAGGTGTTGCAGAGCAAATGGCGGACGAATTTTTAAAGGATGATAAACTCATCCTCTTTACAAAAAATAAAAAAGGAAAGATAGATAAGTCGTACGCCACGGACAAGGGCAGTTTTGAGGACAAACCTATTTATGTGCTCATTAACGAGCGTTCCGCTTCTGCAAGTGAAATAATTGCCGGTGCCTTGCAGGATAACGACGTGGGTACTATTGTGGGACGCCGTTCTTTTGGAAAAGGATTGGTACAGCGCGAAATGGCATTGGGAGATGGTTCTGCCATACGGTTAACTGTATCTAGGTATTATACCCCAACGGGACGCAGTATCCAAAAGGATTACCAAAAGGGGAATAAAGATTACTACAAACGTTTTACGGAACGCTTCCATAATGGAGAACTTTTTTCGGTGGATAGTATAAAGGTCGCTGATTCCCTAAAATTTAAGACGCCAAAAGGTAAAGTGGTCTATGGGGGTGGCGGTATTATTCCAGATGTTTTCGTACCAATAGG
>JBLICT010000174.1:0-6914 GCA_047632415.1 Maribacter sp.
GGCATTAACATTTGACGGGTCTGAAACCTGTATCCCATCAATAAGTACCAATACTTGCCGATTGTTACCGCCACGGGCAAATACACTTACATTCTGTCCGGCAAAACTTCGGGTTCCGTTTACTTCAATTCCACTTTTGGTATTGATCAGTTCCGCTACTGAGCGACCTTGATTTACGGCGAGCTCCGCAGCGCTGATCTTAATGACCGTTTTACCGGAATTCTCCCGTTTTAATTCAAAACGGGAATCACTGACTACCACTTCATCCAACTGTTGAACGGTAAGGGAGTCATTTTTAACTTGTGGAAGTGATTCTTGTGCGTTTAGGTGCATACTTAGTCCACATAGGACAAAGGCACCATACATTACTTTTTTCATTAAAATGAAATTACTCGGAAAATCCCATAGGAATACCTACGTAAACTTTTATCCCGAAAGTTTAACTTGTTCGTTTGAATTTGGCAGGTCTCCTGGCTCGTTCAACTAAGTACTGCCTTCCCATCCCAAAACCTTTTGAGACAGTGGCGGTGTAGAGCACTTAACCCTCTTTGATAAGAGGTGCCAAATCTAATTTGGCATAAACTTACAGTTGCGGGAACAGCTTCGGAATTATCAAAAGCTAAAATGAATTTTAAACTGAGTCAATTTTTAAACTCGTATTTCTAAATTTCAACTTTATATCTCAATGCACCGAATTCCCTTTTAATTGACACAGTAATACTTAACTTGTTTTCGAAAGAAAAATAACCTAATCAAACCTAAATTCGCGTCGAAAGTAACCTAATTACCTTCGTTATCGTCCTTTTTCTTACTCATTTTTACGGTTAACCAAATAAACCCAATAATAAAATGTAACAAAATAACGCCGCCTACCATGTAAATAAGAGTATTAGAATCGCTTCGCATATTTTTTATTTTGAACAAAATTACAGTATGTACAATCCATGAAAAATGACTTTTGTTACTTTGCAATTGAAATAAAGGATATTCCTTGCCACAATACTAGCCAATTGAAACGTTTTACCCTTGTTATTTACTTCGTATATCTATTAACCTCGGTTTCCTGTAAACAGGAGAAAAAACCACCAGTGAAAAGTAATGCGAAACAAAAAACCACGGTTACCCATGCATTGGGCTTTGCAATTGATAATGGCGGAAATTTTCCCATAGTTACCGTTACCAACCCTTGGCCCAATGCAAACCAAAGTTTTACCTATGCTTTTATTCCCAAAGAAGATTTGGAAGCAAACCCCACTCCTAAAGGAAACTATGACGCCATAATTGGTACCCCAATAGAAAACCTCGTAGTTACTTCCACAACACATATTCCAGCATTGGAAGCCTTGGGCGGAATGGATAAGTTGACAGGATTTCCGGATACCCAATACATTTCCTCTATGCCCGCTAGGCAATTGATTTCACAGGGTAAAATTAAGGAGTTGGGGAATAATGAAACATTAAATACCGAAATGGTACTCGAAATGCAGCCCGATGCTATCGTCGGTTTTGCGATGGATAATAACAATGCTACATACGAGCTTCTGCAGAAAGCTGGTATCCCAGTTTTGTTTAACGGAGACTGGACAGAGCAAACCCCTTTAGGCAAAGCAGAATGGATAAAGTTTTTTGGTGTGCTTTTAAACAAGCAAAAACGAGCTGAAAAGCTATTCAATGAAATTGAAGCCGATTACAAAAAGACAAAAGAATTAGCAGAGCAAGCAAGCAAGAAACCAACGGTACTTAGTGGCGCTTTATACAAAGATATATGGTACTTACCCGCCGGTGAGAGTTGGGCCGCCCAATTTATAACTGATGCCAATGCGCAATACCTTTGGGCCGATACGAAAGGAACGGGAAGCCTCTCCCTCAGTTTGGAATCGGTCTTAGAAAAAGGCCAAGCAGCGGAGATTTGGATTTCTCCCTCTCAGTTTAAAAACTATGAAGAAATGGGGATATCAAATACACACTACAACGAATTTCTAGCTTTTAAGAATAAAAATATACATACCTTTTCCGCCACAACCGGACCTACGGGAGGACTTCTTTTTTACGAATTAGGCCCTCAAAGACCTGATATAATTCTTAAGGATTTAGTACGAATTTTCCATCCGGAATTGTTGCCAGAATATGTTCCCTTCTTTTTTAAACCCCTAAGATGAGCAACGGCAGTACTTCATATAGCATTTGGTTCATAGCACTTTTTGTTGCATTACTGTTGGTGATACTCTTGAATATAAGTTCGGGAAGTGTATCCATCCCATTCGGAGCTACCTTAAAAGCTTTGTTTGGAGGAGAAATTGACACCCTTTCTTGGAAGTACATTATTTTGGATTATCGCTTACCTAAAGCAATTACTGCTATTTTAGTAGGTGGCGGCCTAGCGGTTAGCGGACTTTTGATGCAGACCTTGTTCCGGAATCCATTGGCTGGTCCTTTTGTTTTGGGAATTAGCTCAGGTGCAAGTCTTGGCGCAGCATTGCTACTGATGGGAGGTTCTTTATTATCAGGCTTCGCAGCGTTTGAGTTGGTAAACGACATCTCCTTGGCTGTTGTTTCAAGTTTAGGAAGCTTTTTAGTATTAGCGGTGGTAATGTTAGTCGCTAACCGAATAAAGGACACCATGGCTCTTCTGATTATCGGACTTATGTTCGGCAGTATCACTGCAGCCATCGTTAGCGTATTAGCCTATTTTTCTGATGCAGAACAATTACAACGTTTTATATTTTGGTCTTATGGTTCAGTGGGTAGTTTATCATGGTCACAAGTACTCCTATTAACTTGTATTGTTTTTATTGGACTTTTTATAAGTATCCTATCGCTAAAAAACTTGAACGCTTTTTTATTGGGTGAGAACTACGCCAAAAGTTTGGGGGTAGCCTTAAAAAAATCTAGATTGATGATTATTATAGCAACCGGACTCTTGGCAGGTGGCATCACGGCTTTTGCAGGTCCCATTGCTTTTGTAGGGCTCGCCGTTCCCCATTTAACTCGGCAATTGTTTAAAACTATGGAGCACCGTATTTTATTACCTGCCGTTTTTATGTATGGTGCCATTTTAATGCTACTCTGCGATACCATCGCGCAATTACCCAACTCGGCCAGCGTACTTCCCATTAATGCAATTACCTCTATCGTAGGTGCACCCGTAGTCATTTGGCTCTTAATCAGAAAACGAAAAATGATTTTTTGATATGGAAAAAACCCAAACTACAATCGCTGTAAAAGAACTAGCTATTGGATACAAATCTGGAGTAATAGCAGAACAGATTAATTTTGATTTAAACATCGGAGAACTTTTTGCTATTGTTGGTGTAAACGGTGCAGGTAAATCTACCTTGTTGCGCACCTTGGGGAAAGTACAGCCAAAACTTTTGGGAACGATTAAAATTAACGGTAAGGAGCTAGCATCGTACAATACGCAAGAATTAGCTTCCCAAATTAGTGTCGTACTTACTGAACCTATCGCATCAAAAAACCTAACGGTTTTAGAATTGATTGCCCTAGGCCGATTACCCTATACCAATTGGTTGGGAACGCTTGCCAAACAAGACAAAACGCAGATTGAAAACTGTTTACTACAACTAGATTTAAAGGACCTACAACACAAAAAATGTCATGAGTTGAGTGATGGTCAGTTACAACGTGTACTCATAGCGCGTGCTATGGCCCAGGACACCCCGCTAATTCTATTGGATGAACCCACCACGCATCTAGACCTCTATCACAAAGCACAAATCTTAAAGCTTTTAAAACAACTTGCCAAAACCTATCAAAAAACAGTGCTGTTTACAACACATGAAATAGATTTAGCCATTCAGCTATGTGATAAAATATTGATTTTGGATGGTACTAAAAATCCATTTGGACAACCTTGCGAGCTTATCGAACATGGTGCTTTTGAACAGCTTTTCCCTACTGATATGATTACGTTTGATGCTACAACAGGTTCTTTTAAGGTGAAGAAATAGCTTAGTTCGTTACCGTTACCTGAATACTTATTGCATTAGATTCGAATTATGTTCCTTTTAATTCATAACAGTAGCTCCGACCCTTGTATATGGGAAGATATTGTAGTTTAAATCTGAAACTCACATTGTAATTGAGAGTTTCCCCTCTAGAAAGAGGGGATTAAGGGGTGTGTAAAACTCATGCCATTGTCGAAACCACACTAATAGCCGGACCAACACCTCCCTCAGTCCCTCCTTATTAGGAGGGAAGTAACAAATACATTACCAATTACATAACGGATACCTCACAAAACGCAAAACGCCTATCTTTATCCTGTTAAAAAATTTCATGAATACTGAATTTGTTTATTTAATCATCGCATTACTTTCCATTGGTCTGGGCCTTCTGTTGGGTATATACCTACAAAAGCTAAAAATCGGTTCCGTTAAGGTTATTTGGATGGAGCGCGAGCAGCAATGGGATACAGCAACACAAGACTTCAAAAACCGACTGGCAACAGCTGATGAGGAACGTAGACAAGCACAATTAGAAAAAGAATTACTAGGTCAAAAAATTGTGCGCTTGGAAGGAATCAACGACAACTTAAACCGACTGAATACCGAACAAAAGCAGGAAACTACCCAGCTACAAGAAAAATTTACAAAGGAGTTTGAAAACCTCGCCAATAAAATACTAGACCAAAACAGCTCTAAGTTCACGGAACAAAATCAAAAAAACATCAAGCAGATATTGAGTCCCTTGCAGGAAAAAATACAATTGTTCGAGAAAAAAGTAGAGGATACCCAGAAGGAAAATATCAGCATACATTCCGCTTTAAAAGAACAACTACTACACCTTCAAAATCAGAATATTAAGATTACAAAAGAGGCTGAGAACCTGACCAAGGCGTTGAAAGGCGATAGTAAAATGCAGGGCAATTGGGGCGAGCTGGTATTGGAACGGGTTCTTGAAAAATCGGGTTTAGAGAAAGACCGAGAATATTCCGTTCAACAAAGTTTTGAGCGCGAAGATGGCTCAAGAGTACTACCCGATGTCATCATCAATCTACCGGACGGTAAAAAAATGGTGGTAGATTCCAAGGTTTCGCTCACGGATTACGAGCGTTATGTAAATGCCGAAGAAGTATTGAAACCAAAACATTTAAAAGACCATATCAATTCGCTTCGTAGACATGTAGAACAGTTATCTGCCAAAAAATATGAAGACCTGTATACCATGGAAAGTCCGGATTTTGTATTGCTCTTTATACCTATAGAACCCGCTTTTGCCGTGGCTATCAATCAAGATAATTCTCTGTATAACAAAGCTTTTGAGCAGAATATTGTTATTGTGACCCCTTCTACCCTACTTGCTACATTACGTACCATCGATAGTATGTGGAACAATGAAAAACAACAACGCAACGCCATTGAAATTGCAAGACAAGCCGGTGCCTTATACGATAAATTTGAAGGCTTTGTAACCGACCTTGACAAAGTGGGAAAAAAAATAGATGAAGCAAAATCAGAATATAGCGGTGCCATGAATAAATTAACCCATGGGCAAGGAAACATTGTTACCCGCATAGAAAAACTGAAACAAATGGGGGCCAAGGCCAAAAAATCAATCCCTGAAAAACTACTAAAGAAAGCAAAAGAAGATTAATTTTGAATCTTCTGAATTAAAAACAAAACATGAAAAAAATACTATTTCTATTCATAGCCAGTGTATTAGCTTTAATGGCATTCTACTATGCATTTATTTATTTTGTACCCTACAGCGAGGGCGTACGCTCTGGCGAACTTATTAAGGTGAGCCACAAAGGCGTGGTCATAAAAACTTGGGAGGGAGAAATTAGCCAAGGAATCTCTGGAGCACAAATTTTTGCATTTTCCGTGTTGGACAAGGACGCCAAGGTCATTCAAAAACTGAAAGAATATCAAGGGCAGTATGTAAAAGTGAGTTACACGGAGCGCTATGCCACCTTCTTTTGGCTTGGGGATACGAAGTACTTTATAACTGATGTTAAACAGGAGCAATCCCCACATTTCAGAAACTAATGGCAAAATATAAAAACGCAAATGAGTCCAAAGTTTCCATAACCGAGCTTATGCAGCCCTCCCACTCTAACTTTGGAGGAAAAGTTCATGGTGGATACATTTTAAATTTAATGGATCAAATTGCCTTTGCCTGTTCTAGCAAACACTCACAAAGCTACTGTGTTACTGCTTCGGTAAATCGAGTAGACTTTCTTAGCGCAGTAGAAGTAGGTGACCTACTTACTCTAAGAGCATCTATTAATTATACCGGGAAAACTTCTATGGTTGTAGGGGTGCGAGTGGAAGCCGAAAATATTATTACTGGAGAAAAAAGACACTGTAATTCCTCTTATTTTACGATGGTCGCAAAGGATGATAAAGGAAACAACCTAAAAGTACCCGGACTCATTATTCTAGATAAGGAAGGTATGCGCCGCTTTGCGAGAAGCAAGGAACGCAAGCAATCTGCTTTTCAGCGCGATTCCAAATATGAGGCTAAAAACTTTAAGATTATGGAATATTCCGAATTCCTCAAGGATGAAAACATAAAGCTAGACGTAAAGTAATGCTGCTGCAGCTTCATCCATAAACCAAGTAAGTTTTCCAGATTCTGGCTGCACCCAAGATGCGGGATATTTTTTGTAATCGCCTTCTTCTTGCTGTATTTCTTTTACCTTTTTTGCTTTGGTATCGCCGGTCACTAAAAAGATGACCTCTTTTGCTTTATTGATGACCTTACCGTTAATTGACACCCGTTTTTGACCTGAATCTGGATGGGTAGCAACGACACAATGGTCTTCCGCATTCCATAATTCCATCTCATGCGGAAAGATAGAAGCAGTATGTCCGTCATCACCCATACCTAATAGCACCAAATCGAATTGAGGAATGTCTGCTACCCTATCCAAATTAATTTCCAGTAAGTTG
>JBLICT010000175.1:0-6886 GCA_047632415.1 Maribacter sp.
AGCTTGTTCAACTACTACATTTTCCCAAGGTACATCCAGTTCTTCGGCCACGATCATCGGCATGGAGGTCCTTATGTTTTGACCTATCTCAGGATTTGGAGAATATATGGTAACCATTCCTGTATCGCCAATTTTGATATAACCATTGATTTCAAACCATTCTTTTGGAGCCGCTACCCCAGCCGCTAATTCAGGGGTATTGGGCTTACATCCATTGAGCCAACTAAACCCTATAAGCATGCCCCCTCCGGCGGCGGCAGAAACCTTAATAAATGAGCGACGATTATATTGTGTTTTTATTTGAGTCATGATTTTTCATTTTAGGTGTACCTGGTGGTTTTAAGCGTTTTCAGAATTGGCGGCGGTTTTAATAGCCTTTTTGATGCGCGTATATGTGCCACAGCGACAAATGTTGCCATTCATGGCTCCTTCGATTTCTTCGTCGGAAGGATTTGGATTCTTTTTCAGAAATGCACTGGCATTCATGATTTGGCCAGCTTGACAATAACCACATTGATATACATCTTCCTCTAACCATGCTTTTTGAACGGGATGGTCTCCGTTTTCGGAAAGTCCTTCAATAGTTGTTATTTTTTGTTCCCCAACTGCAGAAACGGGCAATTGACAAGAACGTACAGCAGTATCGCCGAGGTGAATGGTGCAGGCACCGCATTGGGCGATTCCACAGCCATATTTAGTACCCACTAACTTCAGGTGGTCACGCAATACCCAGAGTATCGGTGTGGTAGGATCTATATCTATTTGCTCCGTTTTTCCGTTGATTTTTAGATTGAAATTGGCCATAGTGAAGATGTAAGTGAATGAATGTGTTGAATTTACAAAATTATCAGCTTTGTAATATGACTTTTTTTAGAATTATTTTTGGTTCAGGATTAAAGATCTACTGTTCTTACTGGTGGTGAGGTAATATGAGGTACAATAAGTCCCGGAAACTCCACGGAAATTAGCATTTTTTATTAATGTAGCCTTTATTCAGCAAGGGTCTAAATGTTGCCTTACGGTTTCTATATATAGAGTGCCGGATTAAAAGTGATAAACTTTGAAACTCCCACAGAGTCAATTCGTTTAATAAATATATCAAATTTTTCGTCAATCTTCAAAGTCGAATTGGCGGTATTGCAACTAAAAGCCACAGCCACAGCCACAGCCACAAAACCCGCATTACGTTCAGGTTTTGTTGTAAGCAGTTATTTTACGTCCTCTTGGATAAACGCTAGAAATTCAAGTCCAAATTCGGTTATACCCATACTTTGAAAATTCCCTCCACCTACTCTGCTCATTCTATTGTCTACCAGCAGGCCTTGGGCAAGTAATCTCTGTTTAAATAGCATAAATCTATTCTCCTCAAGTTTGTGAAATTCTGAAGTTCTATATTGCCTTAATGTCGCTAACCATTCTTCAAACTCTGCTATTTCACCTTTTACTATTATATCGGCATCTTCGTATTTAGATTTTCTCGACAATCCAAATTTCTACTTCAATAAGACAGATTTGCTCCACGTAGATTTAATGCTTAATTATAATTTCTGATGCTTGAACTATTGAGCGGGTTAAAGAAAATACGAATGCATAGGCTTGAGACTTTTGTTTGGGTTGGTGCAATTTTATAAAAAGAGAGGATGGGATGTCCTTTTACTTCTTCATCGTACTCCATTACAAATAGGGCAATGACTTCAAAACACCCAGCCATGATGTCCAAGGCCGAAATGATTTTGAGTACGCTACTGTTTCGTTTAAACGGATACTGCAACCTCAAGCATTTTTAACTTGAAACTGAACGCTATTTCTACATTAAAAAAGCCCCGTTAAGGGGCTTATATTTATCCGAGGTGTAACAAATTTGTGTCTTGCAATGCGGTAACTATGATTTGTAGGTGTTTATTCCTTACCAGATTGTATCAACAAGGGGGTTTTACCATCGGTAATGATCACCTTACTATTGGGTGATTGCGAAAGTTCTCTAAAAGCTTCAATACTTCTAATCTGGATGATCTTATCGGTAAGACCTTCGGATAGTATTTTCTGTGCGTCCCGCTCACCTTCCGCTTCGATTATTTTCCTATCGGCCTCTAGTTTAGCCTGTTGTAAAATGAACTCCATTCGCATAGCATCTTGTTCAGCCTGTAGTTTTTGTTCTATTGAGGATGAAAGGCCCCGTGGTAACTGTATGCTTTTCATTAAGACCGCTTCAATTATAATACCTTGTACTGTCAAGGTTTCTCCCATTTTTACCATAATCGCTTTTTCTATATCCGCACGCTTGCCAGAATGCATATCCTTGGCGAAAAATTGCGAGCAGACATCAGCTGACGCTGACCGAAAAACGCTGGTTACTACGGTCGCGTAATTAGGCCCAATGTTTTGTAGTATCGAAGCTATCTTGCCAGTCTCCAAGCGAAACAATATTGATATTTCTGACGCTACGCTAAGTCCTTCTTTACTCGGTAAACTTAAAAAGAGTTCAAGATTTTCGGTCTGTACGGATGCCTTTACAACTTTAGATGTAAATGGATTAAAGAATACGGCACCCTGTGTAGCAACATCAGTACCGAATTTACCTAAACGTTGTTTTACACCGGCCTCTCCGGGTCTTATCACTGCACAACTCGTCGATAACATCGCAATCGCGCCCACTATTAAAAATTCCTTTTTCATTTTTTTCATTTTAATAAATTTTTGTTTTTGGTCTATTTTAAAAGGCTTTGCGGTTTGGCCATTCAGGGGGTTAAAACCTGATTCGCGGTCCAAAACCTTCGGGAATGTTGTTACTATTCCCAAGCTTATTTTGTTGCTGCCTAACGGGGTTCAACCCATCTAGTAATCTATTTTCCTTAGGAAATTGAGGATCATTCAAAGCAAGTAAACGATTTAGTCGTTCTTGCGGTTTGTAGTTTTTCGTATTGATCAAAGGTAATTCTACCAAGGAATAGGTAATCAGATATTGGGGTAGGGTGTTAACTATAGACCCATCATGAGAAAATTTAGGTAAGACATTATCAATTTCCCATACAAATACTTCTACAGCTACGAACAGTTCGATGGTATCATCTACAAGTTCCAGAAAAACGCTATTCTCTTTTAAGATAGATTCCATGGCGAAATTCATAGAAAATTCCATATCAAAGGATTCTTTTTGATGCTGGCCAAAAGGTTGCGCAAGCACCATGATGGGAAGTAATAAAAGGGATAGGATAGTTTTCATGGTCTACAGATTTTAGATGATTATTTCATCTCTACTTTAAATTTACAACATATAATTCATTAATTATTATTTATATATATTATGTTTTATATTAATATATTTTATGATTAAATAAATAGGAAACACGTGTAGGTATTTCTTGAAACCTTTGTATATATAGGGATAAGGAAGAATTATAGCTCGTGCGACTTACCATATCGATTGTGTGCAATTATTCCCAAGACCGGTTTTCGATTTCCTTTAATTGAAACTATGAACAAAGGATATTTCACAACCGATTTTGGAAGAGAAATAGCTCTTTGAGTCATAGTTTTTTTTTGAAAAATGCACTTCTTTTGTTTGAGCTTTAGCTAGGAGCCAATATTTATTTGAAAGGTATAGGTTAAAATAAGAGACATTAATAGAGGCCACACCAACCCTTCATAAAGATACTAACCAATCCATAAGGGGGAGGGTAAGGATGTGGCACTATTCAATTAACACTACGAACTTCTTTGGTCTGTATGCTTCTTAAATTATTCCTCGCTACTCCGAGAGCCCGTAACGTTTTTTTGTTCTTATTGGAATGTTCCTCCATCCGGGCTAAAATATTTTTTAGTATCGTTACGGTTTCCGTGATGTACGGTCCCTTGTTCAGCATGACACATTCTGCTTGTACACTAAGTACAACGTCCGAAATTTCGGCCCTTGTCGCCATCCCCTTTTTTGCCATACTTTCTAAGACCTGTGTTGCCCAAATGACCGGGATATGTGCTGCTTCGCATAGGGACATAATTTGTTGTTTCACTTCCGATATTCTGTCAAAACCTACTTCGACTGCTAAATCGCCCCTTGCAATCATGACCCCTATTTTGGGTCTTTTCATAGCTTCAAAAAGAATCCGAGGTAGATTGTCAAAAGCTTCCTTGTTCTCAATTTTAAAGACCACTCCTGTATCGGTATCATGAAGGTCCGCAAGTTTGGAATATAATGTCTTGATATCCTCTGGGGTCCTCACGAAGGAATATCCTATAATATCTGCATTTTCACATGCATATGGGAGAAGTGCTAGATCTTGTGATGTTAAAGATGGTAGGGACAGATGGGTATCGGGCAAATTTATCCCTTTTCCAATCCTTAATTTCTTTTTAGTCGTATTGTGTATTTCTATTATAACACCATTGAAAGATTTTGAGGTGACCCTTCCTTCTATGGCACCATCGTCGAAGAATATTCTATGGCCAACTTCAAGATCATCGATAATCTCTGGAAAGGAAATAGTTATACGTGGGTTTAATACTGTGCCTGCAGTGGTCAAATTGTTGTATTGGGATTCCTTCATTAATTCAAAGCGATTATCCTCACTAATTGATATTGCATCCGTCCGCTGGAATCCTTTTTCATCTCTAGGGAGTTTATAGAGATTAAGAACTCGAATTTTTGACCTAGGAAGATCCATGAAAATAGAGGTTTTGATCTGCAACTCTTCACTAGCACGTTTTGAATTGTCCAACATGTCGTTCCAAAGATTTTGGTTCCCATGACTCAAATTGATTCGTAAAACATCCATACCGGCCGAGTATAATCCTTTTAGGAAACGGATATCAAAGGAGGCCTCTTCAGGCATAGTAACCATTATCTTTGTTCTTGAGCCGTTCCCGGGAACATTGAAAAGAGATTTTGACCGGGCTCTTATAAGAGTAGAACTTTCCTTAAACCCTAAAGAAGGCTTTTGTACATTAATATCTAAAGGCACCCCATTTATCAATTGAATAAGGCTAAGGGTACGGGAAACATTCTCAAGAACATAACCGGCACTTGTGCCGAGCGAAGAAATCCCTAGTTCGGTTAATCCGGCTTGTATTTTCCTTAGGTCGATACTTCGCAATGTCAAATACATTAACAGGTTTTGTGCACTGCAAACATATTCATCGTTCGTATCCTCAAGAAACTCAGTTGGTATATTACCTGAATAAATGAGGGCATCATAAACCTCCTGTAATTTCTTTTCCAAAATAGCTATATCCATATTTTTGATTTACTTTTCGTAACCTGTTTTAAAACCACCTTTATGAAGGCAGTTTTTGTTAAATTTCATCCTATCTTATAAAATTAACGACCCCAGTGTCCATATCATATACAGCTCCTTCAATGCCTATTTCCCCATTTTCCATCATTGTTTTGAGCAGCGGGCTTTCCTTGACAATATTCTCCATTGCAATTCTGACATTGTTTTCACATACCTCATGCACCAATAATCTGTTCTGTGAACTTCTTGGACCAGTGGCGAGGTTCGACCTTTTGATCGCTGGCTTGATGTTTTCTAACATTTTTGTGATATGACCCATCTTCGCACCATCAATGGCGGCATGTATGGCACCGCAATTCTCATGTCCTAAAACTAGGATCAATTTTGCCCCAGCTACCTTGGTCGCAAATTCCATACTCCCCAAGATATCTTCATTGATAAAATTTCCGGCGACCCTGGCCACAAAAATGTCACCTATGCCTTTATCAAAGACATCCTCTACCGGGACCCTGCTATCCACACAAGACAATATTATGGCCTTGGGGAATTGTGTATCGGCACTCTCTCGTATCTGAGCGGAATGGTCCCTTGCGGTGAGATCACTTCTGACGAATCTTTCGTTTCCTGCTTTCAGGCTTTCCAATACTTCTCTTGGGGTAAGGGCTTCTTGTTCTTCCTTCGTCAAAACAGTTTCTACCAGAATTTGGCTTCTATCTATTTTCACAGCCCTAGAGCTTTCGCCCTGAATAGTCATGGATTGGCCCGTTAACGTAGTCGATGCTGTTAGCGAAAGGCAGATGCTAAGTGTCTTCAAAATTGATTTCATAATCTAATTGCTTAAAGTTGTTCAAGAGTAAAAATAGAACCTAAAAATAAATTAATACTATTACTACTCACAAATGATAGTTAAACTTCTATATAGTAATAGTAATACTGTTGATTTTTATTGAACTTTTTATTGATTGTGTAGCAGCTTTAAACTTCTTCATAATATAAATGAGGAAGATCAATCAGTTCCAATGACCGTTGAAAAGGCAATTCCTAATATTCAGAATTTTGTAACAATCACTATTTCCCGGATGGAATTAGGAGGCCAATTGTTTTATATATGGCAGGAACTAGCGGTAGATTAGGAGTGTTAGATGCTTCTGAATGCCCACCCACTTTCGGAGTTACGGAAGATTGGACTTATAGCCGGTGGCGATAGAGCTCTAAGAAGAGCCGTTGAAAACGCCGAAGATGATATGGAACAAGCTTGGGAAGATTTAAAAAAATTCAATATTTGTGATAAGGATGTACTTTTGGGAATTGCAGCCTCGGGTACAACACCTTATGTGCTTGGATGGGCTTCAAAAAGCTAAGGAACACGGGGTGATTACAGGGAGTATTTCATGCAATAAAAATTCAATCTTATCCCTAAATGCAGATTACCCAATCGAACTGATCGTCACGCCTGAATTCATAACCGGTAGCACTGGAGTTGCATCACATTTATTCCTAACGCTTTTAAATTGCCTTATTAATGTCAGACTAGGCAGTTGATGCATGCTTCTTGCAAACAGATTGCTAAGGCAATATGAGGTACAATAAGTCCCGGAAACTCCACGGAAATTAGTATTATTTAATTTCTGTTTTATCATTTGCCGATACAGAAG
>JBLICT010000176.1:0-6841 GCA_047632415.1 Maribacter sp.
AACAGTTTAGTCAGGAAGGTTTCCAATGGATCGATTATGGAGATCATGAAAACTCTGTGCTTACCTATGTTAGAAAAGGCCATGATGAAAAGAACGACCTGATTGTTGCTTGTAATTTCACCCCTATTCTTAGGGAAAACTATAGGATTGGAAATCCTAAAAAGGGAAAACTAAAGGAAATCTTGAATAGCGATGCTAAGAAGTATGGTGGTTCAGGACATGAAAACCCTAATATTAAGTCTTCTGCAATGGAATGGCATGGCTATAAAAAATCGGTAGAAATAACGATTCCTCCGTTAGGAATTGTCATTTTACAGTAGCTTTAGTACCTAAAACGTTATAGTTTGCGATTGCTCGGTTTATATTTTGTAATTCCGAGTGAAAGTACTTTTTTTGCTTTTTATCTAAATTTTTAGAGTAATGATTACAAATACAGAATTAGAATATAAGGGTAACCTATACCCAAACCATATAGTCGATTTTAAACAGGATACCAATAAAATATACCTTACTACACAGAACGGGGTAGTGTTAGAGATTACTGTTTTAAGAGGCAGCCTTATACGCTTTAGGTATGCCACAAATTATGTTTTTGAACCCGATTTTTCTTATGCTATCGACCCCGAGGCAAATTTGGGTTACAGCAAGTTAGAAGTGGTAGTGAATGATACAGAGTATATCATAGAAACGGCTCGTGTACATATCTTGGTAGATAAGAAATCATTACGCACCCAAATATCCGATTTGGAAGGGAATATAATTAACGAGGACGAAATCGGTTTTCATTGGGAAGAGAATTATGAATACGGCGGCAATACCGTAAAAATGAGTAAAATCACCCAAACTGGTGAGAGTTTTTACGGAATGGGAGATAAAGCTACCCATAGCAACCTCAAAGGTAAGCGCGTTGAAAATTGGGTTACGGACCAATATGCATATGGTAAGGACCAAGACCCATTGTATAAAGCAATTCCCTTTTATACAGGATTAAACAAGGGCAAGGCTTACGGTCTTTTTTTTGATAACAGTTTTAAGACCCATTTCGATTTCGCTCACGAGCGCAGAAATACAACCAGTTTTTGGGCAGATGGAGGAGATATGAATTATTATTTCTTTTATGGGCCAGAGATGTCAAAAGTAGTTTCTGCATATTCTAATTTAACTGGAACCCCAGAACTACCACCCATGTGGGCGTTGGGTTATCATCAGTCCAAGTGGAGTTACTACCCGGAAAGTAATGTAAAAGAAATAGCTAAAGGGTTCAGAGATCAACAAATTCCTTGTGATGCCATATATTTGGATATTGACTACATGGACGGATTTCGATGTTTTACCTGGGATAAAAAACTCTTTCCTGACCCAAAACGAATGATAAAGGAACTGGAGGCCGATGGCTTTAAGACCGTTGTCATGATTGACCCGGGAATTAAGATAGATAGGGAATACTGGATCTATAAGGAAGCATTAGAAAAAGGATATTTCTGCAGAAGGGGCGATGGTCCTTTAATGACAGGAAAAGTATGGCCTGGTGAATGTAATTTTCCTGATTTTACGAATCCAGAAGTTAGGGAATGGTGGGCAGAATTATACAAAGAATTTATGTCCGATTTGGGGGTTCATGCCGTTTGGAACGATATGAACGAACCAGCTGTGATGGAGGTGCCTGGTAAAACAGCGCCTTTGGATACTAGGCATAATTATGACGGTCACCCTTGTACCCATAGAAAAGCCCATAATGTTTATGGGATGCAAATGGTAAGAGCAACCTATGAAGGTGTTAAAAAATATGTGTATCCCAAAAGACCGTTTGTAATTACACGGGCTGCATTTGCCGGTACGCAGCGGTATTCCTCTACGTGGACGGGAGATAATGTAGCTACTTGGGAGCATCTTTGGATTGCAAATGTGCAAATGCAGCGTATGTGTATGAGTGGTTATTCTTTTGTAGGTTCTGATATTGGTGGCTTTGCAGAACAGCCAAACGGCGAACTTTTCGCACGATGGGTGCAATTGGGTATTTTTCATCCTTTCTGTAGGGTTCATTCCAGTGGCGACCATGGAGATCAAGAACCTTGGTCTTTTGGCATCGAGATTACCGATATCGTACGTAAGTTTATCGAGATTCGATATCAGTTGTTACCTTATTTGTATACCATGTTCTATAAATACAGCAAAGAGCAAAGACCCATGTTGCAGTCTTTGGTGCTTTTTGATCAAGAAGATGCGCAAACCCATTTTAGAACCGACGAGTTTGTTTTTGGGGAACAAATATTAGTCTGTCCTATACAAGAACCAAATGCACAGGGAAGAAGAATGTATATTCCTAGGGGAAGATGGTATGACTTTTGGACTGATGAAGTATCCGAGGGAGGAAAAGAACGCTGGGTAAAAGCAGATTTGGATTCCGTTCCACTATTTATAAAAGAGGGAGCGATAATACCAAAATATCCCATACAGCAATATGTGGGAGAGCTAAAAATTAAGGAACTGATTTTAGATACGTATTATAAGTTAGGAACGGAAACTTCCGAGGTTTATGAAGACGCCCAGGATGGTTACGATTATAAAAAAGGGAGATATTCCCTGCGAAACTTTAAGTTGACTGGAAAGGCAAACTCCATTACGGTTCAACAGTTTAAGGACGGTAGCTTTATTACCGAATACGAAACGTTAAAGTTTAACCTTCACGGACTTCCCTTCAAGATTCATAAAATTGAAGTGGATAATGAGGAGATTGATATAAACTCGGTAAAGCCAAATGGAAATCATAGTCTTTATATAGGCAAGAATTTTACTGTTTTACACATTACGGGAAAATAATATTTTTGTAATTTTCCAATACTAAACACTATAACCATGAAAAAAATAGTATTAATTGTGGCCCTTTTTATAGGCGTTTCGGCATGTAAAGTAAATCCTTTTACAGGTCAAAAAACACTTAATTTTTATCCTAACAGCCAAATTTTTCCAACAGCATTTGCGCAGTACGACCAATTTCTTGGCGAAAATAAAGTGCTGACAGGAACAGCGGAAGCACACATGATTACTAGGACAGGACAGCGTATATCTGCAGCTGCGGAACGTTGGTTAACAGCAAACGGGTATCCTGGCTATTTGAGCGATTACAAATGGGAGTATAATTTGGTGGATAATGAAGCAGTAAACGCTTGGTGTATGCCTGGTGGTAAGATTGTTTTTTATACAGGAATTCTTCCTATCACCCAGACTGAAACTGGTGTGGCCGTAGTAATGGGGCATGAAGTAGCTCATGCTTTGGCAGATCATGGGGCGCAACGTATGAGTGCAGGTACTTTGCAACAGGTTGGAGCTGTTGCCGGTAATGTAGCCTTGAAGGACGAACAAAGAAATGTATTTAATCAAGTCTACGGTGTAGGGTCTCAGGTTTTGGGAATGCTACCTTTTAGTCGTGGTCATGAGACAGAGGCAGATCGTATTGGATTACAGATTATGGCTATAGCTGGTTATGATCCTTACGAAGCTGCAGAATTATGGAAACGTATGAAAGCTAGCAGTGGGGGTGAAGCACCACCGGAATTTATGAGTACGCACCCTTCCAATGATACAAGAATCAATAATTTAACTGTATGGGCACCAGAAGCAGCTGCGGAAGCTGCTAAATTTGGAGTAACTGAATTTAAGTAAAAACGAATACTAGTTTTATTGTATATTGAAAGCTGTTCTTGTTCTAAGAGCGGCTTTTATATTTTACCATGATCAAAACCATACCAGTTAAAGGGAGTAAAAAATTATTGAACGCATGGGCCTTTTACGATTGGGCCAATTCTGTTTACGCGCTTACCATAGCTTCCTCTATTTTCCCTATTTTTTATTCGGCGCTTTTTACAACAGATGAAGCCTTGGTAACCGCTTTTGGTTTGGAAATGAAGCCCACGGTCCTTATTGAAATCGTAACAGCCTTCACATTTTTGGTTGTTGCGTTTTTATCTCCTATTCTCTCTGGCGTTGCAGATTATGTAGGGAATAAGAAGAGTTTTATGAAATTCTTTTGCTATGTGGGCGGTATAGGCTGTGTTGGTTTGTATTGGTTCAGTTTGGACCGTATTCATTTGAGCATTCTTTTTTACTTTATGGGTCTAATAGGGTACTGGGGTAGTCTAGTTTTTTATAATTCTTATTTGCCGGATATCGCTTTTGAGGAACAGCAAGATAGTATCAGTGCCAAAGGTTTCTCAATGGGTTATATTGGTAGTGTTTTTCTTTTACTCGTTAACTTGGCGATGGTTATGAATCCGCAATGGTTTGGGTTTGATATTGGTATTACGGAAGCAGAATTGAATGCTGCTAAGTTTGAGGCGATGAAAATTTCCTTTATAACCGTTGGATTTTGGTGGATGTTATTTAGCCAATACACCTTTTACGTATTGCCGAACGGCACAGGTGCGGGGCACAAAGTGACCAAAGATGTCGTTTTTAACGGATTTCGAGAATTACAATCAGTTTGGCAGCAACTAAAGCTCAATTTACCTTTAAAACGCTACTTAACTGCATTTTTTGTATTTAGCATGGCGGTGCAGACAATCATGCTGATGGCCGTTTATTTTGGTGAAAAGGAAATCGCATGGGCTACGGACAGTGAAAAAACCACGGGGCTAATTATTAGTATTCTAGTCATTCAGTTAGTAGCCGTTGTCGGTGCGATAGTTACATCAAGAGCATCCGCCAAGTTTGGGAATATAAAAACATTGATTTTTGTTAATTTTATTTGGTTGTGCCTTTGTTTTTATGCTTATTTCATGAAAACGCCTATGCAGTTTTATATCGCTGCTGGGTTTGTAGGTCTTGTGATGGGAGGGGTGCAAGCTTTGGCACGTTCTACCTATTCTAAGTATTTGCCAGATACTGAAGATACTACCTCCTATTTTAGCTTTTATGATGTTGCCGAAAAGATAGGTATCGTTATAGGAATGGTCATTTTTGCGGCGGTAGATCATGTAAGTAGTATGCGGTATGCGATACTATTTTTATTCTTGTTCTTTTTGGTAGGCATCCTATTATTATTGCGGGTACCAAATAAAAAGTCCCTTTAAAAAAGGGACTCTTCCTGTTACTGATTGTTCGCTATTTTGATGTTAATCTTTTGAAATATCTCCTGATCCAGCTGTTTTGGTGTCGAGCTTTTCTGGATTGCCTCTATAGGTAATATCCCCAGAACCAGAAACCCTAGCATTTAGCATTTTATTAGCTGTTACTTTGATGTCTGCAGACCCAGAAACGGTTGCCTCTACATTATCGGCCTCTAAATCAAAGGCTTTGATATCCCCACTTCCAGAAATAGTCGCTGAAAAATCGGTAGTATTTCCGCTTAAGGTAATATCGCCAGATCCGGACATGCTAGCACTGACGGCACTGGCTTCTACATTCAAAGTAATATCACCAGAACCGGACATCGCTGTCTCTAATTTTTCTGTCTTGATTGTTGTTTTTCCCACAATATCGCCAGATCCGGATAATGAAATAGCGCTAATTTTTTCTACGGGCACGGTAATATAGATTCCGTTCTTCCAATCAGAAGGTTTAAGGTTTACATTATTTTCCGTTTTTATATATAGCTTGCCGTTTTTGACCTCAGTAGTAATATATTCCAAAAGGTTGGATTCCCCCTCCAGGATCAGTTGCCCTTCTTTTCCATCTACCAAATCCACATCGAACCATCCAGAAACGGCTATTTCATCATAGTCACCGGTAGATCTTTCTATAGTTGTTTTATCTCCGTTACCTTTAATTTTTTTACCCCATTGTGCTGAGCAGGATACTGTGATTGCCAATATCAAGGTTAATACGATTCCTTTTTTCATTTTATTTGTGTTTAGATTGATATAATTAGTATTATTTTTTTGTGAAGCTAATTCCTCCGTAATCGCTGTTTAATAGCACTTTATTGCCACTATTAGCACTACCGTAATAGCCTTCATAATGCTTATTGGATGATTTTTCAGTACTAATGTTAATCTCAAAATCATCTTTACCGCTTACTCCAGAATAACTGGTGGTAATGTCAAAATCAAAATGATAGTTGGCATTATAGCCGATTTTTACACCCGTATAATCTGTTCGTATAGAAACATTTCCTGCATCCTCGGCAAGTTCCTCTATACGTATGGAACCATAATCAGAATCTAGATTAACATTCCCATGAATAGTACCGAGTTTTATAGTAATATAATCCCCGTTTCCACTAACATCTTTTGCCTCTCCTACAGCTATATTTCCATAGTCACTGGTATACTCTAGGTTTTCCATTTGCTCAATAGTTGCGTTGGTGTAATCTGTATTTACGATTAAATTACCTGCTTTTTCAATGGTAAAGCCAGAATAGTCAGCTCGGATTTCGCCACTATTTATATAACCAATGGTCGACTTTGAGGTATAATCAAAATTTAGTTGATTATTCCTACCATGTAGTTCGCCAATTTCCAACCTTCCATAATCGCAATTTATTTTTGCATGTCCGTCTATCCGATCTAGGATAATGTTTCCGTAATCGTTGTCTAGGTTTACACTATTCTTTATGGGAACTTTTATCGTGTAGTTAATTTGCATGTTCACATTGTTGTTCTTACCCCAGTTCCATCCCCAACTGCTCTTTTGTTCACCGTAAGTTGTCTTAGCGTAAACCATACTGCTGCTTGCGTCAAAGTCCACCGAAATTCCATCCAGTTTACTTTGTACCTTTTCTTCATTGTCACCGCTGGTTTTTATATGTACTTCTATAACAATACGGTCTTCGTTCCAGGAGGTGATGTTAAGATTACCATAGTTATTGTTGACTTTTAACAAGGCATCCGCATTCACGTTGAAT
>JBLICT010000177.1:0-6824 GCA_047632415.1 Maribacter sp.
TTTCTTCTACCTATTTTGTGAATTACTTCCATTACTTAAGGTCTTTTATGTTTACTGCTGTTGGTTTTTGAGCTTCCTGCCCGTGTTCGGAACCAGCATATACTTTTAAGTTTCTGAAAAGCTCGGCACCTAAACGATTTTTAGGCAACATTCCCTTAACAGCTCTTTCAACAATACTAGCTGGATTTTTTTCCAATAACTGTATCGCAGTGGTTGCACGTTGACCACCTGGGTATCCAGTATAACGTAAGTATGTTTTTTCTGCCCATTTGTTTCCGCTTAGCGTAACTTTTTCGGCATTGATAATTACAACGTTGTCACCGCAATCTACGTGCGGAGTGAAGCTTGGCTTGTGCTTTCCTCTTAGTAAATTGGCTACTTTGGAGGATAAACGACCTAGCGTTTGTCCCTCGGCATCAACCAACAACCATGCTTTGTTCACGGTTGCTTTATTGGCAGATATGGTCTTATAACTTAATGTATCCACTACAAATATTTTTAACTAATTAATCTTCATCAATCCCGATAAATGGGGTGCAAATGTACAATTATAAACTTGAATTCCAAATAGTTGTTTCTTTTTATTTTATGGTTTTAGAATTCTCGTTGTAAAGAAGGTTTTTTCACGTTAAAAACGTGATTTTTTAGTTTTGGTGAGAGGTTTTTTGTTATGGCTCAAAAGTAATATTTTTTAAAACAAAAAAAATGTATTGTTTGCGTATGCCTATAGGGAAGGTAGATTGCAATGTGAAATATTTCTTTTAAAACAACGTTATGCTTCATTAAGTAAGCAAAAGATATATAAAATGAAATCAAAATTATTTTCCTTAGTATTCGCGGCTGTTTTTATTTGGTCTTGTAGTTCCGATAGTGGAAACAGTTCTAGTTCCAAAAATGACATTGTGGGTACTTGGGATGCTACGGCGTTAAATGTTGATGTAAATACAGCAAGCGAGGAAGCCCAGCTAGGACAGCAGGTGTTGAATTTTTTATCCAATAACAATTGCTTTATAATTACCCTAGAATTCAATGAAGATTTGACTGCGGAAGCAAGAAATGCGGTTGCTAATTTAGATGTAAGTATTGGTGCAGGTGGGCTTGTAATTCCCTGCCCAACGGAATTTGAAATCGAGACCAATACGTATACGTACGCTAATGGTGTCGTCAGTTTTGTAAACGAAGATGGTGAGACCGTCAATGCTATAGTATCTATAAATGGAGACACAATGACCGTAAACGCTGCAAGTTTGGAAATTCCTGATTTTGACGAAACAGGTGAGTTGGTTTTTACAAGACGATAAAAAAGTAAGTTATACTAAGCATACAAAACCTTCCAGTTGTGAAGGTTTTGTATGTTTGCGTCAAAGCCAACCAAAGTAACTTCCTTTGCTATTTCAATAAATTAATTTCTATTGTTTGTAAAATTTTGCATGTACGCGTTGTTCACGTGATTGGATAGCAATTAGGTATATTCCTTTTTTTAAGTCTGCAATAGAAATATTGACAGCTTTGTTTTTAATCTTCCATTCATGTTGTAATACCGTATTGCCATATATATCGGAAATAATGATATATGCTTTCTCGGTATCCTTTACTCCTAAAACATTTATAACGCTCGTAGCAGGATTTGGAAAAATCGTAACCTTTTCTTTCTTTTGACGTGTTGAGACTTTGGTCGCTGATTGTGCCATACTTTAAGTCATACAACCAAAAACTAATAAAGCTAGCCAGATATACTTTTTCATTGGTTTTTATTTTAAGGATTTCTAAGGTAATACCTTTATGCGCAACGTTTAAAAACCTTCTCTCCTATGTTGTTTAGAAATGTTTAACAGTGAAAAGAAGTGCTTTCTAAGAAGGTTTAACTTGATAGATAATTCTGTTGGTTAGCTGTGTATTTCAATAGTGTTCCAAAGGTGTGTTTCTAAGAAATTATGTCCTATATTATCACAAAATTGGTTTTAAACTTTCAATTTAGATAATACAGCACATAAACTGGATAAGTTTACAGTACTTCTGTTTCTGTAACCGTATTAATTTTGCAGCGTATAATTTTTAATACCCTATACGTTTATGAATACATTGAGATTCTATCCGAACATTTGGATGACCATACCCTATTCTTCTCAAGTTTGGAGCGATTGGTACGGTTCCCAAAAAGCTGCTACAGAAGTTGTCCTTAGTAACGCTATTTTGGACAGGCAGTCTGTTTCTGAAATGGAAGTATCCCTCACAAAGATTACTGCTATTGATTTAGAGGGAATAGAGCATACACTAACGGAATTTAATCAAGTAAAGCCCATACGAATAAAAGGGTTGGTTTCGGGCGATTTCCTAAAGCTCTCCAATATGATTCCAATGCAAATAGGCACATATACCGGTTTGCGATTTTATATGGGGAATGGTGTTAATAGCTTTGTTTGCAATAATGGGGATACAGATACTGCCAACCAGCTATCGTATTTAGATTTTGGAATACAGGATAACTTAGAAGTAAAAACAAGTCAATGCGTCGAACTAAAGCTTTGGTTTCAATTGGCTCCTTATGCACTTGGGAGTTATGTAAGACCCTTCACTAATTGGTTTAAAAAAGTAAAAGAGCAATTTCCTAGAATTGCCGGTAGTTTGAGCTAGGAAATAGTCATAAAAACAAAAAGCGTTCAGAATTGAATCTGAACGCTTTTTGTTTTTATAGCATATTAATGTGCCTCCAACCAATTTTCACCAAGTCCAACTTCCACATCCAAAGGCACTGCTATGGTATATGCATTTTCCATTTCTGATTTAATCATGGCTTTTAGTTCCTCCAGTTCTGGTTTATAGATATCAAAAACCAATTCATCATGTACCTGTAAAAGCATTTTAGATTTAAACTTGCCCTCAGCTAGCTTTTTATGAATATTGATCATCGCAATTTTGATGATATCTGCTGCCGAGCCTTGTATTGGCGCATTTACTGCGTTACGTTCCGCTGCGCCCCTTACTATGGCATTACTTCCATTAATATCCTTAAGATAGCGTCTACGTCCTAAAACCGTTTGCACATAACCGTGGTCACGCGCAAAATTTACCTGCTCGTTCATATAGCTCCTAAGCTTAGGGTAGGTTTTATAATAGGTTTCTATAAGTTCTTTTGCTTCGGAACGCGATAAATCTGTTTGGTTGCTCAGTCCAAAAGCAGAAACACCATAGATAATTCCAAAATTTACGGTTTTGGCATTGCCGCGCTGTTCACGGGTCACTTCATCAATGGGAACACCGAAAACTTTTGATGCGGTAGAGGCGTGTATATCCTCGCCGTTTTTGAATGCCTCTATCATCGTAGTTTCCTCGCTAAGAGCTGCGATGATTCGTAGTTCTATTTGAGAGTAATCCGCTGCTAATAACGTGTAATCGGCATCTCTTGGCACAAAGGCTTTTCGCACTTGCCGTCCGCGTTCCGTCCTAATCGGAATATTCTGTAAATTAGGATTGTTGCTACTCAATCGTCCTGTGGCGGCAACTGTCTGCATATAATCTGTATGTACCCTTCCTGTGCTTTCTTCCACTTGTAATGGGAGTGCATCTACGTAGGTGCTTTTTAGTTTGGCAAGTCCGCGGTAATCCAAAACATTTTGAATGATTTTATGATCTTTAGCTAGGTAGGATAGCACATCTTCCGCGGTGGAATATTGTCCAGTTTTGGTTTTCTTGGGCTTGTCTACCAATTTCATTTTATCAAAAAGGATTTCCCCTAATTGTTTAGGCGATCCTATATTAAATTCCTGTTCTGCGGCTTCGTAAATCTTTTTTTCTAAGCTAGCGATGTCATTGTTGAGGTCTTCTGAGAGTGAATTAAGAAATGCCTCATCTAGATTGATGCCTTCCAATTCCATATCCGCTAGCACTCGCAATAAGGGTATTTCTATATCCTTAAAGAGTCCATCCGTTTTGGCTTCAGCCAGTTCGGGTCTAAACTGTTGAGCCAATTGAAACGTTATATCCGCATCCTCAACGGCATATTCGGTTATTTTTTCTAGTGGAACATCGCGCATGGATAATTGGTTCTTGCCTTTCTTACCAATAAGTTCTGTGATGGAAACGGGGCTATAGTTCAAATAGGTTTCCGCCAATACATCCATATTATGCCGCATATCCGGATTGATAAGGTAATGGGCCAGCATGGTATCAAAATAGTTGCCTTTAACTTTAATGTTATACTTGTCAAGTACTTTAATATCATATTTGAGATTCTGCCCAACTTTTTCGATACTTTCCGACTCAAAGAACGGTCTCAGCTCTTCGATAAGTTTTTGGGCTTCGTCCTTATCCTCAGGAAAGGGAATATAAAACCCTTTGGTAGCTTCCCAACTAAAAGCGATACCTACAAGTTCTGCTGTAAGTGGATTAAGTCCGGTAGTTTCCGTGTCAAAACAAACCGAGGTTTGTTTCATTAGATTCTGAAGAAATAGCTTCATAGCCATGCCTGGCGCTATACTTTGGTAGGAATGCGAAATATCTTTGATGGTTTTTCTACTAGAGCTATCCTTTATAGTAGCCGGTGAGGCGCCGTCGCCGCCAAATAACGAGAACTGACCAGTTCCGGCAGAGGAGGAAACTTTTTTTACTGTTTCCGTGCTGGCAACTTTTCCTGTGGTTGTAGCTTCTTCTCCTGAAAATATCTTTATAAATTGGTCTTTTAACCTTCTGAATTCGAGCTCTTCGAAGATTTCTTGTACTTTTTCACTATCAGGAACAGACATTTCATAATCCTTAGCGTCAAAGGTTACGTCAACTTCTAAACAGATAGTGGCTAACTTTTTAGAAAGTAGTCCCAACTCTTTATTGGATTCAATCTTAACCTTCATAGCGCCTTTAAGCTTGTCTGTATTTTCTAAAAGCCCTTCCATAGTACCATATTCGGCAATAAATTTTCTAGCCGTCTTGTCACCTACACCTGGTAAGCCTGGAATATTATCACTGGCATCACCCATCATGCCTAGGTAATCTATGACCTGTTCTGGCCGTTCCACACCAAAACGTTTTTGTATTTCTGGGATGCCCCAAATCTCTATACCATTCCCCATGCGAGCAGGGCGGTACATAAAGATATTCTCCGATACCAATTGTCCAAAATCCTTATCTGGTGTTACCATAAAAACTTTGTAATCTTCTTTTTCAGCTTGTTTGGCTAAGGTGCCTATAATGTCATCTGCCTCCCAGCCTTCTAGAACAACGGAGGGGATATGCATCGCCTTTAGGATATTTAGAATGTAGGGCACCGCAATTTTTATAGCATCCGGAGTTGCATCACGGTTAGCTTTATATTCTGGAAATAATTCGGTGCGCTCTGCGCTTCCTCCTTTATCAAAACATACCGCTAAATGGTCTGGTTTCTCACGCTTTATTACATCGAACAAAGAGTTCATAAAACCCATGATGGCACTAGTGTCCATACCTTTGGAATTAATTCTAGGGTTCTTTATTAAGGCATAGTAGCCTCTAAAAATTAAGGCGTATGCGTCTAGTAGAAATAGTCTTTTTTGATTTGCCATGGTAGGAATTTATAAATACGAATTTAGAGGTACCAAATTGAAATTGCTAAAGATTTTAAAAAGGATTGTTGGTTGGATGAGGAATCGAGGGGTGCAGGTCAATATTTTTCTTCAGATAACCTAAAACATTAATGAATAAATCACTAAGGCGGGCGATTGTGAAAAAGGGATTAAAGAGATTCTGAATGGGTGCAGCAGATGCCAAAAACACTCCTTTCCAGCTTTCGTATTTAAGTTTTTCAGTCATGTTGGATAATTTACTTTTCTAGTGTCTTAGCCTTTTAAGACACATAGCTTTCCGAAGGATTGTTCACATGCCCTGATTCTGAATACGTCCGATAGGTAAACCCGGGCTGAATGCAATACCCACCTGTTTCGCCTTTTTTGTTGATAGCGATAAAACCAATTTGGAAGTCGTTACGTCCTTCGTTTTTAGCCATAATGCGTTTTACGCCTTCTTCACAAGCTTCTTGTGGTGATTTCCCTTGTCGCATTAATTCTACGATTAAAAAACTTCCTACAGTGCGCACCACTTCTTCGCCCATGCCTGTGGCTGTTGCGCCACCAATCTCATTATCTACAAACAGGCCTGCGCCAATAATGGGGGAGTCACCCACACGGCCTGCCATTTTATAACCCATTCCGCTGGTGGTGCATCCACCGGCGATATCTCCGTTTTTATCAATGGCTAACATGCCAATGGTATCGTGGTTTTCTATATTGATAATCGGTTTGTATTTTGATGTTTTTTTCCATTCCAACCATTCCAATCGTGACTGTTCGGTAAGTAGATTCACTTTTTTAAATCCTTTTTCGTACGCAAATTGTTCAGCACCCTGCCCGGCCAACATAACATGAGGCGTGTCCTCCATTACCTTTCTGGCTACGGAAATTGGGTTCGCTATGTTTTGCATGGCCAATACCGCACCGCAATTACCGTCTTTGTCCATAATGCAGGCATCCAGAGTTACATTGCCATCTCTATCAGGTCTTCCTCCTGTTCCAACGGTTTGGTTAGATACATCATCCTCTTCTACTTTTACACCTTGTTCAATGGCGTCCAAGGCATTTCCACCACTGCTTAGTACCTCCCAAGCCTTTGCTGAAGCATTCAAAAAATTCCAGGTACAGATAACAATGGGGTAGATGGCTTTTGTGTTCGTAGCTACGTCAGCTTTTGATAGATTAGCCTCTTCTTTACAAGAAGTTAAAAATGGAGTGGCTACCAAGGCCGCCGTTGCGGTACTGGAGTTTTTGAGAAACTTTCTTCTTTTCATTGTTTGGGTTGTT
>JBLICT010000178.1:0-6823 GCA_047632415.1 Maribacter sp.
CGGATATAGGGGACGAACCCTTTCAGTTATTTTCTAAGTTTCCGAAAATAACTGTTGCCGTTGATGCCAATAGAAGAAATGGTATAGACAGATTGCAACAAGAAGTACAGCCAGATGTTGTTTTGTTAGACGATGCTTTTCAACATAGAAAGGTAAAGCCAGACTATGCTATGCTGTTAACGACCTATGATAACCTTTATATTGACGATTGGTATCTGCCTACGGGTAATCTAAGAGATGTAAAGTACGCCGCAGAAAGAGCGAATTGTATTGTGGTAACCAAGTGTCCCGAATCTCTGGGTAAAAATGAGCAAGTAGCGGTAAAGAAAAGAATAGACCCAAAGGAGTTTCAAACCGTGTTGTTTGCTTATTTATCGTATGGGAATGAAGTGATAGGAATAGAGCGTAGCTTGTCATTAAGTGCCTTTAAGGATAGGAAGGTGAGCTTGGTAACAGGTATCGCGAATCCCATGCCCTTGGTTTCCTATTTAAATGCGAAAGGGATTAGCTTTGAGCATCTGGCATATAAAGACCATCACTTTTTTTCCAAAGGTGAACTGGAAATTCTTAAACGCAAGGAATGTATATTGACTACTGAAAAAGATTTTGTGAGGTTAAAAGATGATTTGGATAATATATTCTACCTTCCTATAGCACACTCTTTTTTAGGTGATGGAAAGACGATATTAGAACAGGAACTGGAAGCGCTTATGAATCGCTAATATGCTGCTTTTTATCAAATATATTCTCGCCAATTTTTTGATAGAAGATTTCTGGTTTAAAAGGCTTAGTAACCACGTCGTCACAACCGGCAGCATAAAAACTTTCCAAGCTATCGTCTAATGAAATTGCGGTTAGGGCAATGATGGGTGTGCGTTGGTCAAATTTACGTATTTGTATGGTGGCTTCCTCGCCACTAATACCTGGCATGTGAATATCCATAAGAATGGCATCGTAAACGTTTTCCTTTGCTAGTATAACAGCATCTTCTCCATTACTGGCAATATCGCTCGTAATCTCTTTTTTACTGAGCATTTTTTTAGTAATCACTTGGTTGATTTTGTTGTCTTCCACAATCAATAAGTGAAGTCCTTTAAAGTCATAATCACGTTGGGTAATTTCGAACGTAATATCCTCCGGCAGGTCGTCGATACTTTTCATATCTATTTCAAAGGAAAAGGCGCTTCCTTTGTCAAGTTCACTCTCGAGGCGTATTTCACTATTGAAAAGACCTAGCAAGCTTTTAACAATAGTTAGGCCAAGACCTGTTCCTCCGTATTCTCTATTGATTTGAATAGAACCTTGTTCAAAACCTTCAAAAATACTTTTTTGTTTTTCTTTAGAAATACCTATACCATTGTCACTTACTTCAAAATAAATTTTCACATCTTCTTTTTCTTTATGTAATAATTTAGTGATAACTGTAACTTGGCCATCTTTGGTGAATTTAATAGAATTCCCTACCAGATTCATGAACACTTGAGATAGTTTTAAGGGGTCGCTCATTAAATGACCTGGGATGCTATCGTCAAATTCCAAAACGAGTTTGGTATTGTTCGCTTTTGCACTTTGCTGTAGCGATTCCATGACTTCATTTATGATTTTCTTTAAATTGAAATCCATATTCAGCGGTTCCAATTTGTTGGCGTCTATTTTATTGATGTGGAGAATATCATTGATAAAATTTAAGAGGTAATCTCCTGAGAATTTTAATGCTTTTAAATGTTCCTTCTGATGTTCTTCTGGATCTTCTTCTAAAAGTAAATGAGTGAGGCCGGTTACCGCATATAAAGGGGTTCTTAGCTCGTGGCTCACGGTAGATAAAAAATTAGTCTTCGCTTCCATGGCTTGTACTGCGCCATCCCGTGCTACTTGTAGTTCCTTGTTTTTGGTATGTAGAAGGTCATTTGTTTTTATCTTTATTTGATTGTTTCGAAAAAGGGAAACCGCCAAGAGAGAAATAATAATCAAAAAGGCTGATGCCAGAATAGCAGTAATCTCCGATCTGTTTTGGGATTCGGTAAGCTCATCTACTTTGGTCTCCAAACCAACGATTTGATTGGTTTTTATATCATCCCTTATTTTATCTGCCGTTTCGACTTCTACCTTAAGTTTTTCAACATTAAAAATGGAATCGTTGATTTGAAGTAGATTTTGGCTTTTTGTATAAGCATTTTCATACAGACCCAGTTCTTCGTAGATATTTGTAAGCAGAAGATTCGCCTTTTTCGACTCCATAAAGAAGCCATTGGTGTTCGCCATCTTTAAGGCGTATTCTCCATTTTTTGCGCTTTCGTTTAAGTCTCCTTTTTTTAAGTAGAGTTCCGCAAGACCCAAATAAGCTTGTGTAGTCAAAAATTTTTTTTCGTAGATGTCCGTGTTTACAATTAGTGAATTAAGGTTCTTGGTAGCACTTTCGTATTTTTCAAGATTCAAATAAACCTTCGCTTCTGCTAATAGTATGTTATTGAAAAAATTCCTGTCGTTATTCAATTGCTTGGCTTTTTCCAGCATGGCTAGCGCTTGAAAATTCTGGTCACTTCGATACAATAAAATAGCCTCAATATATTTATGAATGGCATCGCCATAGGGATAGGCGGTATCTTTTAGAAGAACACTAGCCCTGTCCCAGTAGAACTGCGTGTCTCCTTCGCGGTCTAATTTAAGATAAAGAATGGCTAATTCGTGATAGGAATCTATTAGAGCTTTTACATCTTCGTTTTTCTCGGCTTCTGCTGCCGCTTTGTTCAATGTTTCTAGTGCAAGGTCTATTTTATTCTGGTTCCTAAGATTACGTGCTTCGTTTAGGTAAGGTGCAACATCTTTATAGGGTGTGGTTTCTTGGCCAACGGCAAGTCCTCCAAAGCCTAAAGCTAGGAGTATTACCATAAAGTAATGTAGCTTCTTATATGAAAATTGAAGATTCAAATAAACTGTTTCTTGTTCATAAAATTGATAAGGTCTATAATTCTACTGCTATACCCTGTTTCATTGTCGTACCATCCTATAATCTTCACCATTTTTCCTATTACAGAGGTCATCTGTGAATCAAACGTACAAGAATGATAACTATTGTTTATATCGATGGATACAATAGGATCTTCTGTGTAAAAAAGTATATTTTTTAATTCGTTTTCTGAAACACGTTTAAAAGTATCGTTAATTTCTTTAATACTTGTCTGATTTTTAACGTTAAAAGTAATATCCGTTAAAGAGCCGTTTGGAACGGGTACTCGAATACCACATCCGCCAATGACATCTGCCAATTCTGGAAAAATCCTAGTAAGTGCTTTTGCAGCACCAGTAGTTGTAGGAATAATGGATTGAGCCGCTGCTCGTGCACGTCGTAAATCTCGATGAGGTTGGTCATGTAAGCTCTGATCGCTTGTGTAGGAGTGGATGGTGGTAATATAGGCCTGCTCAATGCCACAAAGATCGTTGATTACCTTAATCATAGGAGCAGCATTATTGGTGGTACATGAGGCATTTGATATAATGCTGTCTTCTTTTGTTAAAGTTTCCTCGTTGATGCCAAAAACCAACATTTTAATATCATCTTCCTCGGGTGGAACGCATAATATCACTTTTTTTGCCCCATTCTTTAAATGATAACTGAGCTGCTCACGAGTTTTGAATTTACCAGTGCATTCCACCACTACATCCACAGCTTTTTCTTTCCAGTCTATGTTCTCAGGATGAACTTCCCTAGTTAGCTTAATCCTGTGGTCGTTAACGACAATGTGCTTGTCGTCAAAACTTATTTCGGTAGATATGATACCGTGAATGCTATCATACTTTAACAGATGAGACAAGGTCCTGGTGTCCGACAGATCGTTGATTGCAACGATGTTGATCTGGGGGTGCTCTTGGGCCAATCTAAAAAAGGTTCTACCTATTCGACCAAATCCGTTGATTCCTACATTGATCTGTTTCATAGGAAAGAATTTACCTTTTTATACTCATTTGGTATCCCTTAGGTCTCTACAATTTGGTTGATATACGTTGTTTGAATTCATTAGCGTCTAAGCCGTAATCAATTTTTTTAGCGGTTATAGTAAATGTTTATGTGCTTTGTAAGATGATCTTACCAAAGCACCACTTTCTACATGTCTAAAGCCCATTTCTAGTCCAATTTCCTCATACTTTTTAAACTGCTCAGGTGTTATGAACTCCTTTACGGGTAAATGTTTTTTGGAGGGTTGTAGGTACTGTCCAATAGTAACCACATCCACGTTAACATTTCGTAAGTCTTTTAGCGTTTGGATAACTTCCTCTTCTAATTCGCCAAGACCTAGCATAATGCCAGATTTAGTCCTGTTTATGCCATTGGCTTTTAAATATCTTAAAACTTCTAGACTACGTTCGTATTTTGCTTGTATACGGACTTCACGGGTTAGTCTTTTAACGGTTTCCATATTGTGTGAAACCACTTCAGGGGAAACCTCTATAATGCGGTCCAAGTGTTTTTCTATACCTTGAAAATCAGGCAAAAGGGTCTCCAGGGTCGTTTCTGGGTTCATTCTTCTTATGGCCTGTACCGTTTCTGCCCAGATAATGGAGCCCATATCCTTAAGGTCGTCGCGATCTACCGATGTGACAACCGCATGTTTTATGCCCATTATCTTTATGGAACGTGCTACTTTTTCCGGCTCGGCCCAGTCAACATCTTCCGGTCTTCCGGTCTTCACACCACAAAAACCGCAGGATCGGGTACAGACATTTCCTAAAATCATAAAGGTGGCAGTGCCCTCTCCCCAACATTCTCCCATATTGGGACAGCTCCCGCTAGTGCATATAGTATGCAGGTCATATTTTTCGACCAGACCTCTTAATTGGGTGTATTTCTTACCGGTCGGAAGTTTTACCCTTAACCATTTTGGTTTGCCTTTTGAAGGAGTTACATTTTCTTTTACTGCTACGGACATGCCTCTTTTTTATACAAATATACGAACTAAATCACTTATTTATGGACTGATTCTTGGCTTTTGATTACGAATATCGGCACCAAAAATTACAGTTTATAGCTTGCTGGGAGCTTAGTTTTTGCTAGAAATAATTTCAGCCAGAAGCTTCTTTGCGCGTAGAAGCTTCACCTTGATGTTGTTAATGGGTTCGTTCAACTTTTCGGCAATACCTGCGTAGCTAAGCTCGTTGAAGTATCTTAAGTTAATGACTTCTTGATAGTGTGGTTTTAATTTTTTAATGTCACGAAGTAAATTTGCTAAATTCTGTTCTTGAATTAAACGGTCTTCCATGGAAGGAGTATCGTCCAACATTTTTTTTATAGCCTCTCCATTTCCTCTAGTATCCAGGATATTTCTTTTTCTTTTACGAACGAGGTCTATGTGTATGTTCTTGGAAATAGTAATAAGCCAGGTTTTAAAAACGTAGGTATCTTTGTAGGTGTTTATTTTGTCAAAAGCTTTGGAGAAGGTCTGAATCGTAATGTCTTCTGCGTCGTTTTCATTTTCCGTACGCTTCAATTGAAAACCGTAAACATCATTCCAAAACGTATCTAATAAATTGCTAAAAGCAATCTGATTACCCATTTTGGCTTTGTTGATGGTCTCTGCTATATCCTCGGTTTTATTCAATGTTCATTTTGTATCATGATTCTGACAATACTAAAAGAGTCCCACCTTAGGCAATACTGTCGTTTTTACAATCTTGCTCAGTAGGTAGTTTGCCACACATGCCACATGCTTCGCCATCTTGATTAAGAAATGGACTTTGGCTGGCGCAGGTTCCTGCAAATTCACCATCTTTTTTTGCCCATATTTTAATAGCGATGCCTAAGAAGGCAAGTCCTAATAGTCCAATAGTAAGAAATAGAAGTTTCATCCGTATATAAATTCACAAACCAGTTAATATAATTTTAGATATACCAGCCGACATTATCAATGTACATTGATAATAGGCACTGACAAACTGATACAAAGATATAAAAATAAAGCCCCGATACGGGGCTTTAGAATTACTTTAATGTTGAAGTTTAGTAGGCAATATTTGCTACTATATTTTCTACCGTAGGGTTTTGATTGCCTCCCTTAGGTTCTATGGTGATATACCCAACTGCGTTCTTAGCATAAGGCAAGGCCAAAAGGTTGTCGCTTTTTGTTGCTTCTTCGATAATACCAAGATTCAACATTTCTCCGTTTACTTCGGCCCACATCTGAAAACATTGATCTTCTGGAAGATTAGGCAATTTTTTCACATTAATGAAGGATAGTTTTTTAACTGGGTTTATATATGCTACGGCTTTTAGCTCTTTAGCATTGTTATTTCCTCTTACGTTATACTTTTTGGTTTGTGGATTGTTGAGCACAATGAATTGGTTTCTTACATCTTCCAACTGTTGTTTCATGTCTTCCTCCAATAATTTTATTTTGTTGCTCACCATAGTGTTTTCCTCTTGTAAGCTCTGGTTTTGGTTCCAGAAGAAAAAAGAGGCACTCGCAAACATGCACGCAACAACGCTTGCGGCCATTGCATATCTCAAGAACTTTCGTCTTCCTGCCCGTTCGGAACTAATTCTAGCTATAATTTTTTCCTTGAGTCCATCCGGTGTTTGTACCGCATGAAGTTTAGCGTAGGTCTCCAAATTTTCCTGAAGCTCCTTGTACACCTTTCTTACTTCAGGGTACATGGCAATATATCTTTCCGTTTGTAAGCTTTCCAATTCGGTAGTGTTACCTAAGAGGTAGCGTTCCAAAATGTCCGATTCTAAAAATGTTTTTATTTTTTCTACCATCATAATAAATTTAACAACAGTGCTAAAATTGCCAGGCCATATATTTTACGGAGTTCACGAAGGCCAATTTTA
>JBLICT010000179.1:0-6790 GCA_047632415.1 Maribacter sp.
AATCCGATGAATTCCAAGCCTTTATCAAGACCTATGGCATCCCATATTTGAAAAGGCCCGTGTTCCCAACCAAAACCGGCTTTCATGGCATCATCAATCTTATATAATTCGTCTGTTATTTCAGGAATTCGGTGAGATACATAGGCGAACAGTTGTCCGAAACTCTTTCTGTAAAATTCACCAGCCTTATCTTTTCCTTCAGCTAAAACCGAGAATCTGTCGACTACATTGTCAATGGTCTTGGTCAATTCTAGCGAGGCAAACTTGGCACTTTTCTTGGATCGGTAGTCCATAGTATCCAAATCCAAAGTCAGAATTTCGGTTTTACCTTTAGCGTCTTTCGATTTTTTATAAAACCCTTGTCCTGTTTTACTACCCAACCATTTGTTTTCCATCATTGTGGAAATAAAATCGGTGAGTGCGAATAATCCGTGACGCTCATCGTCTTTGCAGTTATCCGAAATACCAGTTGCTACATGCACGAGTGTATCCAATCCAACAACGTCAACCGTTCTAAAGGTGGCCGATTTTGGTCTACCGATTACTGGTCCAGTTAATTTATCCACTTCTTCAACTGTCATTCCCATTTCCTTAACGGCATGGAACAAGCTTTGGATACTGAAGATGCCTATACGGTTACCTATAAAGGCAGGAGTATCTTTAGCAACTACAGATGTTTTTCCTAAAAACTGTTCACCGTATCCGTTTAAAAAATCCAAAACTTCAGGAGATGTTTTTGGTCCAGGGATTATTTCAAATAGTTTTAAATATCTAGCAGGGTTAAAAAAGTGTGTCCCGCAGAAGTGCTTCTGGAAATCATCACTTCTTCCTTCGCTCATGAACTTAATTGGGATACCAGAGGTGTTGGAGGTAATCAAGGTCCCTGGAGTACGGTATTTTTCAAGGTTTTCGAAAACCATTTTTTTGATATCTAAACGCTCAACGACAACCTCAATAATCCAGTCTACCTCGCTAACCTTTGCAATATCATCTTCCAAATTCCCTGTAGTAATTCTACTGGCAAACTTTTGATGGTAAATAGGAGATGGTTTCGATTTTAAGGCAGCGATTAAAGAATCATTAACCATTCGGTTTCTGACCAACTTGTCCTCTAAAGTAAGTCCTTTAGCTTTTTCCTTATCGTTTAATTCTCTGGGTACGATGTCCAATAATAAAACTTCTACCCCTATGTTGGCAAAGTGACAAGCGATACCGCTTCCCATGATTCCAGAGCCAATTACTGCTACTTTTTTAATATGCTTGTTCATGTACTTTACCCTAATATTAATGATTAGTTGTATCCTTTATATAAATCTTTTTATCTGCAATGAGCTTGTTTATGGTTTCGGCAACTTCAAAAAAATGATTTAATTTTTCTTCGTCCACTTGTTGCTTTACCACCTCATTAAACCGCATGACTACATCTTTAGAATCTTTTCTTTTTTCCAGTCCAAACTCGGTCAAATGAATGAGTACACCACGCCCGTCGGCAGGATTAGGTTTGCGCTCTATCAGTCCTTTCTCCTCCATACTTTTTAATATTCTGGAGAGACTTGTCGCTTCCATTCCCATTTTTGGCCCTAAGGCTGTAGAAGGTGTACCCGTCTTAGGATCAATACTTAACATTGTAAACCCTATAGCCATAGTGGTTTCAAAGTTTTTAGCCTCTTCATTATACATTCTGGCCACTGCTTGCCAGGTTGCACGAAGTGCGTAATCGATGGTGGTTTCCTTCATAGGATTATAAGTTCGACATCAAATATAGCAAAAATTTATTATGCATGCATAATAAATTAGTTGAAATGTAAGCGAAAACGTGTAGGGTGAATGTGTTAAGAATTGGCGCCTTTTCTTTTTTTAAGTTCTTTTTGAGTACTAGATGCAAGCAGAAGTGTAATAAACCAGATTGGAAGTAATAGACTGGGTGCTATAGCTTGTATCTATGTGTTTTCGTTTTGTTCGTAAATCCGAAGGACTGATAGTATAATCATGACCACCATTAAAGCCAAAATTACAATTGCCACAGTCATACATATCGTATTCTATTTTTTGAGCTGGGTATCTGTTTGGTTTGTAAATACTTCATTTTAGACCGGTTTAATATGTTTTTTAATTAAACATACCACATAGTATATTACCAATGTCTCAGCAAGGCACATGACTTTTTTAGTTACTATAATCCAACTATATTGAGTACTGCAGTCAAGAATTAATATCCTTTACCATGCCCATAAATATCATTGTATAAGGCTATATATTTTTCTTTTACAATCTTGCGACGCAATTTCATGGTTGGCGTAAGGTGACCGTCATCAATGGTCCACACATCCGGTGTTAGTTTAAACTGCTTTACTTTTTCCCATTTAGCAAAATCTTCATTGGCTGCATCTACTTCTTTCTGAAAACAGGCCAATACTTTTTCATTAAGTACGATATCTGAATTTTCACTTATGGTAATTTTATGTCCTTCTGCCCACTCATATAAAAACTCAAAATTTGGTTGTATCAAAGCTGCTGGCATTTTCTCACCTTCCCCTATTATCATAATCTGTTCTATGAATCTGGATTGCTTAAAGCGATTTTCTAATAGTTGAGGAGCCACATATTTGCCTCCTGATGTTTTGAACATCTCTTTTTTACGATCCGTAATCTTTAAGAATCCATCAGCGTCTACGATTCCTATGTCGCCTGTATGAAAATATCCGTCTTTTAATACTTCTGCCGTTTTTACGGGGTCTTTGTAATAGCCAAGCATTACATTGGGGCCTTTGCAGAGAATTTCTCCATCACTGGCAATTTTTACTTCTACATCATTTATTACCCTGCCAACACATCCAATGCGCCATCCGCCACCATCAACTTGATTTACAGAGATAACCGGAGAGGTTTCAGTTAATCCATATCCTTCCATAACTGGGATATCGGCAGCACCAAAAATACGTCCCAATCTAGGCTGCAGGGCTGCACTACCACAAACCATGGTGTCCAAATTTCCACCTAGTCCTTCTTTCCACTTACTGAAAATTAATTTACGCGCCAGACCCAACTTCTTTTCATACCACCATCCGTTCTGCCCGTAGGGTTCAAATTTTAGACCAAGTTCCACTGCCCAGAAAAAGATGCTTTTCTTGATGCCGGTTAGGGCAGATCCTTTTGCAATGATGGAGTCATACACCTTTTCCAATAGTCTTGGTACGACAGTCATTACATTGGGCTTCACTTCTTTTAAATTATCGGTTATTTTATCCAATCCCTCCGCAAAATAAATATTGATGCCGCAATATTGGTATAGATAAAGAATCATGCGTTCAAAAATATGGCAAACAGGGAGGAAGCTTAACGCGCTTGCTCCGGGTTCAAAAGGGACACGTTCTTTACTTGCAATTACGTTTGACACAATATTATCGTGAGAAAGCATTACGCCCTTTGGTCGTCCGGTTGTTCCTGAGGTATAAATTAAGGTAGCTAAATCTTCAGGTTTCACAGCGGCTTTTCTAGCTTCCACTTCGTTTTGATTACTTTCATCTGCTCCTTTGGCCAACACGGTGGTCCAGCTCTTGCAGTTGCCCAAGTCATCAAAAGAGAATACTTCTTTTATATTTTTCAGTTTTGGACTTATCGATAGTACTTTCTCTAGCACCTCTGAACAGGATACAAAGCAATAAGTAGCTTCGGAATGGTTCAAAACATATTCATAATCATCCTCTGATATGGTTGGATATATAGGTACATTTTGCGCACCTGTTTGTAAAATACCTATATCACAAATGTTCCATTCCGTTCTGTTGGTCATGGAGATAATGGCAATTTTATCGTTTGGTTTAACCCCTAAGCGTAAAAGTCCACGACTTAGTGCATTCGCTTTGTCTAAATATTCCCGCGTAGAAGTGGCTATCCATTCACCATCTTTCTTGCTCACCAGAGCTTTGTCCAAGTTGTATTTCTCCAATTGATAATACGGAAAATCGAAAAGGCGGGTAACTTTTTGCATATTGAGTTTGTTTTAGGTCATTGCAAAATAGGGAAAGAACAGCAATATTTTAAACGAGATTCATAATTAAATGTGTAATATTTTCTAAAAATCCTAATGCGAGGCATAAATCTCGTTAATGGATGTTCATAGCAATAAGGTAATAATTACGATTAATTTAATTTTAAAAGGCTATTGTCATTGATGTGAATAGCTGTGTTGTACAGCTAAGAAAGGATAGTATCTTTTAATTTTTCTTTAATTTTATATTTAAAGTTTAAAATCTATACAAATGAAAAAAGTTATATTTCTGTGTTTGGGGCTAATAGTCTTAATTTCCTGTGGTGAGCAGAAATCTAAGAATGAAAAAGCATTTAAAATTCCAGTATATGCCTGGACAGGCGGTCCAGGAAACGCAACTGATTTAGAATTGACTGATAAATTTCAAGATTTTAAAGCAAAAGGTATTGATGGACTTATGTACAATGGCGGACACGACCCGGAGACGTACAAAAGAGTAGGGGCTTTGGTCAAAAAGGCTGGTATGGAGTTTCATGCTTGGATTCCCACCATGGTGCAAGGAAAGAACCCGAAAATTTCTGAAGACCTATACGCCCATAACCGTAACGGAGAATCGGCGTTGGAAAAACCTGCCTACGTTCCGTATTATACTTTTCTGTGTCCCAGTAAGGAAGGAACCTACGATTTTCTGTCTAATTTATACGGTTCGGTTGCTGCGGTTCCTGAAATAGACGGTATTCATTTGGATTATATCCGTTTTCCTGATGTGATTTTGGCCGAAGGCTTATGGGATAAGTACGGACTTGTCATGGACAAGGAATACCCAGAATACGATTACTGCTATTGTGAAAGGTGTACAGGCGACTTTATGGAAAAGACCGGTATTGATATAAAAGCGGCCGAGGATGCATCACAAATTCAGGAATGGAAACAATTTCGTTATGATTTGATTACTACTATGGTAGGGCGTTTGGCCAACGTGGTGCATGAACAGGATAAAACCATTAATGCTGCTGTTTTCCCTGGACCTTCCATGGCAAAAAAAATGGTCCGTCAAGAATGGAACAAATGGGACTTGGATGCTGTGTATCCTATGAATTATAATGATTTCTATTTAAAAGGTCCTGAATGGGTAGGGGAGGTTGTTAAGGAAGAAGTGGCAGCTGTGAATGGGCTAAAACCAATTTATAGTGGATTATTTATATGTCCTAATCCTGAAAATAAATCCAAAGAAAATGATCCTGAAAACCATGGGCTATTACCTTCAGAAATAGGCACAGCAATAAAAGCTTCTATGGAGAATGGAGCAACGGGAATTTGTCTTTTTACCCCGGAACGAATGAAGCCTGAGCACTGGGAAGCATTTGATAAGGCTATCTATACCGAGTACACGCAGAAATAGATTAGGATTAAAGATGCATGTGCGGTTTCTTTTCTAGTAAGAAGAAGCCGCTTACATCTGATGTTGAAAAGACCTTATACTGTTCGATGACTTTATTCTACACTAAAAGCTGCAGTGCTTTTTAATGGAAGGCCTTCAGATGAAATGCCTTCTAAAGTAACGATGTAGTATCCTATAACATCTCCAACATAAAAAGAGATGGCAGCCTTTCCTTCTTCGGTAAGTTGTAGGTAAGGTTGCCAGTGTAAGGTGGTACGATTATCTGTTTTATTATTTTTTGGTGAGTTGCTGCCATATTTTGGTTCGTAAAATTTTCTTGTACTTACATAGCCTGGATATTCAAGGTTGAGTGAACCACCCTTTTTTCTAGATTTTGAAGCAGACTCCGTACCATTCTTAGAATACACTGCAATGACGCCGTTGGCTGCTCTGGAACCATAAATTGCTGCTCTTGGGCCTGTAAGTACATCAATAAAATCTACTTCATCACCCGTAATCGGTAATATCGTGTTTAAGCTTGGTTGTATCGAATTTCCGAGGTTATCCTCACCTGCTGACATTACTGGTATAGGTACCCCGTCCAATAGTATTAAAGGCATATTATTAGTTCCACCAGAAAGAGAGTTACCACCTCTAAGACTTATAAAACTACTACCCATAGATAACCCTGGTACTCTTCCTTGAAGTCCAACTAAAGCATTTTGACCCGGTGGTACATCTATGACATCAAAATCCACGGTATGTGAAGGTTCTCTATAGAGCATTCCCCGTCTTTTTTTCTGAAACTTATCTAAGGTTTTTGGTTTTTTCTTTGCGGCAATAAAAGCTTCATCTAGTATGATGGTTTTATCGGTAATCAGAAATGATAATGTACTAGCTTGTGCAATTTTATACTCGGCACTAAAATGTTCAATAGTCTTCAATTTTTGCTTAGGAACTATTACAGCCGGGGACGTGGCAGAATCTAAAACAATACTATAGTTCAGCGTTGGTCTTCTTTTCTTGTCAGGGGAATATACATTGGCATTTAGTAAAACGGTAGTTGTGTCTGAGAAATTCAAATTGGTGAAGCTGAATACGCCGTCAGCATCAGTTTTCACCTTGTCTTGGATCATTTCATTGGCGTTGTTCGTAGTCAACTGGATAGTACCTGTAAGTGCCTCGTTTTTATTAAAAGAACTTACCACTTTTCCGCTAAGAGCTATTCCTTTTTCGGGTAAAAAGTATTTGTCTTCTTTAGCTAATTGCTCATTCAAGGCATATTGCCGCCATCCTTGGGTACGCATCAAAATATCCAGATTCTGTTGTCTGTTCCTATCATTGGAATAAAAATAGTACCCTGGTTGCTCTATGTTACCCTTAAGTACGGAGTTTAGTTGTAGGAAGGTTTTAATGTC
>JBLICT010000180.1:0-6789 GCA_047632415.1 Maribacter sp.
AACCAATGGACATTCAGCATAACCAGAACAGTTGTTTTGCTACAAGGGTTCTTTTAGCGGTATCCTGAGAATACTAGTTGAGATTTCATACTGCTTAGCAATTGTGTTGTAACATATGCACTAAGCAGTAAAAAACCCATAAACCAATTACGGGATATTACTTGGTTTATCTGCTTCAAAAGAGAGAATTATAATACGTATTACATCATCTCCCCAAAGAAAATCGCATTCATTAATAATTTATTGGTGCCGTACCAGAAGGCACGAAAGTTGGTGTTATCCGTAAATGCAATGACCTTTCCACTACCCAAACTTTGAGCTTGAAAAGGAACCGAATTTTTAAGCATCTCCAAGTTTTCTTCAGAAATATAACCACTCAATAATGGGTCATTTGTATAGGTAATAGGATTATTATAGCTGTTTTTATCTGGCTTTATATACACATTAGTGTTACGAAATAGCGATATCTTATTATTTTTATAACCAAAGTTGATAGGGTGGGTGCGGTCTACTGTCGCTTCAAAAATAGCACCTCCTGTAACCTGTGCCCCCCTAAAATCGTTCTTCTGCTCAAAGTTGATATTCTTTCCGATTAAACTATCCTTCTTGAACTCTAGCTTCATGAATTCGTTTTTATTGAACCATTCTGCCATGTTACGGTACCCGATTAAGGTACCTCCGTCTTTTACCCATTCTTTTAATTTATCCGTATTTCCATTGTTGATTGCATTGCCGTTGGCGCTGGGTAGGATAATATCCGTGTACTTGCTAAGGTCTACAGAATTTAAATAACTTAAATCTATCTTGGTAAGTTCCATGTTATAGCGGGTATCGAACAAATGCCAGATTTCGCCTGCATCATAGGAACGGATGCCGTCTCCCACGATAATTGCCACTTTCTGCTTTTTAATTGGATCAAAGTCATTGCTTCCTAAATCAATGCCTTTCGTAAGGCCTGTGCCTACGCTAGTTACCGTTAAGTTACTTTCGGAAGCTACTTTTTGCATAAACTCATGTAGCTCGGTTGCGTTCAAATCTTGATTTTGTACAGGTACCATTATGGTTCCGTAGTCATAGGTTTTTCCTTCAAGAGTAAAGGGAGATTTTGCCACTTTGGCTCGCAGTCCCTTTTGTGTAATCGCATTAAGTGCTTTTGGTGTGTAGTACTCGTTCCATTCAAAAAGGTAAGCGTAGTTACTTTTGGCGCTTACAGAACCAGTCATTGGTGGTAATTTCATTATTTCTGGACCTGCGTTAGCTAACGATGAAAGCTCCGCATAATCTACATTAAATGCCAAAGGAAAGGTCCAAGCAGATACGTCGTAGAAAAGGCTGTCCTTAAAGGTTGTGCGTTTTTCGAACATTCCCTTAATCAACCTAGGATTTTTCTGGTTCATGGGAATTACGTAGCTCTTTCCTTTGGCGTAGGACTTTCCGCTAATAGTAGCATCATTTGCTAATTCATGAAATTTTATTTTGTGACGTTGTAAAATTTCAGCTAAATGCCAAGCTTTTGCACCGTCCTTACTATCACCGAAAACGATACCTTTAACTTTACTTCTAGAAGCTTCCGACTTAATATCTTGATAATATTTTTGTTGATAGTTTAAGATTTTTTCCCGCATGTTATTTGCGGCTTCAATGGTAGAAAGTGCTGTAGTAAACTGATTGCGAATGGTGAAAGGAAACGTTAACAGCCCATTTTCGCTCTCTTGTATATGTCCTCTGGAACTTCCTTGCTCAAATAGAATACCTATACTACCGTTCACATCTGGGAAGGTAGATCCTTTACCGTAGTAATAATCATCATACCCTTCTTCGGAATAGTACAATGAGCCTATTTTGTCCAACGCTTTTGCATGATAAGTTCCTATTTCACGGGTAAGTTCTTGGTTCATGTCCGGGGTAAGCGGATGGGTTCTCATGGCTTCTCCCGGTTGAAAGAAAAAGGTAGAATTAGTTCCCATTTCATGATGGTCCGTTAAAATATTAGGCATCCATTTGTGAAAGCTTTCGATACGTGCTCTACTTTCTGGTAATTGTACAGGGAGCCAATCACGGTTCATATCAAACCAATAATGATTTGTTCTTCCGCCAGGCCATACTTCATTATATTCCCGTTCGTTATTGTCCGCTACTAGGTTGATGCTTTTGTTGGTGTTGGCCCAATACGCAAAACGTTGTAGGCCATCTGGATTGAAAGACGGGTCCAATAAGATTACCATATTATCGAGCATTGCCTCAATTTTAGGCCCTTGTGCCGCCGCTAAATAATACGCATAAGCTAGTGATGCATTAGAACCACTGGGTTCGTTGCCATGTATCGAAAAACCTTGGTATACCACTACTGGCATCGAAGCAGTATTTGTAGCTGTTCCGCTTTCGGTAAGCGCAAGATGATCAGTTCTTATTTGTTCAATATTCTCATGGTTTTTTGGAGTCGTAACCGTAAGTAAGAGAATAGGTCTGCCTTCAAAGGTTTCACCGCGATTTTCTATATGCATTCGATCACTAGATTTAGCAAGCGCCTGCATGTAGAACATAAGTTTATCATGTGTTACGTGCCATTCTCCAACTTCATGCCCAATAATATCTTTGGGTGTTGGAATGGATGCATCGTATGAAATATCCTGAGGAAGGTAATAACTTAAATCCAATTTTTCCTGTGCATAGGATATAAAGGAAACAAAGAGTAAAACGGATCGCAGTAGTTTTTTCATAGTGTTGATTTATTTAGGGTATAAAAATAAAAAACGACCCTCAATGATAAGGGTCGTTATCAATTTATTTAATAGAAATGATGTTAAATATCGTCGAAATTAACATCTGTAAAACTACCACTGGATGTTTCCTCAACATCCGTAGCTGTTTCGTCCTCCTCTTTTTTGAAATCTTTTTGATGTCTTTCCGATATTACTTCGGCGCCTTTTTCATTAATTATAAAATCCATCATCTCCTCTACATTCTCCTTAAACGCATCGAAATCTTCTTTGTAGAGATATATTTTATGTTTTTTGTAGTGGAAAGAGCCGTCGTCATGGGTAAATTTTTTACTCTCGGTAATGGTCAAATAATAATCACCTGCCTTCGTGCTTCTTACATCAAAAAAGTAGGTTCTTCTTCCTGCTCGTAAAACTTTGGAATGAATTTCCTCTTGATCCATTAAATCTTTATCGCTCATTTCTTTATGGTTATAAAGTGTGTACCATCAAAAATGAAAAAAAAAAAGCTATCCGGCAACAATTTTCTAATTTTCTTTCTCCGAAAGTTGATTCTGGTAAAGCGCTTTGTAATAACCGTCTATGTTATTCAATTCCTCATGAGTCCCCTGTTGTAATAGCTTTCCATTTTCTAATACTAGAATTTTGTTCGCATTTTTAGCGGAAGAGACCCTGTGACTTACAATCAAAGTAGTCTTGTTATTCGATGCCTTTTTGAGGTTGGAAAGTATTTCTTCTTCTGTCTCTGTATCTACAGCAGATAGGCAATCGTCAAACAAATATATATCGGGGTTTTTCATTAAAGCCCTTGCGATAGATACCCGTTGCTTTTGTCCTCCGCTTAATGTGATGCCTCTTTCCCCGAGCACGGTTTCATATTGTTTTGAGAATCCCATAATGTTTTCATGCACTACTGCTTCTTTCGCTATAGAGATTATTTCCTCGTCTGTCGCATCGTATTTTCCAAACTTAATATTGTTCTTGATGCTGTCCGAAAACAAGAATGCATCTTGGGGTACGGCGCCTATCGATTTTCTTAAATCGGTTAGGTTAATGTTCTTAATCGGTTCATCATCAATAAAAATTTCTCCCGATGTTGTATCGTATAAACGGGCCACCAAATCTAGGATTGTGGATTTTCCGGAGCCGGTCTTTCCGAGTATGGCCACAGTTTCTCCTTGGTTTATTGTAAAAGAGAGATTTTTTAACGCATGGATTTCGGTGTCCTCATAGGTGAAATTAACATCTTTGAATTCTATTTTTCCTTTGATTTTATGTGATTGGGACACGCTGTTTTCAAGTTCTGGCTTTTCGTTCAGGAATTCATTAATTCTTTTTTGACTCGCCTCAGCTCGCTGAACAATAGACGTTAGCCAACCTACAATAGCTACGGGCCAAGTCAGCATATTTACATAAAGGATAAATTCAGCAATAAGACCAATACCTATTTCCCCGTTGATGTATTGCATGCCACCTATATAGATGACTAATATGTTACTAATACCGATAAGCAGGACCATTAAAGGAAAAAACCAAGCATTCACTTTTGCCAAGCTCATGCTCTTATCTTTGCCTTCGATAGCTAATTGCGTTAATTCCCTGTTGGTCTGAGGTTCTAGTGCATAGGCTTTAATTACAGAAACCCCAGAGAACACTTCCTGCGTGAATGTAGACAACGTAGAAAGGTATTCTTGCACTACGGTACTCCGTTTATGAATAATTTTGCTGATGTTGTAAATAAGCACGGATAGAATAGGTAGCGGCAATAAAGTATAGGCTGCTAGGGTAGGTGCTTTAATAAACATTAAGGGTATAAGACAGATAAAAAGTGTTAAGGTCTGTATGCCGTACATGATGGCTGGTCCTGCATATAAACGTACCTGATTTACATCCTCGCTTATTCGATTCATTAAATCCCCAGTTCTATTCTTTTTGTAGAAATTAAGGTTTAAGATTTGATACTGATCAAAAATTTCATTTTTAAGGTCGTATTCTATATAACGGGAGATATTAATGATTGTCTGCCGCATTAGAAAAGTAAAAAAGCCCGAGAGTAATGCTGCACCTACAATAATTAATATAAATAGGGTCAACTGTTCTTTTGCAGTTTCCTTTACGATATCGGTATTAATGTATTGCTCTACTACAGTAATTATCTTATTTACGTAAGATGGCATAACCAACTGGAAAAGCCGGGCGAAAACGGTAATCACAATCCCGATTAACAGTTTAAGCCAGTATTTTTTGAAGTATTTGTTGAGGTGCTTAAGTTCCTTCATCGGGAAAATTAAATGGAGATTGTAAATTTTATATTTTTCAAAGATAGGTTTTTGACCTAGATTTTATTGTTATAAAATACCTAAGAATAAATACGATTGCTTTTGCGGTACTTTAAATAGATGCGTACTTTTGCCGCTTCGAGTTTCAACCTTAAAAAGTTCTTTCAAATGCTTACAAGAAGGCATATCAGGGTAAAGGTAATGCAATGCATCTACGCGCTTATTCAATCCAAGGATGATTCCTTGCAAAAACAGGAAAAGTTTTTAAAAGTAAGTATAGAGAATACCTACACGTTATATCTTGTATGGCTAAGTCTATTCTTAGAAATACAGCAAAAAGCATCCGAGCAACTTGCCCTTTCTTCAAAAAAATATATTGCCGACGCTGAAAATGGTCATGTGGACAAAGCGAGGTTTGTTAACAATGGCCTTTTGCTCCAATTGAAAAACAATCAACTTTTAAAAGAAACCTTGTCCAATAGAAAACTGGATAATTGGTATTTGAACGAAGAATATGTAAAACTAATTTATAAGGATATAATCGAGAGTGCTATATATGACGATTATATGAAGCAACCACAGACTAGTTTCTCTAAGGATAAGGAGTTGGTGTTGGCTTTATTCAAGGAAATAATAGCGCCCAACGAAAAGATTTATGAATATTTTGAGGATGATAAGCTGACTTGGATAGATGATATCCCTATTGTTAATACGTTTATCTTAAAACAGTTCAAGAAAGCAAAAGAGGAACATAACGAATCCTTTTTCCTTCCAAAACTCTTAAAGGACCAGGAAGATATGGTTTTTGCAAATGACCTACTAACCAAAACCTTGTTGAAGAATTCTGACTTGGAACAAGAGATTGAGGGCAAGACCCCTAATTGGGACAAAGACCGTATTGCAGATATTGATAGTATTTTGTTGAAGATGGCCATTTGTGAGTTGCTTCACTTTTCATCTATTCCTGAACGGGTTACCATAAACGAGTATTTAGAAATCGCAAAAGAGTATTCCACGCCCAAGAGTAGTATTTTTATCAATGGTATTTTAGATAAATTAACTAAGGAATACAAGGCAGAAGGAAAGCTTAACAAAATGGGTAGGGGTTTGTTATGAAATAATTTTATAATTTTACGTTTAATATAATAACTAATAGTTTAAATCATGAGAAAAATAGTTTTAGCCATAAGTATGGTATCGTTGTTGGCATTTACTTCCTGTAAGGAAAATGCTTCTGAAAAAATTAAAGCCGATAACGTGGCTGAGGCCGCAGTTAGAGATGAGGCTGGCAAAGCTGTTCCAGTAATGTCCTTCGATAAGGCCGAACACGATTTTGGTGCTATTGAGCAGGGAGCTGCCCAAGAAACAGCTTTTAAATTTACAAACACCGGGAATGCGCCGTTAATAATTACAGATGCTAAAAGTAGCTGTGGTTGTACTGTGCCTAACCCACCAAAAGGAGCTATCGCTCCAGGAGAGTCTAGCGAATTATTGGTAAAGTTCAATGGCGCTGGTCAAAATCAAATTACAAAAACGATAACGGTTACTGCCAATACGGAGAAAGGTTCCGAGATTTTGAGAATAAAAGCCTTCGTAAACCCAAAAGGTGCTGCTCCATTAGGACCGGTAAAATAATTTAAAATAAACACTAATAATGGGCGATATAGGACAGTTTCTTCCGATGATATTGATTTTTGTGGTAGCGTATTTCTTTATGATACGACCACAAATGAAGCGACAAAAAGACGAGAAGAAGTTTTCGGCAGAATTAAAACGTGGTGATCGCGTCA
>JBLICT010000181.1:0-6772 GCA_047632415.1 Maribacter sp.
TAAAACAAGAAATAAGCACTGAAATAGAGGAAAACCTAAAAATTGCATTTGATGAAGAAGCCATATCCTTAAATGAAAGTAAAGAATTAGATGAAGTATATCAAAAATTTGATTTTAAGGAAGTTAGTCCATCCATAGATACAAAAAATATTCGTTTAGTTGATGCGATATCAGATGGGTTACGCGGTGCTATGGAACAGTATGATAACCTAGTGATTATGGGGCAGGATGTAGCCGAATATGGTGGTGTCTTCAAAATCACCGACGGTTTTGTGGAAGCTTTTGGGAAGGAACGGGTGCGGAATACACCCATCTGTGAATCGGCTATAGTATCTGCCGCCATGGGCTTATCTATTAACGGTATGAAGGCTGTTATGGAGATGCAGTTTGCTGATTTTGCCTCTAGTGGATTCAACCCTATCGTTAATTATTTAGCCAAAAGCCACTACCGCTGGGGGGAAAAGGCCGATGTAGTTATTCGTATGCCTTGCGGGGGTGGCGTGGCTGCAGGACCCTTTCATTCACAGACCAATGAGGCGTGGTTTACGAAGACGCCTGGCCTAAAAGTAGTATACCCAGCTTTTCCTTCAGATGCCAAAGGACTTTTAGCCACTGCCATAGACGACCCAAACCCTGTCCTCTTTTTTGAACATAAAGCATTGTACAGAAGCTTATACGAAGATGTTCCAACAAACAACTACACCATTCCCTTTGGCAAGGCTAACCTTTTAAAGGAGGGGAGTCAAATAACTATTGTGAGCTATGGTGCGGGAGTACATTGGGCCTTGGAAACTTTGTCCGATAACGAATCCATAAGTGCAGACCTGTTAGATTTAAGAACCTTACAGCCCTTGGATATAGAACGTATTTATACTTCCGTAAAAAAAACAGGAAAGCTTATCATACTGCAAGAGGATAGTCTTTTTGGAGGCATAGCCAGTGATATTGCTGCCAGTGTTATGGAGAATTGCTTTGAATTCTTAGATGCTCCTGTCATTCGTGTGGGGAGTATAGAAACGCCTATTCCGTTCTCTAAAGTGTTGGAAAACAATTACCTGCCTAAATCTAGATTCAAAACCCAGCTGCTTAAATTATTGGAGTATTAAGTTAAATTCACTTTTCTTATAAGGAAATTATTTAATATCTTGGCGCTCTAAAAATATTATACATGAAGAATACATTATACGCGCTTATTGCGCTATTTATTATGTCTTGCTCGGCCACCAAAGTTGCTGGAGGTGCGGAAACAACACAAAAGAGCGGAAAGAAATTATTAAAAGGGACTTGGACCGTTTCAGACATTCGTTTTGTAGGTGAAGCGGGATTATACAAGGCAAATTTGTTTGATGTTGCCGATTCGCCTTGTTTTAATGGTGGAGAATGGCTTTTTATTCCCAATAATGGAACAGGAAGATTCTCCATTAATGGAACGGAGCGCTGTACTGAAAGCACTAATCGAATGCTTTGGTCGTATATAGATCATAAAGACGGAACTGGAGAAATACAATTTAAGTTCGTAGACGAGAAGAACAAACCTTTAAGTAGCACTAAAACTGGCTATAGTATAGCGGTTGAAAGCATATCTGAATCCAATGCCGAATTCAGAATAAAAACAGACTACGAAGGGCAACCTTTTGATGTGGTTTTCTCTATGTCTAAAACCTCAAAGGAAGTAAAGCTTTAAATAAGATACTAAAAATCCTAAATTATTAAATTATGAAAAGAAAAATGATGAGCATGTTTATGATTGGAGTTGCATTCCTTACCATAAACACAAGCTGTACTGCTATTAAAAATGCCAACAAAACACAAAAAGGCGCTGGTATTGGCGTTGCTGGAGGTGCCTTGATAGGGGGTCTTATAGGTGGTAATGTTAAAGGTGCCTTAATTGGAGCCGCCATTGGTGGTGCCGCAGGTGGCGTCATTGGTAATACAATGGATAAGCAAGCTAAAAAAATTGAGGAAATGGTGCCGGGTGCAGATGTGAATCGAGTTGGTGAAGGTATTCAGATTATTTTCGATGATAAAAGTGGTGTTAACTTCGCCCTTAATAGTGCTAATTTAACTTCTGAGGCTAAGGCAAACCTTGATAAAGTTGCGGATGTTTTTCTTGAATTCCCGGATACGGAACTTATGTTAGAAGGACATACGGATAGTACTGGTGATGCTGGTTACAACATGACCCTTTCTACAAAAAGAGCAAATGCAGTGGCCGATTACTTAAATAACAAAGGCGTTACAAAAAGTAGAATTACTGTAAAAGGTTTAGGTGAAACAGCACCGAGATTTGAAAATGACAGCAAAGAAGGGCAAGCCAAAAATAGAAGAGTTGAAATTGGCGTTACAGCAAATAAAGAAATGATTGAAGATGCTAAAGCCAAATCAAATTAAGTATTGGTAAACTAACTTTAGAATCCTAAATTTTAAAAGAAGAACCCGGTAACTTTACCGGGTTCTTCTTTTAAAATAATTATCTTCACTATAATGAGTTGCCATGATGTTATTATTGTAGGGGGAGGATTGGCAGGACTAACGTCAGCCATAGCATTATCGGGCTTCGGTCATCGTGTATTGCTTTTTGAAACCAATCCATATCCACATCATAAAGTATGCGGGGAATACGTATCTAACGAGGTTAAGCCCTATTTGGAGCGCCTAGGTGTAGATATCAATAAAGCAGGAGGTGTATCCATTACCGACTTTGAAATTAGCACGGTAAACGGCACGAAGGTGAAGACGACACTTCCTTTAGGAGGAACAGGTATAAGTAGGTACCTCTTTGATGATTTATTATATAACAAAGCAAAATCACAAGGGGTAGCGTTTGCCTTTTCTAAAGTATCAGATATTGCATATACCCAAGGAAAATTTAGCGTTACAAGTGAAGATAAAATGTATTCCGCTAGCATAGTGATTGGGGCTTATGGGAAGCGTTCGCCGTTGGACAAACAACTAAAACGTCCTTTTAGTTTTCAAAAACAAGATTGGCTTGCCGTTAAAGCACATTATACCCATCCTAATTTCTCACAACATCTTGTTGCGTTACACAACTTTGAAGGTGGTTACGCGGGACTATCAAAAACAGAGACGGGTGCTGTAAATTTATGCTATCTAGCGCACTACAATAGTTTTAAAAGGTACAATGATATAGATAGGTTTAACCAAGAGGTCGTGGCTCGAAATCCCTATTTAGGCGCTTTTCTAAACACTGCTGAACCCGTTTTTGAGAAACCCTTGGCAATTGCACAAATTTCATTTGAAAAGAAATCACCCGTAGAAGACCATATTATTATGTGCGGAGATACGGCGGGACTGATACATCCACTCTGTGGGAATGGAATGGCCATGGCGATACATAGTGCAAAACTTGCTTCGGAACATATTCATACCTATTTATCCAAGCCTGAGTATGACCGTGGACAATTGGAAACGGACTACGCGCAACAATGGAACATTATTTTTAAGAACCGATTATGGTTTGGAAGGAGATTACAAAACGTACTTTTGGATGATAGATGGATGAATGCTGGTTTAAAACTAGCAAGCCGTTCCAAAGGAATCTTAAATTACGTAATTTCGAAAACCCATGGCAAACCCATCTTATAATGATTGATTGGACGCGAAGAAGTGAGCAGATTGAGCTCATGGATAACTATGAAGGACCTATTAGCGAGCTAGAAATAGTTCTGAATGATATTACGAGGGTCAATCGTATTTTAGGAGGAAATAAAATTACGGTAGATGCTGTATTTAAATTGATACAAGAGGTTTATAAGAAATCGTATACGATTTTAGATATGGGCTGTGCCGATGGAAATATGCTCCGAAACATGGCTCTAGAGGCTAGAAAACGAAAAATAAAGGTACAATTGATAGGGATAGACCTAAGTGCAGATGCACTTGTACTGGCACGCAAGGCTTCTATCGATTTTCCTGAAATTAGCTATCATGAAAAAGATATCTTAACGACAGATTTTTCAGATTTTGAATGTGATATTGTGACCACCACCTTAACGATGCATCATTTTAAAAATGACGGAATCTTGAAGTTTATTCGACAGTTTGAGCGTTTGTCTACTATGGGTATCGTCATAAATGACCTGCAGCGAAATAGGTTGGCCTATGTGCTTTTTAAGGGGTTTAGTCTCCTTTTTATTCATACCAAAACAGCAAGAATAGACGGATTAATTTCTATTACTAAGGGTTTTTCCAAATCGGAATTAGAAACATTCGCAAAATCCCTACCCAACCTAGGCCATTGTATTTCATGGAAATGGGCCTTTAGATATGTTTGGGTAATGCGTATAAAGTGATAAGATAATATATGAATACAACAAAAATAGTAGCCGTAACCAAAACACTGCCAAAGTATTGCAGGGAAACTAAGGAAATACTTCCTTTTGTGGAGTTATGGCTGCAAGATCAGGACGAGCGTTTTAAGCGTAAGGTCATTAAGATTTTTGAAGGCGCCGCAGTAGATAGACGGTATAGCATCATGGACCCGGAAGAAGTGTTTTTGGCGACATCGTTTGAAGCCAAAAACACTATTTATGCTCGTGAATGTAAAAAACTAGGGATAACCGTGCTACAAGATGCCCTTGCTAAAGCGAACTGGACTCCAGAATCATTGGATTACATTATTACGGTGAGCTGCACGGGAATTATGATTCCGTCGTTGGATGCTTATTTAATTAATGAATTAGGACTGCGGCAAGATGTAGTTAGGCTTCCAGTAACAGAAATGGGTTGTGCAGCCGGTGTTTCTGGACTAATTTACGCTCATAATTTTCTGAAGTCAAATCCAGACAAAAGAATAGCCATCGTTGCGGTAGAGAGTCCCACCGCCACCTTTCAGTTGAATGATTTTTCCATGGCAAATATGGTCAGTGCTGCCATTTTTGGTGATGGAGCGGCTTGTGTACTACTATCTTCCGAAGAAACAGCAGAAGGGCCTAAAATACTTGGAGAGGATATGTATCACTTTAAGGATACGGCGCATTTAATGGGATTTGACCTTACCAATCATGGTTTAAAAATGATTTTAGATCCAGCGGTACCGGAAACAATTGCAAACCATTTCCAAAATATTGTACATCCTTTTTTAGAGCGCTATGGAAGTGATATCTCAAAAGTAGATCATCTTATATTTCATCCAGGAGGAAAAAAAATAGTGCAGACAGTAGAAGCCTTATTCGGTAGTTTAGGAAAGAATATTGATGATACCAGAGCGGTGTTGAAGCTTTACGGGAATATGAGCAGTGCTACGGTGCTATATGTGTTAGAGCGATTCATGGAGAAAGATATTTCAGCGGGGGAACAGGGCTTGGTATTGAGTTTTGGTCCGGGATTTTCCGCACAACGGGTGCTGTTGGAGTGGTAGGTATTATTGAGCAGTCTTTAGCGCGCAGTAAAAGTGACATAGAAACAAAACCCCAAGTAGCGCGCTGATGCGCTTTGACTATTTCCAGGAGGACACCTAAAATAGCATACAGCAACTGTTATAAAATTAGAGGGTGACTAAAGTCGATTCTCTGGCGAGAAAATGAAACAATGAACAAGGAGCAAATACTAGAATTTCTTCCCTATGCAAAACCTTTTCTCTTTGTAGATGAGCTATTAGGCGTTAATGATAATGGGGCAGAAGGTCGTTTTACCTTTCACTCCGCCATGGATTGCTATACCGGGCATTTTAAGGAATATCCTGTTACGCCTGGGGTGTTACTTACAGAGTGTTGTGCGCAGATAGGTTTGGTCTGCTTAGGCATTTATCTTTTAAAAGGTGAAAAAAATCTGAATAAGATGAAAATAGGGATGAGTAGTTCTCAAATGGAGTTTCTAAAGCCTGTTTTGCCAAACCAAACAGTACGCGTAGTTTCTAAGAAAATTTATTTTAGGTTCCAAAAGCTAAAATGTGAAGTACGTATGTACGATGCCAAAGGCGAAATGGTCTGTAAAGGCATACTGGCGGGAATGTTAACAACCGATACTGATGAATAGACGTGTAGTAATTACCGGTCTGGGTGTTTGCGCACCTAATGGTGTGGGACTCAAAGACTTCACTAATGCCCTTACTCAGGGTAGAAGTGGTATTCGGTTTCAATCGGAATTAGAGCGGCTTAAATTTGGATGTCAAATAGCTGCTAATCCATTAGTTAAAGATAATATTCTAAATGATTACTTTACCCCTTTGCAGTTGCGAGGATTGAACGCATCTGGTATCGTTTATGGGGTTATTTCAGGTATGGATGCCTGGGCCGATGCGGGTCTTGAACCGAATACTAGCACAGCACCCTCATGGGATTACGGCATCTTGTTTGGCACCGGTATTTTGGGGGTGGATAAGTTCCGGGAAGCTGTTTTGATGATTGATGATCAAAACGTAAGGCGACTGGGTAGCACGAGTGTCCTACAAACCATGGCAAGTGGTATTAGTGCTTATTTGGGAGGGAATTTAGGGTGTGGTAATCAAGTATCTACCAACTCATCTGCTTGCACTACGGGAACAGAAGGTGTTTTAATGGGGTATGAGCGTATCTCTAGCGGAAAGGCGGAAGTTATGCTTGTGGGTAGCTGTAGCGATAGTGGTCCCTATGTTTGGGGTGGTTTTGACGCTATGCGAATTTTACCTAGAGGATATAATCATAAGCCTACGGAAGCAAGTAGACCCATGAGTGCATCGGCAAGCGGTTTTGTTCCGGGGAGTGGGGCAGGAGCCCTAGTACTAGAATCCCTAGACAGTGCCGAAAAACGCGGTGCAAAATTATATGCCGAG
>JBLICT010000182.1:0-6769 GCA_047632415.1 Maribacter sp.
GCCAATTGTTCTATATAGTTCATGTTGGGTTTATCCATCATATTATTTTTTAAATGTGAGATAAAAAGTTGTTCCGGTATTCACTTCGGATTCTAACCAAATATTGCCTTGGTACAAACATGTAATTTTCTTCACTAATGATAGGCCTACACCATCAGCATTCGCAACGTTTTCTAACTTTCGGAACATATAAAAAATGCTGACCAAATATTTTTGAGAGATTACTTTACCGTTGCCTCTTATTGCAAACTTCCAAAAAAGATTGTCCTCAATAAAATCAATAGCAATAACGCCATAATCTAAATGTTCTGTAGCCTTTATTGCATTAGCTATAAGATTACTAAATACTTGTTCTACCCAATACTTTTGAATAGAAATCACAGGTAAAAATTCGTCCACCTTAATAGTAATGTTTGAAGGCACAGAACTACTATTCGCTAGCTCCTGTACCAACTTTCTTAAATCCAAATTAGTAGGCGTTTCCATGTAATCGCCTACCGTAGCATGTTGTAATATGCCGTTTATCAAATTATCTATCCTTAAAATATTATGCGAGACCGACGAGCAGTTCTGTATACTAGCTGGTAAAAATTTATTTTCATCCTCCTCCAGTATCCTAGACATCAATGTATTAATATTTTTAATGGGGGACTTTAAATCATGCGAAACGATATGGGCACAATTGTTCAAGACTTCGTTTTGGGCTTCTAAATCCTTTTGAAAGGTATTCCTTTCCTCAGTAACCGAAGATTTTTTCGAAGCGAGCATGGTGACATGTTTGGACATTTTTTCGACCCCGAGATTAAGGTTATCATTATGCTCTAGTTTATCTGTTACACCTAAGTTTACATTAAGACTATCAACAGCACGTTTTAAAGAAGTTTCTACCTGTTTTTGACCTTCTGCTTCAATCAACAACTCGCCATAAGCCACGGAGAGCGCCTCTGAACTTATGGAAGTGGCACCTTGCACGACAGACAATTTTTCCTCGTAGTTCTTATAAGACTTAGCCACTGAGTCAAGAAACGACTTGTGTTCCAGATTACCGCTAAGGTCATCTGACACATACTTTTTCAACTGTCTTTTTAACAAAGATGTCATTATTCGCTGAATAAGGTTAATGTTATCGTTATCGTTTGCTTCTGCAATCTGCATAAATCACATCCTATAAAAGATTTACCTGCTAATTTTATGGCTTGTAACATTTTCATGGTCATGCTAATCAGATTTCCTTGTTTATAGTAAAATGAAAAGCGGTTCCTTCTCCAACTTCACTATCTAACCAAATAGTACCGCCATAACGATCAATTATTCTTTTAACTATAGATAGCCCAATTCCTGTAGAACGCTCATGGTTGACTATGGACTGGAATATATCGAAAATTTTCTTGTGATATTCTTTAGGTATACCAACTCCATTATCTTTAATTGTAAACTTCCAATCAGAATCTAACTCCGAAAATAAGACTTCTACTAGCCCTTTCTCTTTTTCTATGTGCGTTACAGCGTTACCTATAAGATTCTGAAAAAGTTGCTGCATTTTAGTTGCATCTGCTAAAATAGTAGGTAACATTTTAGGTACTACTAACTGCACATGCTCCGGTATAAAAATGGTATGACTAATCTGAGAAATCACAAGGTTTAAATCAACTTGTGTTTTATCTAAGGTAGAGTCGTTCGCAGTCGAGTACTCCAAAATACCGTGTATTAATTTATCCATGGAAGCCACTTTCTCTTGCATCAAATACAGATTGTATTGGCCCGCTTCATCTAAGATATCCTTATAATCCTCGTTTAGCCATGTGGCTAGCGCACTGATACTTCGTAAGGGGGATTTTAAATCATGAGAAACAATATGGGCATACTCTTGAAGGCCTTTATTGCTGTTTTCCAATTCTTTGAGCAATCGCTCTTTTTGAAACTCCAATACTTTTTGATTGGTAATATCTAAATGAATTCCAACAGTACCTATCACATTATTATAAATATCATACCGAGGAGCGCCGCTAATCAACCAGTGTTTTTTTGCACCTTGCTTATCCAAAACGGCTACTTCATAAGAATCAGAGTTACCTACCTTTCTCTTTTTTGTTTTTGCAGGGATAATATCCTTATTTTGAACTTGGAGAACTTCGGAAGCTATTTTACCGACGAGTTCATTTTCCATATAACCGCTCATCTCACAAAAACTTTGATTGGTCATTTGTATGACATCCGCATTATCTACTTCAATTAGACCAAGATTCATATTCGCGATAATACTGCTATATTTTTCTCGCTCGGCATTAAGACGGCCTTCTGCCTCTTTTTCCTTTGCTATATCCTCTATTAACACAAGTAAATAATCAACCTCCCCCTTATTATTTTTAACAGCACTTACTATTGTTTTAGCCCATAACTCTGAACCATCTCTTATTCGATACTTATTCACAATAGAGAAATTATCGAGCTTTCCCTGCCTCATTTCATTCAATAATCTACTGCCTTCTGCATCATCTTGAGGGTTAGAGATATGATTAACTGTCATGGATTTCACCTCCGCTTCTTCGTATCCTAATAACTTTGTTACGGTACTATTTACTTTAATTATTTTTCCATTATCAATGAGCACTATTCCCAGGGGAGAGTTATCTACAATAATATCCAATTGTCTTCTTTGCTCTAACAGGAGTTTCTTAATTTCCATTTCGTGAGTAATATCCCTAAGGATACCCTGTGCGGCAACAGGTTTTTTTTCTTTGTTATAAACTAGGCTGCTGTTAATCTGGACCCATTTGATAGTACGGTCTTTAACGTAAATTTTAGAGCGATAATTTTTTAGCACACCAACTTCCAGCAGAGATTGTATTGATTTTACAGTATATTCCATAAAATCTTCATGCACCAAATTGGAAAGGTTCAGTTCCTCTTTCATATAATCATAACCCAAGAACTCTTTAGCGGAGCTGTTCATGTTAATCACATTGAACTGAAGATCCATAACTACGTAAGGATCTATAATATTGATAAAAACACCATCTAGTTCAGAGGTCTTTTCGTTTAGTAAATTTTCTAGTTTGGCATTTGCCTCCTTTAAATGGTGGGTAGCATCATAAAGCTCCTTGGATTTCTCCTCAAGAATTTTTTCTGCTTGTATACGTGCTCTTTTTTGACGCGTTAAAGCACGTTTTAAGAGTTGTACCTCTTTACTATCCATTTTGAATTATGTGAAATTTAACCTCTGTACCATCATCCTTAAGCAATTCATAAGAAACAGTAGCGCTTTTATTAAAATGTTCAAAGGTCTTTTCTATTAAACCATGTGCCAACCGATACAAGCCTCTAGAGGAGCAGTAAATCATGATTAAAGAGGTATCTGTTTTTTCTAGAATCTTAAAGGTAGGAAGTTCAGCCTCTGGATATAATTTCTGGACATGAACATGTATGTGATCCTCAATGGAGTATAACATACTTAATGGAGAAGTATAGGACTGTATTACTTTGGGGTGGGCTTTACGTAAACTTGCGAACAAATAATGACCCAGGATGTAAATAAGCTCTCCTAAACCAATTTGTGTTACCGCATCTAACTCCTTTACCAAACTGACCATCTCGTTAAAGTCGTAGGTACCTATAGAAGTATAAATTCCCTCAGAAGGTAAATTTGCCGCCTCAATAATCGTATCCGCGATTTCCAATCCAAATTTGGATTCGACCATTTCTAGGAACTCAGTAAAGATTATGCCTTTCATATTTCAAAATTAAAATTCTAAAGTAGGAAAAGTAATACCTATCTAACAAAAAATGTTGTGAAATTGGATTTTCTGTTAGCCTTTAACTAATTGGTTTACGCTCCAATATTCTAATAATTTTTTAATTTTGGATTCGTAATCTTCATATTTTAAAGGTTTTATAAGATAACCTGCAATGCCTAATTGGTAGCAACGAAGTAAATCTACCCTATTTTCAGATGTGGTGAGAATAATAGTAGGAAGGTATTGCAATACGTTATCATCCTTTACTATTTCTAAAAACTCTATGCCGCTCATCATAGGCATGTTTAAATCTAATAGGATAATGTCTGGTAGTTTATGTCCTGACTTTAAAATCTTTAGCGCTTCCTCTCCATTTACAGCTTTTACAACGTTATGCTTTGCCTGGACCTTAGACAAGGTTCTTTCCAACTTCATTACCTCAATTATATCATCTTCGATGAGTAAAATATCCATAGTATAAAATTAATTTAAATTTAAAAGTCTTCATTACTGTTTATCTTTAAGAATTGGAGCCAACAAATAGTGTTTAACTATAGTTAAACGGTGCATAACTGTAGATTAGTATTTGGAAAGATGCAAGAATTGTCTTCATTTTAAAAAAATAGCCATGCTACTTGGCATAAAACGAAGTAAATATAAAACCTTGGCTTAATCTTCTCTTTCTAAAATTTATCAATTAAAACTGCGTTCTGGCCTAAACGCATCAATACTCATAGTTGTCTTTTTATCCTCCATAATTTCAGAAACCAGCTTTCCGGTGGCCGGACCAAGACTCCAGCCCATCATGGCATGACCTGTAGCAAGAACAAGGTTATTATAATCCTTGGATTTACCAATATAGGGCATTCCATCCGGCGATACAGGACGCATTCCAGTTTTGGCGCTATCAATCTCTTGTTGTTTTATTTCTAAATCGGGATAGAACGTTTTAGCTCCTTTGGCAATTGCCATAACGCGTTCCTTTAGAACGATATCGTTGATTCCCGTAAACTCCATCGTTCCTGCAAAACGGGTAAACCCTTCCATAGGTGTAACTGCCATTTTTGCTTCCATGAGAATAGCGGGCATATTAATACCGGTATCCCTTTCTAAATTAATACAATATCCTTTTCCTGCTTGGAGGGATAATTTTATATTGAGTTTTTTCGCAAGTTCCCCGCTCCATGAACCCGCTGCCATAACAACGGCGTCTGGTTGGTAGGAATTCTTATCTGTAATTACTTTACTTATTTTACCATTTGCAACTTTCATATCAAATACCGCTTCATTGGTTTTGATTAGGACACCCACACGTTGCAAGTAGTTGACCATTTTAGGCATAAACTCCGTTGGTGTGGTATGGCCATCGCATTCGTAATGGATAGCACCTTTTGCATTTATCTGAATGTTAGGCTCTATCTTATCTAGTTCATTTTTGTTTAAGTCGCTTACTTCCAAGCCCAGAAAACTAGCTTTTTTGGCTACCTCCATTTCATGTTCGTAAGAGGCTTCTGTTTTATAAAGCATCAATAAACCCTTACGTTCCAATTGAAAACTTCCCAAGTCACCAGAAGCTTTTATATCGGCGTAAAGTTCCCTACTTATTATATTAATATCCTTAATTACTGGAATTGCCTTCTCAACCTTTTGTTTGGTAGAAGACTTATGAAAATACCATGACCATTTCATGAAATCCCAGTCCAATCGCGGTTTCATATAAAAAGGACTCGCCGAATTGAACATCATTTTAATTCCTTGCGCTATCATTCCCGGTGATGCTAACGGAATTACATGACTTGGCGTAAGATAACCAGCATTCACAAAAGAAGCTCCGGATGTAATATCTGACTTATCTATTATAGTAACTTCGTGTCCCTCCTTTTGCAAAAAATACGCAGAACAAAGTCCCACAATTCCACCGCCTATGATTACTATATTCTTTCCCATACTTATATTACCTGAAACCCATATGCGTATGGATCATTATCATCTATTGTTATTGTATTCTGACCATAAATCTTGGCCCAGCCCTGTATGCTAGGGATAATGGCGGGTATTCCCATAAGGTCTGTATCGGCTTCAACTTTACCTATAAATTTTGAGCCAATAAAGCTTTCATGTATAAATTCATCGCCCTTTTTTAGCTTCCCTTTTGCATACCATTGCGCCATCCTTGCCGATGTCCCCGTACCACAAGGGGAACGATCGATAGCTTTATCTCCATAAAAAACAGCGTTTCTAGCAGTGGCGTCAGGAGAAATCGTAGCCCCCGTCCAAAGCATATGGCTTACGCCCCTAATGGTGTTATCCTCTGGATGTACGAAGGTATCAGGATATTTTTGATTGATTTTTGACCGCAGTTCTTGACTAAACTGAATCAACTTACTAGCCGTAAAATCCTGAATACCAGAAAAATTTTCTTGTGGATCTACAATAGCATAAAAATTACCTCCATAGGATACATCGAAAACAAGCTCTCCTAAATCGGAAGATGTTATGGTCAAATTAGTTTCAGCTAAATACGATTTTACATTGGTTAGTCGTACCCAATCTACTTTATCCCCAGTTTGTTGATAGGTAATTTTTACCAATCCGGCTGGGGTTTCCATGCGTACTTCTCCGGCAACTTTAGGATTAATCAATCCTTCTTCTATACCAATGGTTATAGCACCAATTGTTCCATGACCACACATGGGCAGGCAACCGCTCGTTTCTATGAACAGGATACCAAAATCGTTGTCGGGGTTAGCCGGTGGATAGAAAATACTACCGCTCATCATGTCATGCCCCCTAGGTTCGAACATCAAGCCTTTTCGTATCCAATCGTATTCCCTTAAAAAATGCTGACGCTTTTCGCTCATGTTCGCACCGGATAGCTCAGGACCTCCGTGTTTTATAATACGTACAGGGTTACCGCAGGTATGCGCATCTATACAAACAAATGTGTTTTTAGACATGTTACAAAGCTATGTATTCTTTTTTATGTAAGCGTTTACTCGTTTTTCCAAAATAGGCAAAGTAACGGTACCCTGTTC
>JBLICT010000183.1:0-6747 GCA_047632415.1 Maribacter sp.
CATTTCACGTTCCGAGTTGCTTCCTTTTTCACGTAGGATGGCTGCTTTTGGCTTTGCTAAGCCGTTCGAAATAATAGTTGGTAATTGACCGTTAAAATCAGTCGGAAAGAAATATTTTAAAGGCTGCTCCTTGTAATTCTCAAAGCGGTCTTTTGCAAGTCCGTTTGCGGTTTGTTTGTTATCTAGTAAGGCGGAAGTTTTAAACCATGTATCCCGAAGCGATGCTACGTTCAGACCCATTTCCATGCCACCATTCTTAATACGAAGTGTTGATTCTGAGCTTACACTTCCAATTTTTTTGACATCGATTTTTGCGTCTCGTAGTAGTTGTTCGATTACATTATCTTTCAATTGAAAAACAATACCGGCATTTTCTGAAAACAGAAGTTTAATGGTATCCGATTCGCCTAAACTTGATAAATCCAAATCAGCGCCTAAATCCGTATCTGCAAAACACAATTCCAAAAGAGTAGTAATCAAACCGCCTGAGGCAACATCATGACCTGCAAGTACTTGCCCTTCTTTTATTAACCTTTGCATCAAGTCGAAAACGGACTTAAAATAGGCATCATTTTTAATTGTTGGGGCTTCGTTTCCAATCGCATTTCGCACTTGCGCAAAAGAGGAACCGCCTAGCTTGTATGCATCTCTTGACAGATTGATATAGTAAATAGCGCCTCCAGATTTTTGTAATACAGGCTCTACCACTTTCGTGATATCGTTACAGTTTCCGGCAGCAGAGATAACTACAGTACCTGGTGCGATAACATCCCCATCTTTATATTTTTGTTTCATGGAAAGGGAATCCTTTCCGGTAGGTACGTTGATACCTAGTGCGATAGAAAAATCCGATATCGCCTGCACGGCTTCGTATAGTCTCGCATCTTCACCTTCGTTCTTACACGGCCACATCCAGTTAGCGGATAAAGAGACCGATTTTAATCCGTCTTTCATGGGTGCCCAGATAATATTGGTCAAGGCTTCCGCAATACTGTTTTTACTACCAGCAGCTGGGTCAATAAGTCCAGAAATAGGGGAGTGGCCAATACTGGTAGCAATACCTTCCTTTCCTTTGAAATCTAGCGCCATTACACCCACATTGTTTAAAGGTAACTGTAAGGGGCCTGCACATTGTTGCTTTGCAACTTTACCACCCACACATCTATCTACTTTATTGGTTAGCCAATCCTTACAACCGACTGCTTCTAATTGCAGTACGTGTTCCAGATAGTCATGGAAAAATTCCAATTCGTATTCCGGTGCCTTATACTTCCTTTTTATTGTGGTGTCTGTCAATATGGTTTTCGGAGAGCTTCCAAAAATATCCGTAAGGTGCACATCCATAGGTTTTTCTCCTGTGGTGGCCGATTCAAAGGTGAAGCGGTCATCACCGGTAACTTCACCTACTTCGTACATTGGGGAGCGCTCACGGTCTGCAATACGCTTTAGTAGGGCAACATGTTCTTTACCAATCACCAAGCCCATACGTTCTTGGGATTCGTTTCCAATAATCTCTTTAGCCGATAAGGTTGGGTCGCCCACCGGGAGTTTGTCTAAGTCTATTTTACCGCCTGTTTCTTCAACGAGTTCCGAGAGGCAGTTGAGGTGTCCGCCGGCACCATGATCGTGAATGGAGACAATAGTATTGGTCTCGCTTTCTACCATACCACGTATCGCATTTGCAGCACGTTTTTGCATTTCGGGGTTAGAACGTTGAATAGCGTTCAGTTCTATAGATGAGCTAAATTCCCCCGTATCTGCACTGGATACTGCGGCACCGCCCATTCCAATACGGTAGTTGTCCCCACCAAGAATCACAATTTTATCTCCTGTTTCTGGTGTGTCTTTTAAAGCTTGTTCTGCTTTTCCGTAGCCAATACCACCTGCTTGCATGATTACTTTATCATAACCAAGTCTTCTTGTAGTTCCTTTGTCTTCTGGGCTACGGTCAGTAGCTTCATCATGCTCAAAAGTCAATACAGAACCAGTAATTAAAGGCTGACCAAATTTATTTCCAAAATCGGATGCGCCGTTGGATGCCTTTATTAAAATATCCATGGGTGTTTGGTAGAGCCATGGTCGTTCTGCCATGCCTTTTTCCCAAGGTCTATCTTTTTCTAATCTAGAAAGTGCGGTCATATACACCGCTGTTCCTGCAGAAGGTAATGAGCCCTTACCACCTGCCAAACGATCACGTATTTCCCCACCAGCGCCTGTTGCTGCCCCATTAAAAGGTTCTACCGTAGTTGGGAAGTTATGTGTTTCCGCTTTTATAGAAATGACCGAATTAAACTCGGTTTCTTGATAAAAATCGGGTTTATCTGCTGTTTTTGGAGCGAATTGCACCACTTTAGGCCCCTTTACAAAAGCAACATTGTCTTTGTAAGCCGATACAATATCGTTATGGTTTTCTAAAGAGGTCTTTTTTATGAGTTTAAATAAGGAAGATGGCATTTCTTTCCCATCAATGATAAAGGTACCGTTGAATATTTTATGTCTGCAGTGCTCAGAGTTTACTTGACTAAAACCAAAAACTTCAGAATCGGTCAGTTGTCTACCCATTTTTTTGGATAGTCCGTTCAGGTAGTCCACCTCCTCATCACTCAATGCCAATCCCTCTTGTTGGTTGTACCCAGCAATATCATCAATTTCTAGAATCGCTTCAGGTTGAATAGCTACTTTGAAAATATCTTGGTGCAATTGCTCATACTTCTGAAAAAGCATGGGATCAAAGTCAGTATTTTCTTTTGAAGTTGCCTTAAACTCCTCAATACGGATAATCCTCAAAATTCCCATGTTTTGTGTAATCTCCGTAGCATTCGTACTCCAAGGCGTCACCATAGCGGCACGTGGGCCGATAAAAAAAACATCTACTGACGCCGCATCTATTTTAGGGTTGTTGCCAAACAACCAGCTTAGCTTTTCTATGTCTGTTGGGTTGATTTCTTGAGCAGTTTGGACGGCAAAAACTTTGGTTGCGATATCCCCGAAGAAATGAATCATATATGCTTAGGTATTGAGCGGGTTAGGAAAGTGCAAATTTACGATTTAATGTGTGATTTTTTTGCTGTACTAAGAACAGTTTTCAACCACCCATGTTGATAGTTTTCTGTAGCGAGGCTGAACCTATGAAGCTTTGAGGGCTGCGTAGGTTACTTCATCTGAAACACCTGCTACATTCCCTTGATATTCCTTCCCGCGGAGTCGGGCGACAGGATGCGCTGTAAGTTCCCCTTCTGGTAGTGGCGCTATGAGTTTTTGAATGCCTTCTTTGTCCGCATCATTCGTAATAGGTTTAAGCCATGCATCTTCTAGTTCCTTTGGAAGAATAAAGGGCATCCGTGCTGCTTTTAGCTTGGGATTGTTATGAATGTGCTGCATAAGGGGGTTTGCTGCTGTGGTCACAATGGTGAAACTGCGTAATAACCCTTTGGTCTCTGGATTTCGCCATTCGCTCCATAGTCCTGCCAGCGCTAAGGGCTGCTGTTCTTTGTGCTGTACAAAAAAGGGATAGGCTTTCCCGTCTTGGTGGTGATGCTCATAAAACCCATCTACATAGATTATGCAGCGTTGGTGTTGCGCGGCATCTCTAAACGCAGGTTTCTCAAATAGGGTTTCTCCTCTGGCATTTAGCGTAGCGTTCCATAGTTTCTTTTGCTGCTTCGTGTCTTTGGTCCAATGCGGCACAAGCCCCCAGGTAGCTACTTCTGGAAAATAAGGCGAACGGTCTGTGTAGATTAATAGTTCTGGATGGGTAAAACCAGAAGCATGATACAGGGGTAAATCCGTTAGGGGTGCTAGACGCTCCCGGATATCTTCAATAGCTTGTAGGTCTTGGTCTTTCTCCGCTCTTTTAAGCTGTGTTTCTAGGCTGGTTTTGATGTCGTAGCACATGGTATGATTTTTAGACTAAAATAGGAGATAATCGTATGGGTAACTAAAAGATACGAATTTTTGGTATTGCCGCTATGCTAAAGTGTAGGGCTGCAAGGGTTGTTTGGGGAGGGTTGGCTTTAAGTTTTTATTCGTGGTAAGCTTTCTTGCTTTTTATAAAATTGGAAATTTGTATGATTTTTGGGGAAGCATACAAGGCCATACGATGAAACCTACGTTTCCATACTGCCTAGATAAATAGAAAGTAAATACAATAAAAAAAGCTCATAGAATCAAGTTATTGAATTTATGAGCCTGGAATACTAATGTTTCAAATTAAGGAAGAATTTGTTTGTTTTCTACCTCAGTTCTTTGTTGTGCATAGGCCTTTAATATACAGTCTTTACTCGGTTTCCCCAAAGACAACATTTGTCAATTCTTTTATTCCACTTCTATCATAATACAAAAACACAGTGCTTATTTTCATGTCATCATTGAACATGAATACACCATGCTGCCTAACGGTTGTAGATTGATCTTTAAGCGTAATTGTGATATCTGTATATGCAAGTACACCTGAACCTACCGCCTTGTAGTAGTTTGTCGGTTTATTCACTTTAATAGGTAAAAGAGTATTTTTGGCAAAGGACATTTTTCCACCTGTAGTTTCTTCCCAATTTTTCCAAAATGCAATGACATTATCTTTGCCATTGATTGAATTACGTGTATCGGCACCGCCATCTGGCCAATACCATGTAATGTCGTCAGCCATAAGCGCTCCATAGGCATCATGGTCAAAGTTTGACAGGTGGTCATATGTCTTCAAGACAATATCTGCATATTCCTGAGAGGCTGACTCTAATAAAGGGGGCTCTAATTCTACTACTTCGACATTTTCTTTTTTGGTTTCGTTACAACTTAAAATAAGCAAAGCAAAAATTATAAATCCAGTTTTTAAGAAAGTGTTCTTTAATGTTTTCATCTTGTTGTATTTAATTGATTAATAACTATTTAAAGATATAAAAAATAATCTTAATATTGAAGTTTGTCGTACCGCTGTTCGTTAAGGTACATAGTTTACAAAGTTAAAGTCACATGCTTTACACTAGATTCTGACTTAGCCTAATAGATACTTGTTTGTCTCTTATGTTTTTTTCGTTAAAGTAACCTAAAAATACGTCTCTATAAAATAGCAAATGACCTAAAGGTAAAAACCTATTTTACAAGACCATATACATCTCAGGACAAGGGAACCGTAGAAAACAGGATAGGGGTCATAAGAAGATTTTTTCCCAAGAAAACTGACCTAAGAAAAGTGCCGAAAAAAAGAATAAAGGAAGTCGAAAGATTACTAAATTACAGACCGATTAGAAAGTTCAATTATAATAACCCTATTGAGGAACTAAAAAATGAGTGTGTTGCACTTATGACTTGAACTCAGCTTTGATAGTTTTTCAATGTTTTTTTACACAAAGAACAAAAAGGCTATTTAGGGAGTCTAAATAGCCTTTTTGTTCTTTATTAATTACTTCTTTTTACGTTCTAGATAGGTAGTTATTCGTTCTTTTGGTCATCGCCTGGTCTTGGAGACTTGAACACGTCCATTCCCTCTTTTCTATGCTCCACCACTTGTTCACTAATAAATTTACGGAATTCCCTGTTGCTCTGACCGTCTTTTTTCGAGAATTTAGCTACTGTTTTGGTTATTCCTCTTGACTTGGTATTCAAAAATGTTGTACTCATATACTTGTTTTAATTGTTCATTGACAGTCTAAAGGTTTAATAATGAAACCTTATTAATACTGTCTTAAAATCAAGAGATTCACTTAACAATTGGCAGACACTTTTAAGGTTTTTACTACAAAATCCACTTCTTTAAAACTATTAATGGATAGCAAATGAGATAGGTATGACATTAATGGTGCTGTCATAGATACCGCTCAGGTGTACATTCTTTTTTTATTAAGTAGTGGGTTGAGTTTAAGATTGTCTTTGCATCTTATTCTTAGGGTAATCACAAAAGTAGAATAGAAATCGTTCACCAATATTAAAATTTAAGACATTACCTCTACCTAAAGAAATGAATATGTATAACAGTACTATATTCGGCTTAAATTTTTAATGTGAATGGTTTGCTGTACAGACCTTTCGATTTAGCCTTAAAGTCCGCATTAGGTTTAGGTTTTGTGGTGCACAGGCTTTTCTCAATTTTTTTCCATTTTCTCGTTCATCCATACGGGTGTTGTGTCCGATTCGTGATTTCTGCCAATAATGTCCTTATAAAGTTCTGGTCTTCGAGCATTTTTGTATCTCCAACCGCCCGATAGTTTAATTTTTTCTTTTGTGATTTTTGAAATCGAAATATCGTTTTCAAAGGATTTTATTTCGGATAATATTTCTCCATATGGATCAATTACCATTGAATTACCGTTTTTTAAATGTTCGCCGTCATAACCAATTGGATTTGTAAACGCATAATAAACTCCATTGTCGTAAGCTCTTGCAGGTAGCCAACGCATTAACCAACGCCTACCTTTTGGTCCGTCAAATTCCATTCGTAATGAAACAGGGTCGTTTTCACGATTCTGCCAATATTTGTCGGCTACATAGTCACGATGTGGCATTGCGGATGGCGTGCAGCCCGTAACGTGGGGTGCGAAAATTATTTCTGCTCCCAAGAGACTTGTTGCTCTAACATTTTCTATTACGTTATTGTCATAGCAAATTAAAATTCCACATTTCCAACCGAGTAGATCGAATACGCAATATTCGTCTCCAGCAGACATATATTTGCTAATGAAAGGATGTATTTTTCGATATCTTGCGACTAGTCCATCTCCCGTAACGCAGATATAAGTATTGTATATTTTTCCA
>JBLICT010000184.1:0-6658 GCA_047632415.1 Maribacter sp.
TGTTAGACGAAAGCTACTTTAACCGAGTTGATCTTTCCAAATACGACGTGCTGATCCTACCGGACGGACGTGGTTACGGCAGTTTTCTTAAAGAGGATATGACGAAAAAAATAACTGATTGGGTAAGTGCTGGTGGTAAGCTCATTGCAATGGGCGGCTCGATTGATGCGCTAGCAACCAATAAAAGTTTTAAAATAAAGAAAAAAGAAACCGAAAAAGATAGCACTGTAAATCTACAATCTTTTGATGTTTCTGAACGGGAGCGTATAAAATTCTCGATTACAGGTGCTATTTTCAAAACTACTGTTGACCCTACCAACCCTTTGGCCTATGGATATGACAATTCCTATTTTACACTAAAACTTGGCAACCGAAGCTATGACTATTTAGATGGTGGCTCTGCAGTATATCTTACAGAAGGCCAAAACAAACCCATCTCCGGTTTTGCAGGTAGTGAAGCGGTTAAGCAAATCAATGAGAGTTTGGTATTTGGAACACAGCGAATGGGCAGTGGGAAAGTCATTTATATGGTAGATAATCCACTGTTTAGGGGCTTTTGGGAGAACGGTAAATTATTCTTTGCCAATGCATTATTTATGGTAAACTAAAATGCAACATAAATGAAAGAATACAAAGTTGAAACCCTTATTTATTACAGTAAAATTACGCTAGACACCAAGCATATTGCAAATTCATCAAAAGCGGAAATACAGGAAAAACTGAATGACTATGCAAAAGATGGTTGGCGTTTGGCGTCTACGGATGCTACCAATTTTGGTGCTGCCGTATATATCTACTTGTATTTTGAGCGGTAGGGTTTTAGTTCATATGTGATTATTCATTATCTATTACATGGGATTCAGTTAGTTACCTTATCAAAAACCCGCTTATCTTGCCAACAAATTTGAAGTTGTGTCGTTCTATTATCCATTGATAATCCCATGGATGAACGATGTAAAACCAAACTGTTATGGCGAACAATCAAGAACATATAGTCAAGCTTTTAGAAAAACTAGAGCTATTATTAAAAAAACAAGAGGGCTTTAATACAGAAGTTAATGAACTAAAGAAGGATATTTTAAAATTACGAAATAGCCCTCTAGAAGAAGTAGATACAGCCATTGAAGCCATAAGCGAAGAGAATCAACCAAAAGAGATTACAGTAGAAATAGAAAAGCCAGTTGATTTTACTGCTAGTCCAATTGAAAAAGAAGTACGTATTCCAGCTCAAAAACAGGCTGCTATCCCTAAAAAACCAAAAGGAAAATCAAACATTGAGAAATTTATTGGTGAAAACCTTATCAATAAAATTGGTATTCTTATTACTATTATTGGTGTGGTCATCGGTGCTAAATATTCCATAGAAAACAATCTTATCAGTCCGCTGACCCGAATTATTCTAGGTTATGCCCTTGGATTGGGACTTATAGGCTTCGGTATAAAGCTAAAAGTTAAATACACCAGTTATAGTGCTGTCTTGGTAAGTGGAGCTTTGGCCATCATGTACTTTATAACCTTTGCGGGTTATAGTTTTTACGAGCTCTTTCCACAAGTTTTCGCATTTGGACTCATGTTATTGATTACCGTTTTTGGAGTCGTTACATCCCTAAACTACAACAAGCAGATAATTGCCCATATAGGATTGGTGGGTGCCTATGCCGTCCCCTTTTTATTGAGTAACGATTCGGGCAACATAACAATTCTGTTTAGTTATATCGCTATCATTAACCTTGGTATTCTTTTCATTTCACTTAAAAAGTATTGGAAGGCACTATATTATGTCTCATTCGCTTTTACTTGGTTGAGTTATTTGGTTTGGCGTGTCTTCTCCTATTCAACGGCTGATTATTATCAACTGGCGCTACTCTTCCTAGCACTATTTTTCCTCATATTTTATGCGACGTTCTTAGGTTATAAATTGATTAAATCGGAAAAATTTAAGGTATCGGATGTATTTATGCTCTTGCTAAATTCTTTTATTTTTTATGCTTTAGGATTCAGTTTACTCGAAGAACACGAATCAGGACAATACCTGTTAGGCGTATTTACCTTAGCCAATGCCGTTGTACATTTTGGGGTAACTACGTTGATTTACAAAAAGAAGCTTGCAGACAAAAACTTATTTTATTTGGCTGCTGGTTTGGTACTAACTTTTATCACTATTGCCATACCTGTACAATTGGATGGAAATTGGGTTACGCTATTATGGATGGCAGAGGCCGCTTTGCTGTTCTGGATTGGTAGGTCTAAACAGGTAAAGGCATACGAATATATGTCCTACTCGTTAATGATTTTGGCTTTCTTTAGCTTAACCCATGACTGGGGAAACAGCTACAATTCAGGGTATTATTCTGATGATTACACCCCATTGAGAACAATTTTGAATAGTACCTTCTTAACAGGTATACTGTTTCTGGTTGCTTTTGGCTTCATTAACTGGGTTCAAAACAAGTATGTTTTAGTTTCAGCCAATGGCAAGAAAAGCGTTATCTCCAAAATTATGGTATTCACCATACCAAGCATCTTACTCTTTGTACTTTTCAGTACGTTCTATATGGAACTGGAATACTACTTTTCCAAGTTGTTCTGGGCATCGGAAATAGCGATTCAGGACGCGGATGGTTATGATATGACCAACCATAATTACGATATAAACGATTTTAAAAGCATATGGCTCATTAGCTATAGTTTATTATTTGTTAGCCTATTAAGCCTTGTAAATAGTCTGAAGCTAAAAAACAGGGTGCTAGGCATTGTCACTTTGGTTTTGGCGATTATGGCCGGATTTGTATTTCTATCAGGCGGACTTTACACCCTTAGTGAGCTCAGAGAAAGTTACCTCCACGGTACGTTGAACGAGTATTATAACATCACAAATTATAATATCTGGATTCGCTATGTGGCATTCGTCTTTTTTGTGTTGTTGGTTTTCTCCATTCATAAATTAATACGACAAGATTTTCTGCGCATCAATTTCAAAATATCATTTGAGCTGCTAGTACACACCAGTATTTTATGGATAGTAAGTAGCGAACTTATCAATTGGATGGCTATTTCGGAATCTGACCAATCTTATAAACTAGGGCTGAGTATCCTTTGGGGCGTATATGCCTTACTTTTGATTATACTTGGTATTTGGAAGAACAAGAAGTATCTACGTATTTCCGCCATTGTGCTTTTTGGTGTTACCCTGGTTAAACTGTTCTTTTACGATATCGCATCGCTTAATGGTATTTCAAAAACCATCGTATTTGTATCCTTAGGTCTATTACTTTTGATTATCTCCTTCCTATACAACAAATACAAACATAAAATTACTGACGAAAATGAAGCGTAAATCTATATCTCTATTCTTACTACTTTGCCCTTTGGCACTTTTAGCCCAGCTGAAGGAGTACAAGGTTCAAATACCACTCAGTGCGGTAAGTGATACTTGGCATACCGTAACACTTCCAACATCGGTTTTTGATGAGGTAAATGACGATTTCTCGGATATCAGAATATACGGTATCACCGCAAAGGACACGATAGAAGTGCCTTATGTATTGCATTCCTCTGGTCCAACAGGTATAGCGTCTGCACTAGAATTTGAGCTAATCAACAGCACCTCAAACACAAGCGGTTATTTTTATACTTATGCGGTTCCAGTTGACAAATCTATAAATGCGATAGCGCTTTCTTTTGAAAATGAAAATTTTGATTGGAACGTAACCTTAGAAGGAAGTCAAGATCAAAAACAGTGGTTTACGATTCTGGAAGACTATAGGATATTGTCCATCCAAAACAAGAAAACTAACTATACGTTTACGGAACTTACTTTTCCAGATGCCCAGTACACCTATTACAGAATCCATATAAAAACTGATGCTGTTCCCAAATTAAAATCCTCAAGCATACTCCTAAACAAGAGCATTCCTGCAACATATGTAGATTATAATACGGAAGACATCAGCATATCCCAAAAAGGAAAAACTACCAGAATTGATGTAAATCTGAAAGGCCGTTTCCCTACCACCTATTTGAAAGTGAATATAAGAGACGATTATGACTTTTATAGGCCCATTTCGGTTTCTTATGTAATTGATAGCGCAAAAACGGAGAAGGGATGGAAATACAGTTACCAGAATTTATTCACAGGTACCTTAACTTCATTAGAAAAAAAAGGTTTTTCATTTAAAAACACTATGCTAGGCAAGGTTCGCATCAGCATACAGAATTATGACAATCCTTCCTTAAAAATTGAATCCGTAGATCTAAAAGGATATTCCTATGAATTGATAGGGCGTTTTACCGAGCCGGCCAAGTACTATTTGGCCTATGGTAATCCCAGTTCCTACGCTCCTAAGTATGATCTGCAACAAACTGGTTTTGAGCTGCTTGAAAATAGTACTTCCCTTGCACTTGGAAAGGCAGAAAATATTGACAAACCTACTACTGCCAAACAAGCTCCTCTTTTTGAAAACAAGTGGTGGTTATGGGGCATAATGGGACTTATAATTTTGGTATTGGGTGGCGCTACCGTAAAAATGATGAAAGAGAAAGGGTAAATTAGATGTTAGACAACATAATAATTTTGTAAAGGAAAAGTTACCTTTTAGTGAAAAATGAAATCAACAACAAAACAACATAGAGCCGCCACTGAAATCGTAGCAACCCAAAGAAATCGGGTTGGTGAAAATCCGGTCGCTCTGTACTCACCGGACTCCAGGTATGGTAGTGTGGTTGCATGGTATCATCTCCACATTTATAAAAATTTGCATTGGCCATCAACTGTGCCAATTGAAGCCCTTGATGATGAATAAAGACCGATTTGGGAATAACCCCGGTCATTTCCCATGAATGATCCCCGCTTTTTTCTTCAAACACTTTATTTCCGAGAGATGACGCTATTTGTATTTCATTTTCTATCAACTCTTCTGGCACAAACACTCGCTCATTTCTACCACGTCCATAAGCCAATTGAACTGTACCAATACAATTAAACTCAAAATTATAATAATTCCCAGTTTCGTCAGGGTCAACAAAAAATTCTACGCAACTATCCCTATGAGTAGCAGAATTGGTTTCAGTCTCTTGCGCTAAAATATGATTCTCGTTTACATAGAACTTTAACCATATTTGGTCTTTGTCATGGGCAATTCTGAATTTGACATCAGGCGCATAGGAAAAAGTATCTCAATTTACCAAGGATATCCCCTGTAGTTGTGTCTCTTTTTTAAGTATTACACCTATTTCTTTAATAGTACAGGAAGTAGGAGCGCTGATTTGTTTTACGAGCAGTTCTTTTTTCATATCGGTTTAGAAAAACAGTTTGAAAACGTAAAAATCAATACCATAGTCAAGAGACTGCGACCGATAGTTTGTTTAAAATATTTTAGTGGTTTCCTAGTAAAAATAGTATTCAAAGCTAACAGACTGCTTTAAAGTACATATTTTCTTTTGCTGCAACACTAAAGGATTGCTTATTAGAGAAGTACTTGAATTAAGATAGATTAGAATGTGTTTGAGACTTTTGGCCTTCATTTCCCCTCCTAAAGCGCTATACCTCAAATAAAAATGGATGACAAATTCTCATTGGACTGTGCTTCATAAGCCAAAAATACACTTCTAAATATCGTTTTTTAAGAAACTGGTTCTCCATACAAATCAAAATCTGCCGCCTCAGTGATTTTTATATCCACGAATTCACCCTGTTTTACGTAATGCTTTGCAGCATCTATCAAAACCTCATTGTCAACATCAGGAGAATCAAATTCTGTCCTACCCACAAAATAGTTACCCTCTTTACGATCAATAATACAACGGAAGGTCTGTCCTATTTTTTGTTGGTTCAGTTCCCATGAAATTTGCGATTGTAATTCCATAATCTCGTTGGCGCGCACCTGTTTCACATCCTCAGGAACATTATCCTCCAAGTTATAAGCATGGGTATTTTCTTCATGACTATAGGTAAAACAACCCAAACGCTCAAAACGCATTTCCTCTACCCATTGTTTTAAGGTCTGGAAATCTTCCTCGGTCTCACCAGGGTAACCAACAATCAAGGTAGTACGAATGGTCATATTAGGTACAGTAGCCCTAAAATCCTGTAATAATTTTGTGGTCTTTGCTTGTGTGGTTCCGCGTCGCATACTTTTAAGTATGCTATCCGCTATATGCTGTAAAGGAATGTCTAGATAATTACAGACCTTGGGCTCACGGTTCATCACATCCAACACATCCATTGGAAATCCTGTTGGGAAGGCATAGTGCAAACGTATCCATTCTATACCATCTACCTTAACCAAGTTATCAAGTAATTCAGCAAGATTCCGTTTTTTGTAAAGATCCAACCCGTAATAGGTAAGGTCTTGTGCTATTAAAACCAGCTCTTTTACGCCTTTTGCAGCAAGTTTTTCGGCTTCGGTAACTAAATCTTCAATTGGTTTACTTTTATGTTTACCGCGCATCAAGGGGATGGCACAAAACGAACAAGGTCGGTCACAACCTTCCGCAATTTTCAGATAAGCATAATTCTTCGGCGTTGTGGTTAAACGCTCCCCAATAAGCTCATGCTTATAATCTGCTCCTAATGCTTTTAAAAGGCTAGGTAGTTCACTGGTACCAAAGTATTCATCTACATTTGGAATCTCCTTTTGTAAATCTGGCTTATATCGCT
>JBLICT010000185.1:0-6642 GCA_047632415.1 Maribacter sp.
TTATTATGAACCTGAAGCAAGTGAAGTGTTTTATTTGGTAACGCAAAGGGAAGGACAAACAGGAGTGACCACAACGACCGGAACTCCAAAAATAAAATACACAAGCCAGTATAATGCTTACAACACCAATGATGGCAGTTTAATTTGGAACACCCCATTAGAAGTTAAAGGTGCCTTGAGCCACGTTAGTTTTTTGGATAATGGACTACTTGTTTTACCCGACGATGGTAACCGCACTAAAATAAACGTATTTGATTACCAAACGAAAGAAGGTCTCTGGGGTAAGAATGGTCGTGGTATTAAAATTAAAGGAGGAATATATGATTATTTGGATTCCGGCGATGGTATTCTGTTGGTTTCAAGAACAGATAATAATGATTTTTTGAATTTCCTAGACCCTAGCATTGGGGCTATAACATTTGAGAAGCCTGTAAAGGTAGAAGGGACCGTAGTAGGTATAGTGCCACTTGATAATTCAATCTTGTATATTACTACAACATCAATTAACATTTTAGACCATAAAACGGGTACGTTAAAGTGGAAAAATAGCCTTCAAACTAGTCCAAGCCTTACTGCTGAACATGATGGTAAAATATACGCCTATGACTATAATTCTGGTTTGGTGAAAGTGGTAGATATAACCACTGAGCAACTTAGTGAGTTATCGAATGAAAATTTAGAATTCGACGGCAAAGAAATCCCGAAACAGCTAGAAATTATGGAAGATGGTATTTTTTTGTATTCAGATCAGAATGTTGCTAAATACAACTTTGATGGATCTTTAAGTTTTCAGAAATACTATGCGGCTCCAAAAGAAGCGGGTTGGAAACGTGCCTTGTTATATGGAGCCTCGGTTAGGGCAGCATATATCGGAGCAGTATCTTTCTATGTTTCAGGAAGTATAGCTTCAGCGGAAGGTGATATACGCCAAAAAGATGCTGTTGCTGGCGAAATTACGTCTCAAATTGGCACTGCATATGGTGAACTAGGTAATGCGGCTTCTAGCTATGCTATGGAAGGTTTTAAGCGTGCAAACGCGAGACTTAAAGCCACAACTGAAGGAAGGGATTTTATGTTTATCATGTCAAAAAAAGAAAAGAATGTTGTCTTATTAAAAGTAAGCAAACTAACAGGCGAAGTGGAAGGTGAAATAGACCTAGGGAAGGACCGTGAACCTATTTACGCCGTTGATGATATCACTGGCCAAGTATATTATCAAACATCAAAAACAGGATTAACCTCTTACTTAGTGAACTAGTATCTGTTTAATTGATAATAGAGTTATCAATTGTTGTTATAATCAAATTACAAAATATGAGAAGCATACAATTATACATGTTGTTATCAATTGTGTTCGTTTTTCAAAACGGCTATGCACAAGATGATTTTGTTACACCGCCGTCTATTAAAATAATTGATTACGCCAATCGAGAGCTTACTTTTTCAGAAGTAACGATGAATGGTCAGGAAACTACGTATTTAGCAGTAGAAAAAGGAGAAACGGTAAACATCAAGACTAGAATAACATCTAAACGTGTCGGGAATTATTGCCCAGGCTGTATTGTACAAGTGTATTGGGGAATCAACGGATATACATCCGTTTGTGCTAAAAGTTTTGGCGGCTATCGATTCACAAAAAAGAAATCGAAGCATACGTTTCAGGCCCCTACGAAAGATGGTATTTATTATATTACAATGGGTGGAAGCTTAGAGTACTCCTGTAAAAATACAATCGACAGACCTAGGTGTGAGTCCGAGTACGCATTCGCTGTTCTAAAAGTGGGAAATCCTGACCCGGAACAGAAAATTACGGTTGCTAAAGTAGTTAGGAACCTTGAAGTTTTTTTGAAAACAACAGTTGTTAAACCCGGTAGTTTTGGCGATTTAAACAAAATAGAATGGTTTTTTGAAGGGGAGAAACTTCCTTACGATGATCAAGAAGAAATACCTGTAACGGAATTTGGGACCTACAAGGCACTATTGTCTAACTGTTTAACTAGTGTTGAAGAATCGATTGATTATATTTCAAATGAGGAAGAAATACCGAATAGCCTGTCTTTAGCGCCAGATTTTAGTGAGGAAGAAATAGGAAGTAAACCTGCCGTGGTTCAAGATTCGATAGCTGTTGATGTTGCAGAAGAAACGGTAGCTAGTGATAGTACAGACATAGCCGTGTTAATTGAGAATAGTGATAAATTTGTATTAAAAAACCTAATCTTTGACTTGGACAAAGCGGCTATTAGACCAGAAGCTAAAACAGTATTGAATCAGTTGGCGCAAATTATGAAGAATCAGCCTTCTATGAAAATTCTACTGGAAGGCCATACAGCTATTGGTAATGCGCGTCAAAATAGAGTTTTATCTGGGCGAAGGGTAGCGTCTACCAAAAAATACCTTGTGACGCAGGGTGTTGCCAAAAGTAATATTCAAACCAAAGGCTGGGGCCAACAGAAACCCTTGGTCATTACTAGAGATATAAAAAAAGGAAGAATAAATAGAAGAGTAGAAATCCAAATTTTGGCCAGATAATACTAGTTTCTACTTTTGATTATCCAAATTATAATTTATTAATGGCCATCTAAAACGATTTAGACGGCCATTTAGTTTAAGAATATTTAATTATATTTTTTTACTCAGCTTCCATAGAAAGAACATCCGCTAGCTCCAAGTCTTCGTCCATGTCATTAGAAACCGGCACAGAATCCTTTAGGGCTGTAAATTTCTGTACACGTTCCATTTCGTCTTCATCACCAGAAAAATAAGGAAATACATCCATAATAGGCGATTCCGAGATGGCAGGTATCGTGTATTCTCCCAAGGTATCTTTCATTACACCGTTCGTATTATCATAGGCTTCCTTTACATCATTGGCCTGTACTAATAAATATAAATTTGTTTTACGCTCTTTACCACTTTCCTCATCAAAGGCGATTAAGGACACCCTAGATTTAAACCATCTGTCAGAATTTTCGAAGGGATGTATTTCAGCGTAATTGGCTACTTTAATATTCGTGATTTTAATTTCATCACTATCGCTTAAATAGGCCGACATCTCTTGGGTAATTCTACTTTCTGCCTCGGTATAGGAAATGGCATCTACTAAAAAAGGTTCCGTCTTTACCTTTGCCACGCCTGACGCTTCATCAATTTTTCTATATTTTACCTTACATTCATACCACGTTGCACTCATAACTATCTATTTTTAAGATGCTAAATATAGGGGTTGATTTTAGGGTAAAAAGTCAAACGTGAGAATAGATATTCACAATTTTACGACAATATTTATATTGCTTTTAGCGTGAGGGAGTTAGGATTTCTGGTGGGGTTGATTTGTATTTTAGATGGCTCCAATTGCAATACATAAGAAGATGTTATACGACCTAAAGATAGGAGGGAAGCCTTTAGCTTCATAACTACCATAAAACGATTAACGAGCTATTTATACTGAGTCATTAAATGTAGGATAAAACAATACTATAAAAAATTAGCATCTAAATTTTTACTACTTTCAAGATTTGGGCATACCTTTAATTGACGCCATAGCAGCTAATTTTTATTCATAAATCTGTAATTCGTAAGATGAAAACATATCCCAGTATATTCAACGATGTAATTGGTCCAGTTATGCGGGGACCCTCTAGCTCGCATTGTGCAGCTTCTTTACGCATTGGCAGGATGTCTCTCGACTTAATGGATAATGACATTGAAGAAGTCTATATTGAATTTGACCCCAACGGTTCTTTGGCCACGACTCACAAAGGTCAAGGGTCGGATATGGGTTTGTTTGGAGGCTTTATGGGATGGGAAGCAGATGAGGAACGACTACCAAATTATTTACAAGCTATTGATGAAGCTGGGATTAAAATTAAAATCGATATTCATCCTATTGGTGCCATACACCCCAATACCTATAAACTCACGCTAAAGAATCCTAAAGAAACCCGAGAGGTAACCGCCATTTCTACTGGGGGAGGCATGATACAAGTTATTGAAATCGATGGGGCAGCCGTTTCTATGGCTGGTGATTATTTTCAAACCTTAGTTTATTGCAAATCGCCCAATACTATTGTTAGCCATATCGAACAAAACTTTGCTTGTGACGAGATTGTATTGCGTAGCGGAAGGTCTTCGTTCATTGAAATAAAATCTGATAAATTTATTACAGCCGAACTAGAGGCGTCGCTTCTAGAAATGGAGGAGGTGCTATTTATTAAGAAAATAAAACCCGTACTGCCAATAATGGCTCGTAAAAATCTCAAAGTTCCTTTTATTACTTGCAATGAAATGCTTGAATATAATACCGACAAGCATCTTGAATTATGGGAGTTGGCCGTGACCTATGAAAGTATGCGTGGCAATATTTCAGAGGAACTTGTTTTTGAAAATATGCGTTCCATTTTAAAAATAATGCGAAATGCCATCGAGTTAGGGTTGCAAGGAACGAAGTATGCTGATCGTATTCTAGGTCCACAATCGGTAACCTTTCAGGAACGGATGGACGGAAAAAAATTAGTAGAAGGCGATGTACTGAACCAGGTAATTCTATACACCTCCGCCATGATGGAAGTCAAAAGTTCTATGGGCGTTATTGTTGCGGCACCTACCGCAGGATCTTGTGGAGCCTTGCCAGGTGCAATTATTGGTATCGGTAAAACATTGGAGCTTTCAGAAGACGACATGGTAAAAGCTCTGCTAGCTGCTGGAATTATCGGAGTTTTTATTGCAGCGCACGCCACTTTTGCTGCGGAAGTTGGGGGATGTATGGCCGAATGTGGATCCGGTTCAGGTATGGCAGCTGCAGGCATTGTTTCCTTAAAAAAAGGAACTTTAGATCAATCGCTTTCGGCAGCTTCGATGGCATTGCAATCATGCTTGGGCATGATTTGCGATATGATTGCCGATCGTGTCGAAGCCCCTTGTCTAAATAGAAATGTGATGGCGGCGACCAATGCAATTTCCTGTGCGAATATGGCCTTATCGGATTACAATCATTTGATTCCTTTAGACGAGGTTGTTGAAACTATGAAACGCGTAGGTGATGCCTTGCCCAATGAGCTTTGTTGCACTGGCTTAGGAGGTCTTGCTATTACTAAAACGGCAAAGGAAATCGAAGCCAAATTAGCCAATGGGGATCGCACTGGTAATAAGACTTTTTTTAAGGTATGCTAATTAGGATTTGCGAGCTTTTTAGCACCCATATAAACCAACTATGATTACAACATTGTGGATTGCATTAGCTGGTCTGGCCATTTGGTTTGCCATTGTGTTAACTAGAGACTTTCTTGCCCATAGAAATAAATTGGAGGATAGTAGTTGGCTAAAAACTTCGATTATTGGTTTTGTAGTTAATTTTTTTGATGTTCTTGGCATCGGGGCATTTGCACCTCAAACAGCCCTTCTTAAGTTCACAAAGCAAACAACGGACAAGTACATTCCCGGAACCATGAACGTGGCGAATACGCTTCCGGTGTTATTTCAGGCATTGATTTTCATCACTATTATTGAAGTAGAACCAGTTACCTTGGTGCTGATGTTCCTATCGGCCGCCATGGGTGCAGTTTTTGGTGCCGGAGTAGTTGCAAAAATGTCAGAAAAAAAGATACGCCTAGTGATGGGTTTTGCACTATTGATTACAGCGTTTTTTATGTTGGCTACTAGTATGGAATGGATACAAGGGGGAGGACAAGCTATTGGACTTACAGGTGTAAAATTAGCCATTGCCGTAATCGCTAATTTTGGATTGGGCGCTTTAATGACCGCAGGGATTGGATTATATGCTCCTTGTATGGCTCTTGTCTTCGCTTTAGGTATGTCTCCTGAAGTGGCTTTTCCCATTATGATGGGGTCTTGTGCTTTTTTGATGCCCCCGGCTTCGGTCCGGTTTATTCGTGAAAAAGCCTATAATAGAAAGGCCGCCGTTGCTATGGCAATTCCCGGAATTGTAGCGGTAGGCCTAGCGGCTTTTGTAGTGAAGTCATTACCCCTTGATATACTTAGATGGGTAGTAATTGTTGTTATTCTCTACACATCTGGAGTGATGCTGAATGCAGGATTTACCAAAAAATAATCTTTCTGTAAGCAGCTGCCGCCCTATCCTTTTTTAAAATCGGACTCCATTAGCACCAAGAAATTTGGGTCAAGAACTAGCTTTTCAGGTATAAAGTCAACAGAAAAATGAATAGTATTTGATTTCTTATCTAGTTGTATTTTTTTAATACGCTGTTGTTCTTTTTTTGCCCCATATACACCAACCTCTAGGGGCATTTTGAATACACTACCATCGGCTTGTACTTGATCAAGAACTATTGTGACTTCTTTCTTCTTCGAATCAAAACGCCATGTGCCCTTATATTTCAAAGTACCTGGCTGGTATAGCCATTGTTGAAAAAAAGGTTTAAGATCTAAACCGGAGGCTTCTTCCATTTCTCTGCGAAAGTAATCCGTCGTAGCGTTTACATCTTTGTATTTGCTGTAATACGATTTAATCCCTTTCCAGAAAACATCAGTACCTATCACTCCGCGTAACATGTGTAGTATCCAACTCCCTTTTTGATAGGTTTGTATGGAAACTACTTTTGACATATCCGTAAGATTATTATGGACAATGCGATACTTCGGATTTTTTGAATAAAAATCATCCAC
>JBLICT010000186.1:0-6628 GCA_047632415.1 Maribacter sp.
AATGTGGTAAATACGTTTTTTACAATTTCTTGGTTCTTGTCCGAAGCCATAACTATTCCGTTAATTTACAAATGTACAGTTAAATTTTAATTCCTTTTCTAAAGTCTTGTGACTTTGTCTATCCCGTTAATTTGTTTTAGATTTTCTATTACTTTTTTAAGGATAGCCTTGTTTTTTACTATGACGGTTATCTTTCCGGAGAAGGTGCCACCATCTGTATTAAAATTCAGGTTTCTCATATTCACGTGCATGTTGCCTGAAATTACTTTGGTAATGTCACTGATTAATCCAAGATTGTCTATACCTGTTAATTGTATATCTGACATAAATTCTTCTTGGGAAGAATCCATCCACTTAGCACTTATAATCCTGTAGGCATAGTTAGATTGTAATGAAATGGCATTGGGGCAATTTTTCTTGTGTAGTTTTATACCTTCCGATACACTAACGAAGCCAAAAACAGAATCGCCAGGGATTGGATTACAACACTGTGAAAGTTTATAATCTAATTTCTCCTCTTCCTTACCAAAAACCAGCGTATCGTATTTCGAGGTAATCTCGTCTTTACCAATATCTACTGGAACTGGATTTTTTCGCATTCTGTTCTTAAAGAAACTGATGAATGCGTTGTTGTAGGACGATGCAAAGTCCTTGATCATTTGATTATCAATAGACCCAACGCCAACTCTGTAAAACAAATCGAGACTTGTCTTTAGTTTAAAGAAACTAACTAATTTATTGATGGAGTCTTCGTTTACCGAAATTTTTTGGGATTTGAGTTTCCTTCTTAAAATTTCCTTACCATCCTCTGCAATTGATTTTTTCTGCTCCCTTAATACCGATTTTATTTTGGCTCGTGCTCTAGCCGTAGTGGCATAATCTAACCAGTTTTGATTAGGTTTTGCTTGTTCTGAGGTTATGATTTCTAGCTGATCTCCGCTGTTAAGTGTTGTATTCAGCGGTACTAATTTTCCATTTACTTTTGCCCCACGGGTTCGCATACCTACCTCCGTATGAATACTAAAGGCAAAGTCTAATGGAGTAGCACCCTTTGGCAATGATTTTAGTTCTCCTTTTGGCGTGAAAACAAAAATTTCCTTGGAATACAAGTTTAATTTAAACTCTTCCACAAAATCTACTGCATTGGTGTTTGCATTTTCCAAAGCTTCCTGTAGTTTGTTTAGCCAAACTTCTATGCCTTGTTCTTTTTGGTTTCCGTGCTTGTATTTAAAATGTGCAGCGTATCCTTTTTCCGCTATCTCGTGCATTCGTTCACTACGTATTTGTACTTCTACCCATTTTCCTTTGGGTCCCATCACGGTAATATGCAAGGCTTCATAACCTGTTGATTTTGGTGAGGAAATCCAATCGCGAAGGCGTACGGGATTAGGGGTAAAGTGATCTGTGACTATAGAATAGATTTTCCAAGCTAGGAATTTTTCGTTCTGCTTGTCGGATTTATAGATAATGCGAATAGCAAATTTGTCATAAATTTCGTCAAAAGATACATTTTGAGACGTCATCTTTTTACGCATGGAAAAAATAGACTTCATCCTTCCCTTTATCGTATAATTTAGACCCTCTTTCTTTAAGGAATTGTCTATGATTTCAGCAAAAGAGTCTATGTACTCTTGTTGCTCCTCCTTGCTGTCTTCAACCTTGCTTTTAATGTCTTCGTATACTTCTGGTTCCGTATACTTTAAGCTTAGGTCTTCTAATTCGGTCTTTATATTATAAAGTCCTATCCTATGGGCTAGCGGGGCATATATGTATAAGGTTTCTGATGCAATTTTAACCTGCTTATCCTCTGGCATAGCATCCATGGTAAGCATGTTATGGTATCTGTCTGCAATTTTAATAATGATGACCCGAACGTCATCATTTAAGGTAAGCAACATTTTTCGAAAATTCTCCGCCTGTTGGGAGATGTTCATATCCTTTTTTAAGTGGGAAATTTTGGTTAGTCCGTCTACGATTCGCGCTACGGTTTCCCCGAACATACGGTCAATATCGTCAAGTGTGTATTCTGTGTCCTCTACCACATCATGAAGCAGGGCAGCCGCAATGGATACGGCATCCAGTCCAATTTCAGAAGCAACTATTTTTGCAACAGCAATGGGGTGGAAGATATACGCTTCACCAGATTTTCTTCGCTGGTCTTTATGTGCGTCTACTGCAATCTCAAAAGCACTACGAATTAATTTTTTATCATCATCCGTTAGGGTCTGATAACTAATACGAAGCAATTCTTTATACTGTCTAGCAATATTTTTGTTCTCTTGTTCTAACTCGGCTTCCGTCATACTAGAATAAAGTTACCATAATCCTAGTTGTTAGACAACAAAAGTTATGCCTTTAAATTGCGGATTCTATCCTTTAGTGGTGGATGGGAATAGTACATGAACACGAAGGCAGGATGTGGCGTAAGATTACTAAGGCTGTTCTTGGATAGTTTCTTTAAGGAGCTTACTAGTGGGGCAGCGGAAAAGGTGTCTTTGGCAAAATCATCGGCCTGATATTCAAACTTGCGCGAAACGAAATTCATTAGTAGCCCAGTAATTTCAGAAATAGGACTGTAGAGCATTCCAAAACCGATCAACGCTGCGTGAAAGCTAGGATTGGCTACTCCAATAACGAGCGAAATACCTGAATTATTTATAAAAAGCGATAAAATAAACAACATGGCCCCTGTCAATAAGATGGAAGTCGCCAAATTAAAGATGATATGATTTTTTTTGTAATGGCCAACTTCGTGTGCTAACACAGCAATAATTTCGTCCTCTTCTAAATCATTAATCAAAGTGTCATAAAGCGTAACTCGTTTTTCCTTTCCAAATCCTGAGAAGTAGGCGTTGGCTTTTGTGGAGCGTTTAGACCCGTTTATCACAAATATGTTTTTGAGCTCAAATCCCACGTGTTTCGCATAGGATTCTATTTTAGTTTTTAGGCTTCCGTCGGCTAATGGCTCTTGTTTGTTGAACAAGGGAACAATAAGCTTGCTGTAGAACAAATTCATAAAAATGGTAAAAACGGTTATCAATCCCCAGGTATAAAGCCAAAAATTACTTCCTGCCCATTCAAAGAACCACAGCACCAAGGTGAGTATGCTGCCGCCTAAAATGATAATTATAATCCATCCTTTAATTTTATCCATAATAAAAGTCTTCCCCGTGGTTTTGTTAAACCCGAACTTCTCTTCAATTACGAAGGTTTGATAATAACTAAAAGGAGTATTCAGTACATCACTACCAATCATAATAACACCGAAAAATAGCAGCGATTGGAATGTAGTATTTGGTGTGATGCTAGAAACAAAGGAATCTATCCATGCAAAACCACCAAAAACCAATACGCTTAAAATAAGTAGGATGGAGAAGGTAGAGGTTAGGATTCCAAAGCGATAATTTGTCCATTTGTACCCTTGAGACTTCTCGTACTCTTCCGAGCTGTAAACATCAGTAAGGTCCTCTGGAATGGTATCTTTAAATCGCTTTGCATTTAGGAAATTGAGTGTGGTGGCCAGAATATATTCGCTTACCAATATGACTATAATGCAGTAAAATATAAGCCTTGTATCCATAACTATTCTTTTAATCTTCGTGTCTAACGTAGCAGGCCACTTTTTGTTGCTATTTTTCGTTGCGTTGCCGCTTTCCTTCGAATATAAGTATTCCGGCGGATACGGATACGTTCATGGAATCTATAGCTCCTTCCATAGGGATTATAATATTTTGGTCAGAATTTGAAAGCCATTCTTGACTTAGGCCTGTAGCTTCTGTTCCAACAACTATCGCCGTTGGTCCTTTATAATCCACTGAAGTATAGCCTTCCGATGCGCTTAGTGCCGCACAATACATGGTACAGTTTTTATCTTTTAGAAATTGAATAATTTCCGTGCTACTTGCCATCCCTACGTTTCTAGAGAATAAACAACCCACACTAGACCGTATGATGTTGGGATTGTAAAGGTCGGTCTTTGGGTTTGCGATGAGTACAGCATCCAAATTTGCAGCATCGGCAGTTCTTAATAATGCACCAATATTTCCTGGTTTTTCTGGCGCTTCTGCGACTAGGATAAAAGGGTTTTTATTTTTTAAATCTAACTCGGAGAGTTTATGTGATTTCGATTTCACCATAGCAATCACACCTTCAGTGGTATTACGATAGGCTAATTTTTTATATACTTCTAAGGAGAGGTTGATACATTGCACGGATGCATCAAATTGTAATTCGTCTTCCAAACTATCAAACGCTACCAAAGCATCACAGTAGCAAAAGGTATCTATAGTATATCCAGCTTTGATTGCCAAGCGTAGTTCTCGTCTCCCTTCAAGAATAAAAAGTCCGGTTTTTCGTCGTTCCCTAGATTTTTCTTTAAGGAGTAACATCTGTTTTATCAGCGCGTTCTGCGGACTCGTAATATGTTTTACATGTTGCATGGATAGCAAAAATAAACCAATCTGTTAATTAATGTATCTTAACAGGACGTAATAGAACTAAATATAAAATTTGATGAAGAACATATTGATTTTTTCCCTAGTTGCGGTATTGTTTTCTTGTAAGAGCGATAAAAGTAAATTGGAACAGAAACGAACGGACAGTCCGCTTGCTGAAACCGCTGTGAAAATTACGTATCCGAAGGATGTGCTAAAAGTTTTTGACGCCCATGGCGGCTTGGATTCTTGGAAAACGTTTAAAACATTGAGTTATGTCATTCCGAAAACAGATGCCCAGGAAAGACATACCATTGCGCTACACAGCAGAAAGGATATAATTAGCATGCCCCAGTTTAGCATGGGTTTTGACGGTTCTCAGGTTTGGTTGTTAGATGAAGACGAAAGCTATAAGGGAGATGCAATTTTCTACCATAATCTCATGTTTTACTTTTTTGCTATGCCTTTTGTTTTAGCAGATGAAGGAATTGTATATGCAGAAACCGAGCCTTTAGTGTTTGAAGGAAAATCCTACCCAGGTATAAGCATAAGCTATAATTCAGGAATAGGCACGTCGCCAAAAGATGAATACTTTTTACATTACGACCCAGAAACATTTCAAATGCAATGGCTAGGCTATACGGTAACCTATAGAAGTGGAGCCGTATCCGAAAACGTAAAATGGATTCGCTATAACGATTGGGCAAATGTGGAAGGGATACAGTTACCAAGGTCTATTACGTGGTATTCTTACGAAGGGAAAGACATAGGTGTTCCAAAGAGTACGGTTGTTTTTGAGAATATTTCTTTGAGTAGCGCAATGAAACTTTCGGATTTTTATAAAAAGCCCGAGAAGGCCAAGTTTGTAAATTAACGATGAATTGGTCTCCATAGCTTCTCGTTTTAACTTAACAAAAGGTTAAATGAATTCCAGAAGGTTCGAACCGTTTCATATTTATCACTACCTTAGAACTCATTGCAGTAAACTGGCGGTTTTGTGAGCAGAATTCCTTTTTTCAGCATCCTTGTTTTTAAAAATTAAAACACAATTTAAGATGCCAACGTACAAACTAAAAATTAATGGTGTGTCTCAGGAAATCGAGGCTACGCCGGATATGCCCTTACTTTGGGCCTTAAGAGACGATTTAGATATGGTAGGGACCAAATTTGGCTGTGGAATAGGCCAGTGTGGCGCCTGCACCGTGCATGTAGATGGCGCTGCGGCCCGCAGTTGTCTTTTACAAGTATCCCAACTAGACGGAAAAGAGATTACAACTATCGAAGGGCTCTCCAAAGATGGTTCCCATCCTGTGCAACAGGCTTGGAAAGAGGTAGATGTTCCGCAATGCGGGTATTGTCAACCTGGTCAAATCATGACAGCCTCAGCCTTTTTGGAAAAGAATCCAAACCCCTCTAGAGAAGCTATTCGAAGTGCGATGCATGGTAATATATGCCGTTGTGCGTCTTACAATCGAATTGAAAATGCGGTCGTAAAGGCTGCTGAGAAAAAAATGGCCTAACCTAAAACTCGAAAAACATGTCAAGTATAATAGCAACTAAATTTAGCAGAAGGTCTTTTTTGAGAACTTCTTCCCTTGCGAGTGGCGGAATGCTAATCGGTTTCAATCTTTTCACAGCATGCAAAGACAATGTGAAAATGCCGGTCGATATTTCCAAACTTAATTATAACGATTTTAATGCTTTCATCAAGATATCCGATGAAGGTATGGTAACCTTATTCTCGCCAAACCCGGAAATTGGCCAAGGAGTAAAAACCTCCATGCCCATGATTATTGCTGAGGAACTCGATGTGCTTTGGGAGAATGTGAACGTAGTACAAGGGGTACTAGATACAAAAAATTACCAACGCCAAGTAGCAGGAGGAAGCCAGTCCATTCGTTTTGGATGGGATGCATTGCGACAGACGGGAGCAACTGCTCGTCAAATGTTGGTAAATGCAGCTGCGGCCCGATGGGGCGTTGATGCTTCTGAATGTTCTGCTAAACAAGGTGTGATTACCAATGCAAAGGGGGAGACTTTAGGGTATGGCGATGTGGTTAAGGAGGCTGCTAAATTACAGATTCCTACATCTGAAGGTGCTGAAGGCGATGAATCCAAATCAGAAAACCCTGAATTTAAGGACGCAAGCGCGCAGGAAGTTGCTGGAAAAGTAAAATTAAAAGACCCAAAGGATT
>JBLICT010000187.1:0-6487 GCA_047632415.1 Maribacter sp.
CGTTTCTCATCGGTATCCTTTTCAAAGATTTTGATGAGTCGTTTACTTATTTCATTGCTGATTTGATTTAAGTCCATCTTAATCCCACTACCCGTAGGGTATTCAAACTGCATATCCTTACCGCAGAAACTATGGTATTCGCGTAAGGACTGAATAAAGAGATAATTCATAGGCATCCATACAGGGCCACGCCAGTTAGAGTTGCCTCCGAACAAGGAAACGGTAGATTCTGCTGGTTCATAATCAATGGAGTAATCGATTCCATCGATTTGTATTTGATAGGGCGTTTCATGGATTTTAGATAGAGAGCGAATCCCATGCGGACTCAAAAATTCTTTTTCGTCCAGTAGGCTTTTGATTAATAATTGTAAACGGTCGTTTGGAACCAAAGAAAGTAAGAGATCTTCGCCATCTTCAAATTCTTGTATAATCGGGAATTTGAGATTCTCCATACGGTATTGTTTAAACCATAGGACACTGGCCTTGAACTTTGGAAATTGCTCCAAGGTTTCCTTTTTTATGGTTAAAACGGCTGCCAAGGATAGCATACCCGCTATAGATCTAATTTTTATGCGTGCAGAGCGTCCGTCGGGTAAGACCAATCTGTCATAGAAGAAGCCTTCCTCACTATCCCAAGTGCCTTCGTATTCGGTATCTATCTTGTTCAATGCTTCTGCAATGAAGATAAAATGTCCAAAATACTTGGTTGCCATGTCTTCATAGGCATCATCTACCTTAGCGATTTCTAAACTCATTTCTAGCATATTCAGACAGTAAAGCGCCATCCAGGCTGTACCGTCTACCTGTTCCAAAGTACCGTTGCCTGGGATGCCATGGCTGCGATCAAAAACTCCAATATTATCTAGGCCTAAAAATCCTCCTTGAAAAACATTATTTTGGTTACGGTCCAATTGGTTTACCCACCACGTAAAATTTAATGCTAATTTGTTAAACATTCGTTTAAGGAACTTTATATCACCAGTGCCCGTTTTTTCTTTGTCAGTTTTATAAATACGTAAAGCAGACCATGCCTGTACGGGCGGATTTACATCACTAAAATTCCATTCATAAGCAGGAATCTGTCCGTTTGGCGCCATGTACCATTCTTTGGTGAATAACAAGAGTTGTTCTTTGGCAAAACTAGGGTCTATCAAGGCAAAAGACGCGCAATGAAAGGCTGAGTCCCAAGCCGCGTACCACGGATATTCCCAAGCATCTGGCATGGAGAGTATGTCGTGGTTCCTTAAGGTTTTCCAAGAATTATTCCTACCAAAAAGGCGCTCTTTTGGAGGGTGGGAATTTTTAGAATCGCCCTCTAGCCATTTTTCCACTTCATAATTATAATACTGCTTGGTCCAAAGCAATCCTGCCATCGCCTGTCTTAGAATCGCTTTTTTGTCTTTGGCTGCTTTTGGAGCCATTTCTTCATAAAAGGCATCACATTCTTTTTTTCGCGTTGTAAAAATAGTATCGAATGCTGTTCCAAAGGGGGTATCTAAGGTTTTGTCACTTAATCGAAGCACCACAGAAACGGAAGCACCACCTGCTATTTTTTTATGGTACAGCGGAGCAAACTTAGTGCCTTGTGTATTTTTCGTAGCAAGCGTGTAATCGTTATTACAAACTGCAGAATGAAAAAGGTCTTTTTTGAAAGGATGTGCATTTTTTTGAAGATATACCGCTTCTCGGTTTGTTTCGTTCTCCGTGAACAAAAGCTGGTCTGCCTCTTGGAAATAAAGATTGTAATCTCCAACATAAGGATGTTCTATAACAGCCGAAGCTTTACCGTTTTGTGTACTTTTTTTTATGACAGGCTTTTTAGGCATTTCCTTAAAACTCCAGTGGTTCCTTAAGGTTACAGTGGGGAGTAGGTGAATTTCAGCAGGTTTGGAATTTCTATTGCTGATTGTGATTTTTATGAGGATGTCCTTTTCATCACCTTTGGCATATTCCGTAAATACATCAAAATAGGCGTTGTTTTCAAATACGCCGGTGTCCAATAGTTCGTATTCCAGTTCTTTGCGGTTTCTTTTTTGATTTTCGGAAACCAGTTTTGCGTACGGGAATTCAGCTTGTGGGTATTTGTACAAGTGTTTCATGTAAGAATGTGTCGGTGTACTTTCTAAATAATAGTACAGTTCCTTTACATCCTCGCCATGGTTGCCTTGTGGTCCTGTTAGTCCAAAAAGGCGTTCTTTTAAGATAGGGTCCTTACCGTTCCAAAGTCCGATGCCAAAACACAAATTACAATACCTATCTGAGAACCCTGCAATGCCATCTTCGCCCCAACGGTATGCTCTACTACGGGCATGTTCATGAGGAAAATAATTCCATGCGTCTCCATGTGCACTGTAATCTTCCCGAACAGTTCCCCATTGCCGTTCGCTAAGATAGGGTCCCCATTTTAACCAGTCTTTTGTGTCATTGTCCTGTTCTTGAAGTCGTTTGGCTTCTTCGTTTTTTATCATAAGGGATTAGGGGGTAGGGTTCTTTGTAAATGAACGCGGTACCAAGCTTTATTAAATTTTCGTTTAAACTGCCTTCTGTACTACCTCAAAAACACGATTGGCATCGCATTTAATGGTCTTGGAAGGATATTTTAGGATAAGGGCATAATCGTGGGTGGCCATTAATATAGTGCGCCCAGATTTGTTTATCTCCTGTAATACTTTCATCACCTCTACGCTGGTCTGTGGATCCAAGTTTCCCGTAGGTTCGTCGGCTAAAATAAGTTCCGGGTCATTCAAAAGTGCCCTAGCAATGGCGACACGCTGTTGTTCGCCACCCGAAATTTCATGCGGATACTTAAAACCTTTCGTCTTCATACCTACTTTTTCTAGTACGGTCTCTACTTGGGTATCCATTTTCGCTTTGTCTTTCCAACCCGTAGCTTTTAGCACGAACAACATGTTTTGATTGATGTTCCTGTCCGGCAACAATTTAAAATCTTGAAAAACAATCCCCAATTTTCTTCTAAGAAAGGGGATGTCATTTTCTTTTAGGGTCTTTAGATTGAAATCTACGATACTGCCTTCGCCCTGTTTTAATGGCAGGTCGCCATAGAGCGTTTTCATAAAGCTACTTTTGCCACTTCCGGTCTTACCGATAAGGTATACAAATTCTCCTTTGGTAATATGAATGTTTACCTCGTTCAAAACAAGACTTTCCTTTTGAAATATAGCAGCATCCTTTAGCTCTAAAACAGTGTTTTTCATAGTGTAAATGTTGATATAAAAGTAATAAGTTCCTAACGATATTAATGAACTGTTTTCTAAATTCTTTTCCTTTGCTGTTTATTATACATACTTAGGTACGCTATTTGCCGTTATCCCTAATAACACGAAAGTGCCACTAAATAGTTAGAGAACGCTATGCTTAAAAAATTCCTAGTTTACATTCCTGTACTTACGGGAATTCTCTGGTCATCCAATGCTCAGGAAACCAAGATTTATACCCAAAAACAGAAAAATTTTCAAGATGCGCTTGCCTTGTATAATAATGAGCAATATCAGGCAGCACAGACTATTTTTCAAAAAGTAAAATCAACCTCCGATAATGAGGAGGTTGCTGCCAATAGTGCTTACTACGCTGCCAATGCTGCTGTACGATTGAATCAGCAGGGTGCAGACCGTTTAATGGAGGATTTTGTTGAAAAATATCCAACATCCACCAAACGGAATTCCGCTTTTGCAGATGTGGCCGAGTATTATTTTGAAACGGGTAAATATCCATACGCTCTTAAGTGGTATAATAAGGTAGACCAAAGTGCTTTGTCTAGAGATGAAATGGACAAGTTTAATTTTAATTATGGCTATTCCCTGTTCTCATCGCGAAGGACGGAAGATGCAGAACGCTACTTGTCTAAGGTCTCCAATTCCGCCGTCTATGGATCTCAGGCCAAGTATTATTTAGGGTATATTTCCTATCAGGAAGATGACTATGAAACGGCGAATGAACGTTTTGATCAGATTACCGACCAAGACTTACTCGAGAAAAAGCTAAGTTACTATCAGGCTGATATGAATTTTAAACTGGGCAAGTTCGAAGAGGCTATCGCGCTAGCAAAAAAGCAGTTACCAAAATCGGATCGTAAAGAGGTCTCGGAACTTAATAAAATAATAGGGGAAAGCTATTTCAACCTAAAACAATACAGCAATGCAATCCCTTATCTTGATGCCTATAAGGGTAAAGGAGGCAAATGGAGTAATACGGATTTCTATTTATTGGGGTATTGTTACTACAAGCAAGAGGACTACAGCACTGCCATACAGCAGTTTAATAAAATCATTGGGGGTGCCAATAGTGTTTCACAAAATGCATATTATCATTTAGCGGAATGTTATTTGAAGTTGGATAAAAAACAGGAAGCGTTAAACGCCTTTAGGAATGCATCGCAGATGGATTTTAAACCAGATATCCAAAAAGATGCCTTCTTGAACTATGCGCGTTTAAGTTATGAGGTTGGGAACGCCTACGAGCCAGTTCCTCAGGTAATTACCAATTATTTGGATACGTATCCAAATGATGAGCACCAAGAGGAAATGCAGACCCTTTTGGTAGATTCTTTTATTACTTCCAAGAATTTTGCGGGAGCCATGGAACTTTTAGAAAAGAATAAAGGCTACGCTACCAAGGCTACCTATCAAAAAGTGGCGTATTACAGAGGTATAGAGCTTTTTATGGAAACTGATTATGCAAGAGCTTCCGAGACACTAGAAAAATCACTTAAAAATGCCGAAGATTTAACGTTTAAAGCACGAGCGGACTACTGGAAAGCGGAGGCAGATTATCTATTGAACCGCTTTGATGCCGCCGCAACGGGATTTTTATCTGTTAAGCAAAATACATCTTCAGGGCTTCAAACCGTTTTACCCGATGTCGATTACAGTTTGGCCTATGCCTATTTTAAACAGAAAAATTATGACAAGGCCATAATCTATTTTGCTGCTTTTACAGAGAAAGGAAGTAGCGATGTAGCGAAGTTGAACGATGGCTATTTACGTTTAGGGGATAGTTATTTTGCAACCAGTAAATACTGGCCAGCTATTGAAACATATAACAAGGCGTTGGCGCTCAGCGGTCCAGAAAAGGACTATGCTTCGTACCAAAAGGCTATGAGTTATGGTTTTGTGGGCAAAGGAGATACCAAAATCGAAAGTCTCGAAAATTTTATTTCGAAATACACAAGGTCCAGCCTTAGGGACGATGCCCTCTATGAGCTGGGGAATTCGTATATAAATGATGGACAAGAAAGTAAGGGCTTACAGGCCTATGATCGATTGATACGTGAATTTAGGGCAAGCAGTTTGGTGCCGCAGGCCTTAATGCGACAAGGGTTAGTGCATTATAACGGCAATAGGAATGAAGATGCCTTGGCCAAGTTTAAGACCGTAGTTCGGGATTTTCCTAAAAGTCAAGAAGCAATACAGGCTGTTGCCACAGCAAAATTAGTATACGTTGATTTAGGTCGCGTAAACGAGTATGCAGTATGGGTAGAAAATCTAGATTTTGTAGATATTACGGATACAGAACTGGACAATGCAAATTTTGAATCGGCGCAAAAACAGAACAGGGACGGTAACTCAGACGCAGCTATCCGTGGGTACAAAAATTATATTGAACAATTTCCCAACGGGCTACACGCTATAGATGCTAATTTCAGTTTAGCCGTATTATACTTTGGTAAAGGGGATAAAGAAGCTGCCTTGCCCTATTACAAATATGTGGCGGATAGAAATACAAGCGAATATGCAGAGCAGGCCTTGACTAGGGTTTGCGAGGTGTATATTGGAAAACAGGATTATAAAAACGCTTTACCGTATTTATTAAAACTAGAGACACGGGCAAACATACAGCAGAACAGAACCTTCGCCCAAAGCAACTTAATGAAAGGCTTCTACGAACAACGGAACTATGATAAGACCTTGGAATATGCTGAGAAGGTACTGGCAACCCCGAGCATAGATGATCGTATTAAGAGCGATGCCCAGATTATGATTGCCAGATCCGCCATAGCGACCAATGATGAGGGGAAGGCAAAATCTGCATATGCAAAAGTACTAAAGATAGCTTCTGGAGCAACAGCGGCCGAGGCCTTGTATTACGAAGCATATTTTAAAAATAAGGAAGGCGATGCCGAATCCTCTAATATTGCGGTTCAGAAATTGGCTAAGGATTATGCCACCTACAAAGAATGGGGAGGTAAAGGTCTAGTGCTGATGGCAAAGAATTTTTATGTCTTAGACGATGCCTATCAAGCAACCTATATTTTGGAGAGCGTCATTGTTAATTTTGCCCAGTATCCAGAAATGGTTGCCAACGCAAAAGGAGAGCTCGCTATTATCAAATCTAAGGAAGCACAACGAAATTCCTCAGTAAACCCAAATCAAGATTAATGTACCAAAGTAATAGAACACGTATGTACAAAAGCATAATAGTAGTGGGTGTATTGTTCATAGGCATGCATTGCGCAACAGCCCAAGAGGAT
>JBLICT010000188.1:0-6466 GCA_047632415.1 Maribacter sp.
TATTCTTGTACGTAGCAAATCCTTAATCATATACCAATTTTTACGCATTTGGCGTATTCATAAAATCGTATGTATCAAGTAAGAAAAAGGTAGGACGAAGTATCCTCTTTTAGCTGGTTATCTATTCCCGTTTTAGCAGGGGTAGAATGTAGCACCTTCTTTATCTAAATTAATTTAGCAAAAGGGTTGCTAAGGCTTCAATGGGTCTAATCCCTCCGCCTTTCTTGATAACAAATTCAGTTTATTAATGAACTAACAACAAAGAAACACTACAGTTACCTCTTAACCAAATTAAAACAGCTATTTCTCACTGTAGTTTTAACTCAAAAACCCTCTGTTATGTTTTAAAATCAGAGGGTTAATAGCTAACACAAATAGAGGGAATATTTTAAGAAATACTTTGAATCACCTCTTTCTTTCCTTCTTTTTTAGAACCATCGAAACCTTCTACACCACCAACAGTTGTATATTTCATGATATATCGTTTTCCGGGATTGATGAGCTGATATGCATATTGACACATCACAGCAGCTTCGTGAAAACCAGAAAGAATCAACTTTAGTTTCCCTTCATAGGTGTTCACATCTCCAATTGCAAAAACGCCAGGAATATTCGTTTGATAATCTTTTGCATTATTTACTTTAATTGCGTTTTTATGTATCTCTAAGCCCCAGTTACCAATAGGACCTAGTTTTGGTGAAAGTCCGAATAATGGAATAAAATTATCTGCTTCCAGATACGTTTCGCCCTTTTTGTCATCATTGTGTTTAATAACGACTGCTTCTAAGTGCGCATCACCATATAATTTTTTGACTTGGGCTTCTGCAAATAATGTAATTTTACCCAACTTGGCCAATTCTGATGCTTTTTCTACCGAATCTAAAGCGCCTCGAAATTCGTTTCGGCGATGTACTAAAGAAACTTCTGAAGCAACATCAGCTAAGAAGATAGCCCAATCCAATGCCGAATCTCCACCACCAGCAATCACTACTTTTTTATTGCGGTACACCTCTGGGTCTTTCACTATATACGCTACGCCCTTGTCTTCAAAATCAGCAATATTTTCTATTGGAGGTTTGCGTGGCTCAAAAGAACCCAAACCACCTGCTATAACCACTACCGGTGCATGATGTTCGGTTCCCTTGTTGGTAGTTACTACGTAGGAACCATCTTCTTGTTTCTCTAAAGTTTCTGCTCGCTCTCCAAATGTAAACCCTGGTTCAAATGGTTTTATTTGCTCCATTAAATTATCAACTAAATCTCCAGCTAAAATCTCTGGAAACGCAGGGATATCATAAATAGGCTTTTTAGGATAGATTTCTGAACATTGTCCTCCAGGTTGAGGTAATGCGTCTATTAAATGACATTTCAATTTTAATAAGCCTGCTTCGAAGACTGTAAACAATCCTGTTGGTCCGGCTCCTATAATAAGAATATCTGTTTTGATCATGATTTTAATTGTATAAAGTAATAGGGTAATTATAATCTCGTTTTTGAAAAAATTATTTACTGTATGCTTCTTTTTTAATTTAAGATTTTCTCTAACCAAAATTTAACTCCCGTTCTAGGGACTAAAGGGCTTGGTTTTAACGATTGTGTAATTTCATTCATCTTATCTACCTTTTCTTCAAAATCACCCTTTATAGTTTTCCTATAATCATTCAAATTTTGAACCATTTTACTAATATCTTCTGGGATTACTTCCTCAAAAAACTGACGTAAACGTTTTGCAGTAGTTGGCGATTTACCATTGGTAGAAATTGCTATTTTGACATTCCCTTTTGTTACGATGCCGCCCATATAGAAATCACAGTATGGTGGGTTGTCCGCAACATTAATTAATTTATCAAGTGCTCTGCAATCCTCATAAACTTGTACATTCACTTCTGAAACATCTGTAGTAGCAATAACCATATGCTTTCCTTTTAAATAGGTTTTATTGTAAACATCAGATATCATTTTAACCTTATACTTAGCTGCTAATGCTACTGTAGCTTTCCTAAACATGGGTGAAACCATAGTGACTGTCGCATCTGGGCTAGACTTAGTTAAAAACGTAAGTTTTTCTTCCGCTACATTACCCCCTCCAATTACAAGTACGTGGAGGCTGGAGGTTTTTAAAAAAATAGGGTATAAATTATTTCTTTCCATTAAACGAAAATAGCTTCTTGTTGATGTTTCCTTTTTAGGGCTAAAAGTTGTGTTCTATGATGTACAACTTCGCCAATAACAATAATTGCCGGATTAGAAAGCTGTTGCTCCTTCACTTTAGCTTCAATAGAAGCAACAGTACCAATCCCTATTTTCTCTCTTTTTGTAGTACCATCTTGAATAACAGCCACCGGGGTTCTAGCTTTCCCCTCTGCAGCAAACAAAGTAACAATTTCACTTAGCTTAGACATTCCCATTAGAATGACCACCGTTGCGCTAGACTTTGCCGCTAAGGCTATGTCCTTTGATAGCTTATGCTCCTTTGTAGTTCCTGTTATTACCCAAAAACTTTCGGAAGATCCTCTTTTTGTTACGGGTATATGTTGATTTGCTGCTACAGATAAAGAAGAGGATATACCCGGTACAACTGCAACATCAATACCTTTTTCGGCAGCAAATTCCATTTCCTCAGCGCCTCTACCAAAAACAAAAGGATCTCCCCCTTTTAATCTAACAACATGACCATGAGAGTTAGCCCTACTCACTATTAAATCATTTATTTGCTCTTGTTGATAGGTGTAGCACCCTTTTCTTTTACCTACAAAAATCTTTTCTGCATTTGGAGCATACCTTAAAAGATCAACATTTACCAAAGCATCATACAAAACAACAGCTGCTCCTTCCAAAGCTTTTATAGCTTTCAATGTTATCAATTCTACATCTCCAGGGCCAGCGCCTACAACGGTTAATTTTCCTTTTCTAAACATTTGTCAATTCAAATTTTCTAAACTGCTCAACCTGATTCAAAAATGATTTTGCATCGGCCAAATAACGCTTTGCAAAAACTTCTGATGGTTTATTCTTATTTAATTGAAGTACCAAAGCGCTAAAACCTCCTTCTATAGAAAACCTGCCAGTTGTGACAAATTTTTCATCAAAATCTGCAATGATACTATTGTGAGTATTTACTTTGGTTTTTTCTGAGGTAAGCAGTGCTTTAGCAGAATTTACCATACTGGAATAGGTATGATAAATACTTGCTGCCCATTTTTCTTCTTTAAAAGTTTCTTCTGCATTTTGTATTTTTTCCTCGCTTTCAAATAGTAATGTTGCTATTAAATCGATAACAACACCTGCACATTCTCCTACTCCAATTGCTTTTTCATATCGTTCTGAATTTCCCCAATCGATAAAATCTTGTTGCGTAAGATTTTCTATATCCGTTAGTGGCTTTAGAAAATCATAAAAATACATCTGACCTTTTTCCTGATAATAATCCGCATAGGACAAATCATTACCATTCGTATCAAAATCATCTAGAATGAGTCGTAATGCTTCTGGGCCTCGTTTACTAGGTACTTTTACAACCTTATCTGCAAAACGCCCTTCTCCATTTCCAATATTACCACCACCCAATAATACTTGTAAGGCCGGCGCCACCAATTTATCCTTAGTTCTCACAGACATACCTTGAAATCCTATATTGGCCATATTATGCTGTCCGCAAGCATTCATACAACCACTTATCTTAATCACGATATCCGAATTACTACTATACTGTGGATACTCCTCCTTAATAATTCGTTCTAACTCCACCGCAATTCCTGTACTACTTGCAATTCCTAAATTACAAGTATCCGTTCCAGGGCAAGCAGTTATATCTAAAGCTTTGTTATAGCCTGCTTCAACAAACCCAAGCTTTTCTAATTCAGTATAAAAAAACGGAACCAATTCCTCTTTTACGTACGGAATTAAAATATTTTGACGGAGTGATAATCGGAATTCACCTGCCGCATAGTGCTGCACCAAGTCTGCCAGCAAACGTGCTTTATCCGTATAAAAATCTCCAAGTAGCACTTTAATACCAATAGCAACAAAACCCTGCTGCTTTTGAGATACTAGATTGGTAGATTTCCATTGTTCAAAGGCTTCGGTATTCGTAATCTTTACATTTGGAATTGTCATCTCTGCCACAGCTATTTTAGGGTAGGCAAGTGCATCAATACGAAATGAACTGATGGGAATTGCCTTTTGTTCTTTTTCCAATAATTTTTTAAATCCATCTAGACCTAAATCCTTCAATAAAAATTTCAAGCGTGCTTTAGCTCTACTTTTTCGCTCACCATATCTATCAAAAACACGGATAACGCCATCCATTAACGGAATAATTTTGTCAGCAGCTAAAAAATTAAAAAGTACATCTGCATGTCTAGGTTGCGAACCTAAACCACCACCAAGCATTACTTTAAAGCCTTTGACCCCATCCTTTATTTTTGCTATAAAACCTAAATCATGCATATAAGACAACCCGGTATCCGCATCACTAGCAGAGAAGGAAACCTTAAACTTTCGTCCCATTTCCTGACTTATTGGGTTTCTTAAAAAATATCGAAATAAGGCATCTGCGTAAGGAGAAACATCGAATGGCTCATCTTTATCTATACCCGCAGTTTCACTGGCTGTAACATTACGAACCGCGTTTCCACAGGCTTCTCTAAGCGTTATATCATCCTTTTCTAACGCTGCCCATAACGCGGGTGTACGATTTAAATCCACATAATGAATTTGAATATCCTGCCGGGTGGTAATATGCAAACGCCCAGTAGAATACTCATCGGAAACATCACAAATGCGTTTTAACTGCTTTGACGAAACCTTCCCATAGGGTAATTTTATACGAATCATCTGAACGCCCTGCTGTCGCTGACCATACACCCCACGAGCTAAACGAAGACTTCTAAATTTTTCCTCATCTAATTTTCCGTCATGGAACTCATGAATCTTTCTTTCCAGTTCCAAAATATCTTTTTCAACAACTGGATTTTCTATTTCTGTTCTAAAGCTTTGCATATATCTTATTATGATGTGTGATTGGTTTCCATTAATGTACTATTCCACCAATTTTTTATTTACCATGTTTTATTAATATATTTATCCTATAGATTTAATAGAATAGTAAAATAACATTAATTTCAATACCACATATTATCAAGGATAAATTCAGGTCCTCTTAACTGATGAATCCTGCCCCTACCGTACTATTTGTTTGGGTATCTATTAAAATAAATGACCCATTAGTTCTATGATTTTTAAATTTATCATAGAAAATTGGCTTGTTTAATCTAAAACTAACCTGGGCAATATCATTCATTTCTAACGATTCTGTTTCTGTATCTATACCAGAGTAATCTGGAGCTATCTTGTACTCAACCATAGCTACCTTGGCTAGTACTTTATTGACCCCATGTTGTACGATATACTTATTACCTGCGGTAAGTTTTTGAGAATCCATCCATGACACTGTTGCTGTAAATTGTTTGTCTATGGTTGGCAAATCATCAACCTTAACTAACATATCTCCTCTACTCACATTAATTTCATCTTCTAATGTGATCGTAACAGATGATCTCCTTGAAGCCTTTTTATACTGCTTATTATGAAAATAAATGGCCTTAATTTTCGATCTTGTTTGCGAAGGCAAAGCTACAACAGCATCTCCCACACTTAATTCACCGCCATAAACCTTTCCTGCAAATCCTCTAAAATCATGAAACACATCCGTTTTAGGTCTTATGACATATTGCACTGGAAATCTTGGTGTTCCCATATTAGATACTGCTTCTAAATCCAACCCCTCTATATGCTCCAATAAAGTATCTCCTTCATACCAAGCTGTATGTTCAGATTTATGCACCACGTTATCTCCTTTTAATGCACTTACGGGAATAAAAGTAATTCGCTGATCTTCATAATCTCGTTTACCCATCAACTGTTGAAAATCTGCCTTTATCTCATTATACCGCTGCTCAGAAAAATCTACGAGATCCATCTTATTGATAGCCACGACCACTTCTTTAATTCTGAGTAGATTATTTATAAAAAAGTGACGATTGGTTTGCGCTATTACCCCTTTTCTAGCATCTATCAAAATAATAGCAGCTTGTGACGTAGAAGCACCAGTTACCATGTTACGTGTATACTCTACATGCCCAGGTGTATCTGCGATGATATAACTTTTTTTCTGAGTCGAAAAATAAATATGGGCAACATCTATCGTTATTCCCTGTTCTCTTTCTGCCACTAAACCATCTGTAGCCAAAGAGAAATCAAGATAATCATAACCCTTTTGCTTGCTAGTTTTTTCAATGGCCTCCAGCTTATCGGTTGTTAAGGATTTAGTATCGTATAGTAACCTACCTATTAAGGTGCTTTTACCATCGTCTACACTTCCTGCTGTTGCTATTTTTAGTACTTCCATAAATTAGTAATAAGTAAATCGTGAAAAGTAAAGAGTAATTTCCAACAGATTGAACTG
>JBLICT010000189.1:0-6457 GCA_047632415.1 Maribacter sp.
GTTACGGCGGATTTAATGTCAGCCTTACACCTTCCTTTAGTATAGTTAATGCCGTTTGGATGGAGCAAGGTGGTGTGTATGCTGTTCCAAATCTTAGAGGTGGTGGCGAATATGGGAAAGAATGGCACGATGCCGGTATCAAAACCAAAAAGCAGAATGTTTTCGATGATTTTATTGCTGCCGCAGAATATCTTATCGATAAGAAGTACACTTCAAAAGAATATTTAGCCATTCGTGGTGGTTCGAATGGGGGATTATTGGTTGGCGCCACAATGACACAAAGACCAGATTTAATGCGGGTAGCCCTGCCGGCGGTCGGTGTTTTGGATATGTTACGGTATCACACATTCACAGCAGGAGCGGGTTGGGCATACGATTATGGAACTTCTGAGGATGATGCAGAAATGTTCAACTATATCAAAGGATATTCTCCAGTGCACAATGTAAAAGCAGGCACTTCCTACCCCGCGACACTAGTTACTACTGGTGATCATGACGACCGTGTAGTTCCTGCACATAGTTTTAAGTTTGCAGCGGAACTACAGGAAAAACAAGCCGGAGACAAGCCTACCTTAATTCGTATTGAAACCAATGCGGGTCACGGAGCAGGAACACCGGTTAGTAAGACAATTGAGCAATATGCAGATATTTATGGTTTTACACTATACAATATGGGGTATAATGAATTGCCGAATCAATCGGTTTTGAAAGAATTCAAGGAATAGAACTACACATCAATAAATTATCTAAAAATCCGTTATTGTTTAGAGCGGATTTTTAATATACTGTATCCAAATTACAACTATGCTTAAAGTAGAACATGTTTCTTATGCCTATGATAAAGGTCTTGTCTTGGAAAATATTAACCTTTCTGTACAGCAAGGGGAACATATTGCTCTAATAGGGGAAAGCGGTTGCGGAAAAAGCACTTTGCTCAAAATTATTTACGGACTACTAGACTTAGAGCAGGGTGCTGTTTTCTGGAAAGATGAGGCTGTTCTTGGACCAGCGTATCATTTGGTTCCCGGAGCGCCGTTCATGAAATACCTGTCCCAAGATTTTGATTTGATGCCCTTTATTACTGTCAGAGAAAATATAGCTCAGTATCTCTCTGTTTTTTATCCGGAAGAACTACAGGCTCGGACACAAGAGCTGCTTGAAATGATAGAGCTAACTGACTTTGCCCACAAAAAAGTAAAGACACTAAGTGGTGGGCAACAACAGCGTGTGGCCTTGGCCAGGGTATTGGCGCAGAAGCCGGAAGTATTACTCTTGGATGAACCATTTGGGCATATAGACAATTTTCTTAAAAATACTCTTCGCAGAAATATCTTTAGATACGCCAAGGATAATAAGATTACCTGCATCGTGGCAACCCATGACCATAACGACGTACTTCCGTTTATGGATCGAATGATTGTATTGCGAGATACTGGTAAAATCGCAGAAGGACATCCTTTGGAACTCTATACCAATCCTAGAAATCTGTATATAGCGTCATTGTTTGGAGAGGCCAACAGCATTCCCATGTCCCAATTGAAATCCTACGCCCATTCAGATCAGACGATTATCGTGTATGCACATGAACTCAAGGTTTCATATTCCTCAGGATTACCGATTACGGTAAAAGAAAATTATCCCATGGGAAGTTACTACCTCACCAGAGGAGCACTATCCGATGGAGACATGGTGCTTTTTCATCATCCAACAGCGCTGGAGTTTGGTAAAAACGTATACCTCAACATATCCTTAGAAACCATTAACCAAAGAATACGATAATTAGTGCCATACAATGGCACCTTCTTTACTGATTTAAAAGCGTTTTATTAAGCTATTAGTCTTTGTACAATACATAGGCTACTTGTATCGCTAAGGGATTGTGATTTTTATTTCAAAAAAAACGCAATTAGCACTAACCTTGATTGTATTTACACCATTCATAGGCTAGTCAAATAACTCATAATATTTGGTTTCGTTATTTTTACCCAAACTAGTATTTTGAATGGTGATGTAATTTTATCGGAACTTCAATTTAAAGCCATACGCAGTGGTGGTCCTGGTGGCCAGCATGCCAATAAGGTATCTTCTAAAGTCGAGGTGACTTTTGATATTACTAGTTCCAAAGGATTAACCGAAAGAGAAAAAAACAGACTTGGTTTAAAACTAAAGTCCAAGCTGTCTAAAAACAATTACTTACTCCTGCAGTGCGATGAATCTAGAAGTCAGCATACAAACAAATCTATAGTTATTAAGCGTTTGCTCAAGCAAATTGAACAAGCACTCGTTATACCTAAAAAAAGGAGACCCTCTAAACCCTCCAGATCTTCGGTAGAAAAAAGGTTGAAGTCTAAAAAGAAGGCAGCACTTAAAAAGTCGAATCGAAGCAAGCCTCGTTTGGAATAAAATAATAAGATATAAATCCTACTGCTGGGGCACTTCGTAAAAGAATTGTGCTTTTTTAATTTGTCCGTTCGCTACTTCGTACACACATAATTCGTCCATCTGTACGCGACCTCCCTGTTTAAAAGTTACATCACTTGTCATAGGAACTACAAAATGATTTCCGGCCACCACAGGGTCACCCACACTGCCGCCGTGCATTTCTTGGATATTGCTTTGCCACTGGTTAAAACCTTCTAAGATATTCGATTTACCTTTGGTGATTTGTTTCCCGGCTACCCAGCCGTCCATTTCTACACTTATTGCATCTTCGGCGTACATATCGTAAGCTTCTGGATACCTACCTTCCTTACAAAGGCCCACTAATTTTTGAGCTACTTCTTCTGTTGTCATGATATTATGTATTGTTTAGGTTCTTAAAAGATACAAAAAATAGCTATCGAACCTAAGTTAAACACATGATAATCATATAATTATAAGTATTTTATTTTCTTTGGATTGAAAAGTAAAACTACCTCCTGTCTGCTTACCCATTAGTAATTTTCCAATAGGGGTAGCTGGGGAAATACAATACATCGTCTGATATTTATAGACACATTCTCCTGCCGAGATTGCGATAAAATACATAGCTGTAGCCGTCTTTACCATCGTGCCTAAACCAATACTTACAGAAGTCGTCTTTCTGGGGACTTTATGTAATAAGGCTTGCATTTTTTCTGCTTCGGCAAGTTGGGTGCCTAGTTTTTCCCGTTCCAATTGCAGCATGGCTCTGCCTGTTTCGTGCTTGTCTCCCGCGCTACTTTTGGTTTCGGAAGTAAGTGCATCGGAAATCTCTTTGGCTTGGCGGTTTAGACGACCTAGCCGCTCAGCTACAAATGTCTGACAATGTTTAAAGGCTTCTTCTTTAAGCTCGCAAAGTTGATTGTTAGTCTTCAAGATGATACAGATCAGCCATTTTATAGATTAGGAAGTTGACTATTTGAGCATTAGTCTCTCCCTGTTTTTTCATTTTAGATACCGCATCTCGGTTTTCGGCCTTAAAATAATCCAAGTCACCCGATTTGTTCTCACTAAAAATATTCCAGGATTTGAGTCCACCCAGCATCGCTTTATGTGCCTTGTATTTTTTGGAAACAATTTCCTTCCTCTTTTTAAACGCCTTATCCATACCTGATGCAGTGCTATTCTCCTGCTCTTCTAGCATCTTGTACTCAGAAGATATCCGTACATCTGCCTTTTCTGCCTCTGTAATTATCTTAAAGTAAGCCCTTGAGACCAAGGACTGATAGTCTTTTTCAAATAACCTATTACTCTTAATGGTAAGCGGTTCGTCCACCACTACCATTTCGTTATTTGCACTAGCATAGAGCTCCTGTTCTTGGGCTTGCTTTTCCAAGGATTTTTGCCACGCCTCAGATTTCACCAGTTCTCTCCAAATCTTATTGTATTCTCGCTGGTAGGAAGTTTGAGTAACAGAGCACCCAACAAAAACAGACAACAATAAACCTAACAAGGCGTATGCCTTATATTTTTCAAAACCTTTTTTCATATAGTGTTCAGCTATGTGTATACCATCTTGTAGCGGACTACAATCGCAAGGTTAAGTGCGTACCAAATTATCTGAGGTGAAGATTGTGTGGGGAGTCCAATATAAAAAGAATATTTGACCGTATCCAATTCTATTAGACTATTTTCAAAAAATTAACGTGGCGCCTATTCAAAAGTAACTGCCAACTGCCTTCCAACAGAGGTTCCAATAGCAATACCCATACCTCCCAAGCGAACACCACAAGCCACATTATTGGATAGTAGTTTAACTATAGGCTTCTTTTGCTTGCCTACACCCATGACTCCACTCCATGCATAATCTATTTCAAAAGCCGTATCAGATAAAATCACCTCTTTTAGCAGATTGGCTAGTTTGTCCTGAACTAGTTTGGTTGTCCCGAATTCGGTGGTTTCCTCCGTTTCAAAATCAAGATTTCGTCCACCGCCCAACAAAATTCGATTATCAATATTCCTAAAATAATAATAACCTTCCTGCACATGGAAGGTGCCTTTAATAGCAAGATTTATAATAGGTTTGGTAATGATAACCTGTGCTCTTGCAGGCTTTACTTTTTCCCTTATAAGGTCACCCGAAAATCCATTAACGGCAATACATAGTTTTTTAGAGGAAAATGAAAAGGCATTGGTTTCTATGGCTACCGCATTCGTATTATCTTGAAAGGCTTTTACCGTAACTCCGTTTAAAATCGTAATTCCTTCAGATTGTGCCTTTTTCAAAAGGCCGTGCATCATTTTCCCAGTATCTATTTGCCCTTCAAAACGATGAGAGATATAGTTTTGCTCAATGCCCCTGAATTTAAAGTCATTTCGAGACAGTTCAAAAGCATCGTCGCCAAAGACAGGATGTAATAGTTCGTTCGCAATGTCGAGCTCTGAAATACATTTCTCGTACAAGGCTTTATCGGCGTTCAAAAAAAGCTCGTGACCTCCGTGTAACTGTAAATCTAATACCGAATCTCCCAAAATTTCACGTAAAGCGTTTATGCCATCCCATCGGTTTTGAACCAATTGCAGCACTTCTTCCTGTGAATGGGTTTTTAGATCGGATAGTATTTCGGAAATGCTTCCAAAGCAAGCGAAACCTGCGTTTTTGGTGCTAGCACCTTGAGGCATAAGCCCTTTTTCCAATACTACAATTTTAGCCTTGGGATACTTGTTTTTGAGTTGCAGGGCGCAATTAAGCCCTACGATGCCACTACCAACAACCGTAAAATCGATGTTGGAAAGCCACGCTTTATATTCCCAGTAGCTTAAATTCATAATTGATGGTATAGATACTTATCCTATTTGCTTTATGGATGTTAGAAGTGACCCTTTATGTCCTTTTCGGCTTTCTGCAAAAGTTACTATTCAAAACAATACTTTTTTCCTCCTAGACCAGATTAGAGCTTAAAAAACCTCCGACTATAAAGACGGAGGTTTTTTATTATTCCTTAGGTTCTGGATCCATCACGAAATCATTCATGAAGGCTGTGGTGTAATTTCCAGCCAAATAATCTGGATGATCCATCAGTTGCCTGTGGAAAGGTATCGTAGTTTTTATTCCTTCAATTACAAACTCATCCAAAGCACGTTTCATCTTATTAATGGCCTCTTCGCGCGTTTGCGCAGTAGTAATTAACTTGGCAATCATGGAATCATAGTTTGGCGGAATACTGTATCCGCTATATACATGAGTATCCATACGTACACCATGGCCTCCAGGTGTATGCAAGGTAGTTATTCTTCCCGGCGAAGGTCTAAAGTTGTTATACGGATCTTCAGCGTTGATTCTACATTCAATTGAATGCAGCTTGGGATAGTAGTTCTTACCCGAAATTGGCACTCCTGCTGCCACTAAAATCTGCTCCCTAATTAAGTCATAATCTATAACCTGTTCGGTGATAGGGTGCTCTACCTGAATACGAGTGTTCATTTCCATAAAATAGAACTTGCGGTGCTTGTCTACCAAAAACTCTATGGTACCTGCACCTTCGTATTTTATAAATTCTGCGGCTTTTACAGCGGCATCTCCCATGGCTTCGCGAAGCTTGTCCGTCATAAAAGGCGAAGGCGTTTCCTCAGTCAATTTTTGATGTCTTCTTTGTATTGAACAATCCCGCTCAGATAAGTGACAGGCTTTTCCATATTGGTCGCCCACGACTTGAATCTCTATATGTCTTGGCTCTTCGATAAGCTTTTCCATATACATGCCTCCGTTTCCGAAAGCCGCAGTTGCTTCCTGCACCGCGCTTTCAAAAAGCTCTCGCATCTTTTCTTCCTTCCAAACAGCACGCATTCCCTTTCCGCCACCACCCGCCGTAGCTTTTATCATTACGGGATAGCCCATTTTCTTAGCTATTTTTATAGCATCTGCAACATCTTTCAACAAACCTTCGGAACCCGGAACACAAGGAACGCCAGCTTCTTTCATTGTAGTTTTAGCTGTAGCCTTATCTCCCATACGATCTATCTGATCTCCAGAAGCACCAATGAATTTAATCTCGTG
>JBLICT010000190.1:0-6438 GCA_047632415.1 Maribacter sp.
TATGCGAAAACACAGATGACCTTTGGTTACGATGGGCAGCACTTTTGCATGATATTGGTAAGGCACCCACCAAAAGGTTCCATAATAAAATCGGGTGGACATTCCACGGACACGAGTTTGTTGGTTCCAAAATGGTCTTTAAACTATTTAAACGATTACGAATGCCACTGAACGACAAAATGAAGTTCGTTCAAAAGATTGTTATGATGAGTTCTAGACCTATAATTCTTTCTGAGGAACACGTGAGCGACTCGGCCGTAAGACGTTTGGTTTTTGATGCAGGGGAACATGTAGAAGCTCTAATGACCTTGTGCGAGGCTGATATAACCACCAAAAATCCTAAAAAACAGCGTAAGTACAAGAACAACTTTAAAATTGTTCGTGAGAAAATTATAGAAGTCGAAGAACGGGATAACATCCGTAATTTTCAACCACCCATTAGCGGCGAAGAGATTATGGCTGCATTCGATTTAAAACCTTCTAAGGAAATTGGAATCATCAAAGACCATATAAAAGAAGCTATTCTTGAGGGTGATATTCCAAATGAGTTTGAGGCTGCAAAAGTCTTAATGCTTAAAAAGGGAAGTGAACTGGGACTAAAACAAAAAACGGATGATATCCTTTAGAAAACTAGCAAAAATCTCACTGATTCTGGTGTACCTAGTTATTGTAGCAGGCGCTGTTGTGCGTATGACGGGAAGTGGAATGGGCTGCCCAGATTGGCCCAAATGTTTTGGCTATTACATTCCTCCAACAGAAGCTTCGGAACTAGAATGGAAAGCAAACAAAGAATATAAACAAGGTCAGGTTATTATTCTGAACGAATCATTAAAGGTAGCTAGGGAGGACATAAACACGGGGCTTGACTTTGATACCGAAAATTGGGAAGAGTACACCAAACACGATTATGCTATTTTTAACCCTTGGCATACTTGGATAGAATTCATTAACCGCCTGTTGGGTGCGGTAGCGGGTTTAGCAACCTTACTATTAGCATTTGCCTCTATTAAGTACTGGAAAAAACAAAAATCGGTTACCTTACTCTCGTGGCTCGTGGTATTTGGCATGGGTTTCCAAGGCTGGTTAGGAGCAACAGTTGTTTACTCGGTACTACAACCGTTTAAAATTACCTTGCACATGCTTATGGCCTTGGTCATCGTTGCTTTCTTACTCTACATTATATTTATTGTAAACAAAGAAAATAAGCGAATTACCTATGACAAGCCTACCTTTTTAATTGCTGTGGCAGCCTTGGCACTCACCATTGTACAAGTAATTCTAGGAACACAAGTACGAGAGTTTATAGACCACCAAATAGACTTTTTAGGACCCAACGCGAAAGAGCTTTGGCTACAAGACCCTACCTTACAGTTTTATATTCATAGGAGTCTATCTATAGGAATTGCTTTAATCAACGCTGCATTGGCCTATAGAATCCTAAAATTGAACCTTGGGCATTTAAAAATCTATTGGATACTCTTTATTTTAATACTGGAGATATTTACAGGAATAGCGATGTATTACATAGATTTCCCATTTGGCAGCCAAGCCCTGCATTTAGTGCTCGCTGCCATTCTCTTTGGCGTTCAGTTCTATTTGGTTTTAGATGCGATAAAGCCTCGAACAAATCTTAAAACTTCGTAACTTTGCCTATCCATAAAACAAAGGCATGGTTTATAAAATTAGGATAATACTGGATGCGGAGGAAGATATTTTCCGTGATTTGGAAATTGAAGCCCAAAATTCCTTGGAAGACTTTCACAATGCGATCACACAAGCGTTTGGGTTTTTAGGAAACGAGATGGCTTCGTTCTATACCTGCGATGAAGAATGGAAACAGGACGAGGAAATTGCGCTTTTTGACATGAGTGAATCCGGTTCTGATGTGAGGCTAATGAACGAAACCTTTTTAGAGGACATTATTACCGAAAACACGCCAAAACTTATTTATGTATACGACTTTCTAAGCATGTGGACCTTTTTTGTTGAATTAGCCGATGTGGTAGTGAAAGAAGATGGCCGCGCCTATCCTAACGTACTTTTTAGTTTTGGGGAACTACCGGAAACCCCACCGGAAAAGAAGTTTGAATCGGAAAATAGTGCGTTTGATTTCGATGATACTTTTGATAATTATGATGACCTTGATTTTGATGAAAACTGGAATTAATAAACTAGTAGGGATTCAACTGCATCATTATCAAGAAAACAATACTACATCAGTAAACCTTAATATTACTATATCTTTAATTGACTAGGGTAAGTCTCAATTAACATAAATTATTCACCTTAGAGATTTCCATTATTACTGAATTGATTTCAGCATCCGGGTGGAAATTAAAACAAAAGAACTACAAAATGATCAATTTATACGCCACACAGATAGAACACATCTCCATTCACAAAGTGGGGAATAAGAATAAAAACGAAGGGGTGTTTTTATCTGAAAAACCCTTTTCGTTAAACGATGAAACCACAGGGCTTTTAAAGGAATATTTTTTCAAACCGTTCCGGGAAAAAGAAGAAAACTATTACAAACTTACCAATGAAGTAGATGTAGAATTCAATGAACTTTATAAGATTGTAAGCACAGTTTTTGACGATAGTGCTACCAGTCATCAAAATTCTAAAAAGATTGCCACGCATCTCTTTGAGCAATCCAATCATCCTCATATCAAAAGTGGAGAAGTATATGTAGCCTATCTAACCGGTATTCTTTTAGACAATCAAAAAGTAGATGCCGTAGGTATTTTTAAGAGCGAGTTAAAACACGACTTTCTACAGTTTCAAGAGAACAGCTCTAGTTTGGATATTATTGTACAACAGGGCATCAACATTAATAAATTGGACAAGGGATGTCTTATTTTTAATGTAAATAAAGAAGAGGGTTACAAAGTACTTTCGGTGGATGGGAATAAATACGATACCAAATATTGGCTAGAGCATTTCTTGGGCGTAGATGCCTTATCAGATGATAATTTTAAGACCAAAAATTACCTTAAACTTTGTCAAAACTTTGCAAAAGATGTAGTACTACCGGCTGAAGACAAACAGCAAGAGGTATTGTTTATGAACCGGGCGGTTAACCATTTTGCCAAAAACGATGCCTTTGAGGAAACCAATTTCTTGAACGAGGTAATGTCAAACCCAGAGCTTATTCCTGAGTTTAAACATTATAAAACTGAAAAGGGACCAAAATATAGTATTCAAGACGTTTCCAACTTTGATATTGCCAACAAAGCAGTGTCCGATGCTAGAAAGAAAATAAAAAATGTTATTAATCTGGATACTAACATTCAGATTAAAATGGACTTCATAAATCCAGAATCAGCCGAGAAATTTGTAGAAAAAGGCTGGGACGAAGAACGACAGATGTACTACTACTTAGTATATTTCAACAAGGAGGTAAAAAGCTAATGCTTAAATCACTAAGTACGATTGAAACAAGGAAAATCAATTGTGCACTATGAAAGACTCACTGTCTTTTTTTTATGGGATTTTGATTTTACCCCCTCTTTCAAGCCATGAACAAAATACATGTCCATCATCCCTTTGTTTTTTACATGTATCTGTCCTCTATGCTCACAATTATAGGTGTCCCGAATCAATAAATAGGTGCTTTCTGAAATATTTATTTTACCAGGTTCGGACATGGATTCCATTCGGGAAGCTACGTTTACAGCGTCTCCCCAGATGTCGTAAGCAAATTTTTTGGTGCCCACTACTCCAGCTACAACTGGTCCGGTATTAATACCTATCCGCACATCTATATTCATAATACCGCCCTCCGTATTCTTTTTGGCCTCCTCCATAATTTGGGCAATTTCAAAACCGGCTTGTACCATTTTTAGGTGATGGTCATCGGTAGGGAATGGTAATCCCCCTGCACACATATAGGCATCACCGATGGTTTTAATTTTTTCCAGTCCATATTTGTCCATAACCGCATCAAATTTAGAGAAGAAATAATCCACTGCTTGTACCAACTCTTCGGGAGATAGGGACTCTGAATACCTGGTAAAGCCTTTGAAATCAGTAAACATAACGGTAACCGATTCAAATTTCTTGGCAGCTACCTTCCCGTTTTCTTTAAGTTCCAGTGCCGTTTCCTCAGGTAGAATGTTCAGTAATAATTTTTCAGAACGGTTCTTTTCCTTTTCAATGATCTTATTGGTTTTCTTTACATAGCGCTCTCGTTTGTATGCACCCACTGCAAGAATAAAGACCAAAATCAACCCCAAAACAGTACCATAGATAACATATTTCTGTCGTTTGGCTAGCAACTCGGAGATTTGAACTTCCTTCTTCGCAAGATCGAGTTCATCATCTTTCTTTTGCAGATCAAAATCGAATTGCAACCCTCTTATTTTGTCATCTGCTTCAAGATTAAATAGGGAATCTTTCTTGGCTATCAATTGGGTTTGGTATTTAAAGGCATTTACATAATCTCCCTGATTGGAGTAGGCCAAAGAAAGACCTTCATAAATATCCTTTAATTCAAATTTGGTGCCCATGTTATTAGCAAGGGATTCCGCTTCCTTAAACGCCATTAAGGCCTTTGGAAAATCATTGTTTTGATATACCTTTCCAAGTTCAACCAGGGCCTGTACCATTTGCAGCTGTTGGTTGTTTTCTTTTGCATGTTGGTACGCCAAGTCCAGATAGTCTATTGCCTTAAATTCATCACCCATTTTAAATTCCACAATACCTAGCTTGGTAAGATTGTTTGAATGCTCAGCGGTATTTTGGGTTAAGGGCAGTGCATCCTGATAGTTTTTCAACGCATCCTCATACTTGCCCTGCATTAGGTAAATCTCACCTTCCCCCATTAAATAGGAAGTCGTTATTTGGGGCTCGTCCAAAGCGGGCAAATACTTTGGGATCCGGTTAAAGTATTCCAAAGCCTTGTCATAGTCCTTGGAGGTGTCCCCATACACGCCACCAATATTTAACAAAGCCGAAGCAATACGCAATGTATCCTGTATTTTTTCGGCTAAACTTAAAGATCTCAGATAAAAATCAATCGCCTTTGTATTACTTCCCTGGCTGTAGTATACCGCTCCTAAATTATTCGCCATGTTCGATATACCCTGAGAATCCTCAATGTTATCAAAAATTTCAAGAGATTTTGTCCAGTGGTCCAGTACCTGCATATAATCTCCTTGATAATAATAGGCCATCCCCATATTTTTCTCAGCATAGGCCTGACCCCTTAAATACCCCAGTTGTTCGGCCAATTCATTGGCTTTTTCTGCATAAACAAGGGATTTCACAATATCCTCATTTTGAAGTATTGTTATACTAAGGTTGTTCAACGTGGTTACCATAGCAGTATCTTGCTGCCCTGTTTGTACAATTCCCTTAAGACTATCTATAGAGGCATTTTGTCCAAGAACCATCTGCGGGACGATTACCAGCAGAAAAATATATGGAAATATTAACCATTTTGTTACAACTCTTAATACGAAATACATCATTTTAGTTCTTAATTATTGAATACACCCAGACACCTTTGTTACTGGTCATCCTTACCATATACATACCAGGAGGGTAGGAAGCCATATTAATTTCATAGGTTCCTGCAGTATTCCATTTCTTACTATAATGGCGTATGCCATAATAATCAAAAACTTCGACCTGTACTTGGTCATTAATGGTCTTATCGATAAACAAGGTTCCTTCAACGGGATTTGGATAAAGGATAAAAGAAGGGTTTGCCACTTCATCATTAATGATTGAACTACATTTTGAAGAATCTGCATTGGCCTCAGAAGTGGTAGAACTAGCATTAGTGCTGCCTCCCGAAGTTAATTCCCATTTAATGTTTAGACCATTAAAATGAACTTGGAAAGTACCTTCCCCTGGCAAGAAAGCAGTAGGTGGTGAACCTATAAAGGTGCCGTCGCCCGTAATTTTATTTAGCGGTCCATTTGGAATATATACCACCTCAGCATTCGGGTTTTCATACCGGTAATTCGCAATAAAATAGAGGCCGCTGGGATTACCTGGATTTTCTTGAACACAATCGAGATAGGCCCTTATCTTCCTGTCGTTTCCGTCAGCATTTATATAGAGTACGGCAGGAGTACTGTATTCAATAAAATAATTACTGGGTGCTGTAATCAGGATAAAGAATATTCCTGTATCCCCAGGTACATATAATACACCTTGGGAATTCGCAAAATAATAAGGGATGGTATTTCCGAAGACCGAAAAAGTAGTATCCCCGTACACAAAGCCTAACGGATTACTTTGAAGGCTGATATCGCTATTCAAAATAATAGCTCCTTCTTCAATAACCAAATCATTGATCGCAAAGGACAATGCCTTCTTCTCAATGGTTAAGGTACCTCGGTCTGCATCAGGAACAATAGTATAATTGTCAGCAAGATCATCCTCAATAAAAATATTATAAATACCAACATTCATTTTTATAGGCCC
>JBLICT010000191.1:0-6436 GCA_047632415.1 Maribacter sp.
GAAGACGGCATGGAACAAGTAATGGCGAAATTTCAAAAAAGTGGTGCTTGGAATTTACCTGTGATTAAAAAGGGGTGCTATTTAGGTTTTGTCTCCAAGTCCAAATTACTAACCGCCTACCGCAAGGAACTCATTAATTTTACAGGGAACTAATTGCTTTGCACTTTCAATTATTACTTTACACTTTAAGTTCAACAATGAGATTGTAGTAGTTTACAGCTCTATTTTGAGATTATCCTAGTTTAACTAACTTTGTCCTATGAAGTTGAAACATATCATCACTTTAATTGTCATTACCTGCTTAGGAGCCATCATCTACGGCTATACCTTAGACAATGAAGAAAACGGAACTGCAGAAAAATTCATAGGCTCTGGAACCTTAGGATTATTTTTAGTGGCTATGCCTCTTTTTCTATATAAAGAGAGTAAAACCAGAAAATGGAACGATTACATGCTGAACGATGAGAATGTACGAAAAATGCAGGGAAGACCTCCAAAAGATACTGATAATCAGTGAATTCCGAATTTCAAAATCTAATTCTTCTGGCCATCGTATCCAAAAAAAACGTACTTTAGGGTATTAATCCTTAAATCCTTATAACATGACTGGTACGGTTAAATTTTACAATGCATCCAAAGGGTATGGCTTCATTACCAATGACGATACGGACAAAGATATTTTTGTCCATGCTACCGCCCTAAACGGAAAAGAAATTAGAGAAGGAGACAAGGTGGAGTACGTTGAAGAGGAAGGAAAGAAAGGTATTGTTGCAGGCCAGATTCAGGTCTTATAATTTTAAGTATTCCTTTCTGTAAAAAGTACGTATGATCGTCGTTACAAGGCATGACACAATGTATTATTTTGCGAGAACAAACAAATTACTTTACCCGCTGCGGTAAAACTGAGTAGTGTTTACCTCTTAACTTGCAATTTGTTTAAATAAGAAATTCAAAAAAATCTATCATTTCCTCTTTTTCTGAAAAAACCGTTTCAATAAATTGGACGCTTCATTCTCCAAAATACCACCACTAATTTCAGTTTTGGGATGTAGCTTGGTGCCCAAAACTCCACACCCCCGTTCTGGGTCACTGGCTCCAAACACTATTTTATCAATTTGACTCCAATACAGGGCACCAGCACACATTTGGCAAGGTTCCAAGGTAACGTACAGGATACAACCCTTTAGGTATTTTCCTCCCAAAAAATTGGCTGCTGCCGTAATGGCCTGCATCTCTGCATGTGCCGTAACATCATTTAATTGTTCCGTAAGGTTATGTGCCCTAGCAATTATCCTGTCTTGAACTACTATTACGGCACCAACTGGAATCTCACCTCGCTCAAAAGCATACTCGGCCTCCTGAAGGGCCTTTTTCATAAAATACGTGTCGTCGTAGGCTAGTATCATAGCAATTTATTTGGTTGCAATAGTACTGAATTTTGATGCTGGACACAATAGTTATCAACATGAAAACTAAGTTTCCTAACAATAAAGCTACGCGCCAAAACACTAAAAACCGTAGCTTTGCAATTCCAAAATGTCCAACTTGAAACCTATTCTAGATACTATAACCTCCCCTGAGCAATTACGTAAACTGCCGTTGGCGGATTTACATCTCCTTGCAACAGAACTTAGGGAGTTTATCATTGATATTGTTTCTACAAAAGAAGGGCACTTGGGAGCTAGTTTGGGCGTAGTAGAACTCACTATTGCATTGCACTATGTATTGAACACCCCTGAAGACCGACTCATATGGGATGTAGGTCACCAAGCATATGGACATAAGATATTGACAGGTCGAAAAGTCATTTTTGAAACCAACAGACAACTAAATGGCTTAAGTGGTTTTCCAAAGCGAGAAGAAAGTGAATACGATAGCTTTGGAACAGGACATAGTTCTACCTCTATCTCCGCTATCCTAGGCATGGCGATTGCTTCTAAACTGAAAGGAAATACAAAAAGGCAACATATTGCCGTGATAGGTGATGCTTCCATAGCCAGTGGAATGGCTTTTGAAGGACTCAACCATGCCGGTGTAACCAATGCGAATATCCTTATAATACTTAATGACAATGCCATCGGCATTGACCCTAGCGTGGGTGCCCTAAAAAAATACCTGACCAACGTTAAAAAAGGAACAGCAAAGGATGAAAATATTTTTGAATGTCTAAACTTAGCCTATTCTGGACCAATAGACGGTCATAACCTAGAACGTTTGGTTTCCGAGTTGGAGCGATTAAAATCGGTTCCCGGTCCTAAATTACTTCATATCATCACGACCAAAGGTAAGGGCCTTAAAAAAGCAGAGGAAAATCAGGTCGTGTATCATGCGCCTGGTAAATTTGATAAAATAACGGGCGAGCTTCATAAAAAATCCACAATAGCACAACCACCTAAATTTCAGGATGTTTTTGGCAAAACGATTGTAGACCTTGCAAGTAGAAACGAAAAAATTATTGGTATTACTCCGGCCATGCCCACCGGAAGTTCCCTACGATATATGATGGAAATCTTCCCCGACCGTGCCTTTGATGTAGGGATAGCGGAACAGCACGCCGTAACCTTAGCCGCCGGTATGGCAACGGAGGGAATGGTTCCGTTTTGTAACATCTACTCCACATTTTTGCAACGTGCCTATGATCAGGTCATTCATGATGTAGCGCTGCAAAAATTACCGGTCATCTTTTGCTTAGATCGCGCCGGACTTGTAGGGGAAGACGGGCCAACCCATCACGGTGTTTTTGACATCGCCTATTTACGGTGTATTCCCAACCTTATTATTTTCGCTCCTTTAAACGAAATTCAGCTGCGGAATATCATGTACACTGCACAGCTTGGCCTAGACCGTCCCATTGCAATACGGTACCCTAGAGGAAGAGGTGTTTTGTTAGATTGGGAAAAACCATACACTAAGATGGAACTTGGTAGGTCTTTTGAACTCAAAAAAGGAACAAACATAGCCGTACTAAGCACTGGGCCTATAGGAAATATGATTTCAGAAATCATAAACGAAGTGGACGATGGTACTAGCATTGGGCATTATGATTTTCCGTTTATAAAACCTTTGGACCAACATAAGTTGAGGTATATTTTCAAAAACTACGAGCATATAATCACCATAGAGGACGGTTGTATGACGGGCGGTTTTGGAAGTGCCGTTCTTGAATATGCAAACGCAGAGGGCATAAATACTAATTGTAAGATATTTGGTATTCCAGACGCGTTTATCCCACACGGTTCTGTAGAAGAGCTGCACAAGATGGCAGGCCTAGACAAGAATACCGTAAAATCATATATAGAAGAAGTTTTATGAGGATACCGCTTACATATCAAACGCTTGTTTTAAGCCTTACCTTAATTTTGGTTTCGTCCCTAGTTTTTGGACAAGATTCCATCCCAACACCAATTTATAGGGACACTATGCTTCTGGATACTACGGTAATAGACACCATTGTAATTAGGAAGACACTGACCAGAATAAAACATATACCCAGAGGAGTAAACCTTACCAATCCTGTTATATCGTTTAATAAAACCAAACCCTTAAAGGATAAATACTATAGATTTAGAGTTCCTTCTTTTTGGACCAAGGAAAATACATTGGGTATAAACGTAAGCGAAGCTGCATTCGTTAACTGGAATGCTGGTGGTGACAATGCCATTAGTGGATTGAGTTTCCTAAAATTTATACGCAACTATAAGTTTAGGTATTTTAATTGGGATAACAATCTGGATCTTAGATATGGATTAAATGCTCAAGAAGGACGACAATTACGTAAAACAGAAGATGTCATTAGATTGAACTCCAACTTAGGTTACCGGAGGGATACGATAAGCAACTGGTACTACTCCGTGCAGCTTAACTTTAATACCCAATTTTCAAACGGGTATAAATATCCGGATAGGGATAAACCCATTTCAAGATTTATGGCTCCTGGATATTTGTTCCTTGGTGCAGGAACCTCTTACATTAGTCAAAATCAAAAATTTAATCTCTATCTCTCCCCTCTTACTCAAAAATCTACTTTCGTACTAGACCAACGCTTAGCAGACCGAGGGGCTTTCGGGGTTAGCGGGGCGCAACGGGACAGCAACGGGAATATTATACAGGATGGCGAGAACCATTTCTTGGAACTGGGTTTTCTTATTACCAATAATTTTGAATGGGATGCTGGTAAAAATGTTAATATAAAAAGTAGGTTAAACCTTTACACGGATTATTTGGCGAGCTTCGGAAATATTGATATAGACTGGGAGCTTAACGTACGACTACGGGTAAACAAATATATCCTAACAACCATAGGCACGCATCTTATCTATGATGACGACATTCTATTTGACGAGGTAAAGGACGCCAATGGTATTGTTACCGACCCAGGGATTCCCAAAATTCAGTTTAAACAGGTTTTGGGTATTGGTGTCGCCTATGATTTTTAAAGTTGCCTCCCTTTAATCTTATTATGGATATGCACAGCTGAACTATCGGATAAACTCGCTACATAACAACACGTATTCAACAAAATTTCGTAAAGCGATATACTCGTTCGCCTATAAAATTCAGGTAGTGTTTGTAATATCAAATTATGGTAATTGGAGGCGTTATCTTTTTTCTTTTTCACCAATGCATGGACATACACATCTAAAATATCAGCTATAATGGTGTACCCGGCAATTTCTTTTTCGACTACCTCTTGCGCCTGATATATCTTTCGCACACTTAAATCTATAATATCCCTAATCTGGGCATCATAAGTGCTTTTATCCATTAGTGAAACATGAAAATCACCCGCAAGAATAGCCGTTTCGTTCTCCATAAAGATAGAAACCGCATCTTGTATTAGGGTGTTTATTGCCAATGCACGCAAATAGCTCAACCTATCTTCCTTATAGGCCAAGGAGTGGTATTTTTTTGTGTTTATCGTGTCCTTTACCAACTTTATAAGATACTCCAAAGCATAATCTTCAGAAATAAGACCAAGGTTGATACCATCCTCAAAATCAATTATGGTGTAACAAATATCATCGGCTGCCTCCACCAAAAAAGTAAGCGGATGCCGCGCAAAGGAAATTGAATTCCCGTCCGCAGTTTGCCTTAAACCTAAATCCGAAGCTACCTCTTTAAAGCTATTTTTTTCAGTCTGAAAGAAACCAAACTTTTTATCGGCTATATGCTTGGTCGGTTTTTTGGGCAAGGACTCTTTAGGATACTTCATAAACGCTCCAAGCGTGGCATAGCTTAAACGGAGTCCGCCAGAAACCCCTTCCCTATCCTGGGTCATCAGCTTAAATCCGTTGGCATTCCCTTCAAAATCAATAATATCCTGATATTCCTTTTCTGTAAGTTCATTTTTGAATACCCTACCATTTCCTGATTTAAAATACTCCCCAATAGACTTCTCTCCACTATGGCCAAAAGGTGGATTACCAATATCATGGGAAAGGGCAGCAGCAGCAACGATAGCGCCAAAATCATTGAACTGATATCCATGTACTTCTTTGAGGTACGGGTGCTTTTCCAAGATTTTCTTACCTGCCAATCTTCCCAAACTTCGGCCCACCACAGAAACCTCCAAACTATGCGTTAGCCGTGTATGCACAAAATCAGTTTTAGAAAGTGGGATTACTTGTGTTTTGTCCTGAAGACTCCTAAAAGCAGATGAAAAGATGATACGATCATAATCCACCTCAAATCCCAACCGTGTCTCGTCCTGTTCGTTTCGTAATCTTTTATTGGTGTCTCCTTTTCTGCGTAAAGAAAGTAATTGCTCCCAGTTCATGGCGATTATTTAAGAACCGCAAGATAGCTTTTTTGACCTATACGATTTCGCTAAAAGTAGTTTCCTAATAAGGAAGGAAACCTATTCTTAACTATTACAAAATATACAAATAACCCTAGGTTAACTTTAACTTAACCTTGTCGAGGTTTCTTTGTACTGTTATAAATAGTTAGTAATGAAATACCTAATTTTTATCTTATTTATCTCCTTCTCTTTTTCCTTGCAAGCACAGGATAAAGGTACAATTGGCGGTAAAATTTTAGATGCAGAACTTTATAACGAGCCGTTATTAATGGCTAGTGTAGCATTAAAAGGTACCGCATGGCGTACCCAAACCAATTTTAATGGAAATTTTGAAATAACAGATATAGATTCTGGTGCTTACACAATGAAGATTAGTTTTCTCGGTTACGAAGATGTGGAAGTACAGATTATTGTCGACAACAATAGTGCAATTTTTGTTCAACATAGCCTTCGTGCGAAAACGATGATTCTCAAAGATATAGCAGATATCAGTAGTGCCTCAAAGGACTAAGCACAGCTTATATACTAACTCCAATAATCGAAGACTAATCGCTCCAGCCTTCATTCCTACTTTAGTTTTAACCGTTTATTAGGCAACACATTTGCGATTCTTTAGCTACACCTTTCTTTTTATAT
>JBLICT010000192.1:0-6376 GCA_047632415.1 Maribacter sp.
ATCCGGTGGTTCTATGCCCAAAACCACCGCACTGCTCCTTGCTAATTTCTTAGTGGGAATATATGCTGTATTTACGCCTTCATTGTTAAGAAAATTCAATATAAATTCTCCCACTTTATCCTTGCCGATGGCGGTCAATAGACTTGCTTTAACCCCTAGTCTTGCGCAGCCCACGGCAATGTTTAATGGCGACCCTCCAACAAATGCGTCAAAGCCTTTGATTTCATTAAATGGTGAGCCAATATTTTGGGAATAGAGGTCTATAGAAGACCTTCCAAAGGTAATGACGTCATATTTCCGTGTTTTCATATATTATTGATTGTTCATTGCAGCGGTTACCAAAGGCAATCTGTTGTCTTTTGAGGTCCAGGAATCATAAATCCATTCATGGTCCGAATCAGTAGTATTTGCCAAACATTGGTCGGTTCCGGCCAAAAAGTTGAGGTAATAGCAATGAAAACCATGCTCGGCTACAACGGGATGATATCCTTTGGGAATCATAACTACATCATTATGTCTTGGTCTTACTATTTCATCTAAGGATCGATCTTTCGTGTATACCTGTTGAATTGCGTAAGCTTCTGGCTTTTGAAATTTATAAAAATAGGTTTCTTCTTGTATCGGTTCTAAGACAGTGCCATCTTCCGCTACGATACGCTCATCGTGTTTGTGCGCAGGGAAGGAACTCCAATTGCCCGAAGGAGTATAAACCTCTCGTACTACAATACTATTACAGCCAAAGCCCGGGGGTATCAAATCATTAAACTGACGTGTTGCGTTGTCCCCGCCAAAAATAACGACAGGTGTTTCTTCCGGAGTCACAAATTTTGCCTCATAATCCTTATCGGCCTTGCACCAACCATAGGCAATATCAAGGTCTTTGCTCATGGCTGTTAAGGTAAAATTGGTATTCCTAGGTAAGTATAGGGTGTGTGCTATACCTTTGAACACATTGGTACGACCGTTTGTTGTTTCCCAAGTACCCTTATCGCTGGTTACCTTGTAGTTTCCGCTGAGCAATACAATCACCAATTCATTTCCTTGGGTTTCATGTTCCCAAACTTCATTTTCGGTCATTTGGCGCGCCTCAAAGGACAGATAGTTCCATTTAGCGGATTGGGGTGTTATCCTGTGGTACGGTTGCGTGTCTTTATTCGGTTTTACCAATAACATGGGTTGCTTGCTCATTTTTTAGTTTTTGTATTAAATGCGGCGGCCTTTCCAGTGGCTCCCAAGAGATCAAATTTCTGTATCATGAATGCTTCATAGGCATCCATATAGGTATTTCCAGGAACGATCGGATCGAACTGTTCAGGATGGTCTCTAAAAAATTCCCGATGTACCCTAGTCCATAAAAGTCGTGCATCTGTGGCAATATTTATTTTACATACCCCATATTGAATCGATTTTACAATTTCTTCTGGGGCTACCCCTGAGGCATTTTCATTTAGTGTACCCCCTGCATTGTTTATGCGTTGTACTTCGTTTAGATTTACTGCCGAACCGCCATGAAGTACGATAGGGAATCCTGGTAGTTTTTGTTGTATTTCTTTCAATATATGAAACTGTATTCCTTGGCCCGAACTAAATTTATAGGCACCATGACTGGTGCCTACTGCAACTGCCAAACTATCACAACTTGTATGCTTTACAAAGCTTTCCACTTCATTGGGGCTTGTGTAACGGGCATGTTTCTCATCAATAGAAATATCATCTTCAACGCCGCTCAATATACCCAATTCAGCCTCTACAAAGATGCCTTTTTTGTGAGCTTCATGTACAATTGCTCTAGTTATGTTCACATTAGTATCGAAATCGTCATGAGAAGCATCTATCATTACAGAATGATAGGAATTGGATTTTATGGCGTTCATAGCATGCGCTTCATTACCATGGTCTAGGTGCACGGCATAGACTGCTGTTGGATATATCTTTGAAGCTGCTTCAACAATGGCAGTCAACATTAGAGCGTTCGCATAGTTTCTTGCTACTGGTGTAATCTGCACTAAAAACGGTGCATCGGCCTTAATGCCTGCCCTGAATAAACCATGTACTTGTTCCATGGTGAAGACGTTAACTGCAGCAATGGCATATGTTCCGTAACAATGTTTAAAAAGTTCCTTTGGTAAAACCACCATCTGTGCATTGTTAAAGGGCTAGATATACCCATGTTATAAAAAAACGATAAAAAAATCATGTTAAAAAGTAATTAGCCTCAAAAGACAATGCAAACCTTTGCATTGTCCTTAAAATTTGACCATGTTAGGCGGGAACTATAAATGGTCTGGAGGATCCCCTAACCACCAGCTCAGGTTTAAATACCTCCTGGCGAAAAGCCAAGTTGTCTACATTGTCGCTATTTAAACGTCTGAGGGCAATTCTAGCTGCTAACATGCCTATACTATAAACGGGTTGCCATACCGTAGATAAAGAAGGTCTAAAATAGGAGGATTGGGGTTCATCGTCAAAACCAACTATAGATATATCCTCTGGGATACTCATTCCCATTTTACAAGCAATATACATAGCGGAAATAGCTATACTGTCGTTCATAGCAAAAATGGCATCTGGTATGTGTGATGATTTTAAAAGTTTTTTAGTAGGTTTAAGACCATCATTATGGGAAAATCCTTGTACATGGGATATGTACTCTTTTCTTATAGGGATTTTAGCGTTTTCTAAGGCATCCAAATACCCTTGTAACCTATGCTTTGTTGTGCTTAGATTTAATGGGCCTCCTAAATGAGCTATTTTTTTACAACCAGACTTTATCAGATATTCCACAGCTTGGAAAGCGCCAGCATAATCATCTACCAATATTTTATCTGCTTCCAGTCCTGGGCAGTCTCTATCAAAAATTACCACAGGGATATTATTTTTTTGTAGGGTCCTGAAATGGTCAAAATTCTTGGTTTCTGAGGCTGGAGAGACTAAAACAGCATCTACCTGTATTTTTAATAATTTTTTAATTATTATCGCTTCTTCTTCGTAGGATTCGTTAGAAAGACAAATCATTATATTGTACTCCGAATTAGATATAATATCTTGGATACCAGTGATAATTGCAGAAAAGAAATGACTGGTAATTTCTGGCACAATGACCCCTATAGTATTAGATTTTTGTCGTAATAAACTAAGGGCCATAAAGTTGGGTTGGTATCCCAGTTTTTCTGCCAAAGCCCGTACCGCTTGCTTCGTTTCTTTTTTAAGGGCAGGATGGTCATTTAATGCCCTGGAGACTGTAGATGGTGCAACATTGAGTTCTTTGGCAATATCCGTTATTGTGACCCTTCCTTTTTTCATGGTTGCGAAGTTATATTTTCTTTAGCTTATTCTTTCGGTGGGTATATGACATCAAGGTTTCCTTCTACAAGTCCAAGACCAATTATCTATTATTTAGAATATTGGTTTTGATTAGAATTGAAACGCTAAATGACTAATTTTGGATTTTTAAAAAAGATGACTAATCAATTATGAAAAATACAAAAAATCATTGACTTATTAAGATTATAAAATTGAATGATATAGAGGCAAAGTCAATATAAAATTGCGAATAGTAATTAGGGATTATCAAACTGGTACTCCAGGGTGCCCCCCGTTGTAATACTGGAATGGGGTAGGTTCATTTCTTTCAGATTTCCCCCATTAAAAAGAACTTTTTTTAGAATACTTTTATTTGTTAAACTAGTATTCGAGCGAATTATAAAAGTTTTGCCAGAATAGTATTTAGGATGTAGGTCGATTCTGATTTCATCGAAAATGGGAGGACTCAATTGATATTTAGGGTTATTTTCCGTACCCCCGTTCATTTGAAAAAGCCCTAACTTCATTAAAACAGCTAAACTACCCATTAGACCTTGGTCTTCATCTCCGTTATAACCTGTGCCCGGATCTAAACCACTAAAGACATTATCTAGGACTCTTTTTGACCAGTATTGTGTCAGATCTGGTCTATTTAGGACATGGAACATATAAGCCGTCTGCATAGAAGGTTGGTTTCCATAATTAATGGGTATTCGACTATACTCTGGGTGCAATTCTACCTCATGAGATGTACCTGATGTAAAACCAAGCTTTTCTGCATTTGTAAATTGTTTGTTTAATTTTTGCACAGCAGCCTCATTACCTCCCATCAAAGAAGCTAGGCCTTCTGGGTCATGGGGTACAAACCAAGTCGACTGGGCGCCATTACTTTCGTTAAAGCCATTCTCATAAAGGAAAGGGTCAAAATTCTCCTGCCATTCTCCGTTAATTTTCTTAGGCCTCATGTATCCAGTGCTACGGTCAAATACATTTTTGTAGTTTTGGGAGCGTTTTAAGAAATAACCGAAGTCGTCTCTTCGGCCCAACTTCTTAGCAAGCTGTGCCAAGGTCCAATCTTGATACGCATATTCTAATGTGAGACTGGCACCATCTTGGTGTCCTCCAAACTTGCCTTCTGGAATAGGATGAGGTACAAAACCGTTTTCCATGTAGTGCTTAAGGCCGCCACCTAAAGAAGTAGTGTGCTCATATCCTGCTTTGGACATTATACCTCCCATAGTATGATTTTTTCGCAAAGCCATATAGATACTGTCTAAGTTATCGCTAAGAATTCCCTTTTGAATAGCACTTACAACAAAGGGAGTTGAGGATGCTCCAGTCATTACATACGTGTAATTACCACCGGAAGGTCCTCTAGGTAGAATACCACCATCCTTGTAGTATTGCATTAAAGAATGGGTAAAATCTTCCATTATATCTGGATAAACTAGTCCCCAAAGCGTATTTAATGTCCACTGCGCTCCCCAGAAGGAGTCAGAGTTATAGTGATTAAATTTGGTTTTTCCGTTACTGTCAAGGGGTAGTTGTCCTATTTTAAAAACGGGACCTGTATTATCTGGATAGGCCCCGTTTATATCATTAATAACACGCCGGCCCTGAAGGGCATGCCAAAGATCTGTGTAAAAACGTCGTCTTTGGGTTTCTGTATTACCCTTTATTTTAATTCTACCTAGCAGGGTATTCCATTCTTCTTTAGATTCATTTACCACTTTTTCAAAATCCCAATGATTAAGTTCGATAGAACTATTGTTTTCTGCATTTTTTATGGAAGTAAATGAAACACCAACTTTCATTAAAACTGTTTTCTGTTCAGGATTGGTATACACTAGATAATTGCCAGAATCTTGGTCTTTAATAATGGAATCCAAGGCTGTATTGAACTGCACCTGAAAAAAAAGCGTAAACGGTTTGGGTCTCCTATGGGTGGGTGCCATATCCAATTGACCTAATAGGGTGTAATCATCTATTTGTTCTAAACTACCATTTTGATTTTTGCTTGGACCCAACATAGTGTTTAAATTGAACAGAATTCCCGGACTTGCATCCTTAGGAAATGAATACCGGTGTAGACCAACTCTTTTTGTACTAGTTAGTTCGGCCTTAATTCCGTAGCGTTCTAATTGCACCAAATGATGACCTGGCGATATTTTTTCCGTGTCATGGGAAAATGCAGAATAGAAATCTTCGAAAATCGTTGATGTATGCTCTTTGAGTAGGGCTACTGGCATTACTGAAAGTCCGGATGTCTCCCATCCATGTACATGGCTAAAACCTTTTATAGTATCCGTTTTGTAGCGATATCCACTTCCCCAAGCACCGTCTATTTCCGTATCTGGACTTAAGTTAACCATACCAAAGGGTCTACTGGCCGAAGCGAAAAAGAACCAACGACTATGTTCAGTATCCAATTGCGGATACACCATGTCAACATAGTTTACAGGTTCAGTGATTTTATATTCGGGTTGTTGGTTCTCATTACAGGCAGAAACCAAAACAATAGCTAAAATGATTCCTAAATTTTTAAATAGTAGAATAGTACTTTGTTTCATACGGTTGTTTTAAAAATAGATATAGCCCTGTTGTAATCCTATTTTAAGATTGCCAAGTTGATTTTGTAAGTTTGAGGAAGTACTATTCTATTTTCATTAAAATCCATATAGAACAAAGGCAGGCAAATTATTGCCTGCCTTTATCCCAAACTAACTCAAAACTAACTCAAACTAATACTTAATATCCTTGATTTTGCTCCAAGAAACCGTCTATTCCAGATGCGGCATCGACTGCACTTTGGGGAATGGGAAACAATCGCTTGTTTGGATCTGAATCTGTTTTCTCTGTCCAAGAATCTTCATAGGTTCCAAAACGAATTTGATCACCCCTTCTAAAACCCTCCCAGTACAATTCAAATCCACGCTCTCTTAATAGCATGTCTGCATCCATAGAAGTAAGGGCAGGTGGTGTCTGATTTGGTCTCGCTGTTCTACCAGCTCTTAAGGTGTTTACATCTGCCAATGCGCCTCCGGCATCTCCGTTTCTTAATTTGGCTTCTGCG
>JBLICT010000193.1:0-6361 GCA_047632415.1 Maribacter sp.
ACATTAAAGAAAAATTACGGGCGGTAGCAGTTCTAAAATGTTTGGGAGCCAGCAGAAAACAGACCTTCTTGATTTTCTTGATTCAGATTGCGGGGATGGGACTTATTGGAGGAATTGTTGGAACCCTCTTAGGCTTAGTATTGCAACAATCATTTCCTTTGATTTTACAGGAATTTTTACCTTTTGAGGTTGTTATTGGAACCTCTGTACAGGCGATTGCTGTCGGACTTTTATTGGGCGTTTTTATGTCGGTCTTGTTTGCGCTTTCGCCGTTGATCAATACCTGGTATGTGTCTCCCTTGCAGGTGTTGCGCGTACAGGAAAATCTAGACTCCAAATCCAGACCTGCACAGATAGGGGTCATTGTGGCCATAGTTCTGTTTATTTTTCTTTTTGCCTTTTGGCTCTTGAACAATTTCCGCTATGCCGCAGGTTTTGTCTTGGGCATTGCTGTTACTTTTGCAGTGTTGGGTGGCGTTGCGCTTTTGTTTATGCGGCTGGTAAAACGTTATTTCCCCAAGTCTTGGAGTTTTTCCGCACGGCAGAGTTTGTTAAACTTGTTTAGACCCAACAACCAGACTGCTGTGCTCATTTTAGCGATAGGCATAGGTACCTTCCTAATCAGTACCTTGTATTTTACGAAGGATTTTTTATTAGCCAAGGCCAGCTTGGAAAGCAGTGAACAAACACCGAACATCATCCTTTTTGATGTGCAGACGAACCAAAAGGAAGCCGTTGCTCAGACCATTACGCCAAACGGATTGCCTATTTTGGACAACATCCCTATTATAACCATGCGTTTGCAAAAAATAAAGGACCGCAGCGTAAACGATATTAGAACGGATAGCACCAGCACCATTCGGGGTTGGATATTAAGTCATGAATTCCGAGTTACGTACCGGGATTCCCTCATAGCCTCCGAAAAATTACTGGATGGCAAGTGGAACGCTGAGGTTTTGCCTAATCGCCCCGTGCCCATTTCTTTATCGGATAACGTGGCTGCGGATGCCCAAGTAGTCGTGGGCGACACCCTACAGTTTAATGTACAAGGGATGCTAATGGAAACCGTTGTGGCTAGTATTCGTAAAGTAGATTGGGGGCGCATGCAGCTCAATTTTTCCATTGTTTTTCCGACAGGTGTCTTGGAAAAAGCACCTCAATTTCATGTACTAAGTACGCATGCACCGGACAAGGCAGCTTCGGCTTCCTTACAACGAGAGTTGGTGCAAAAGTTTCCTAATGTATCCGTGCTAGACTTACGGCAAATACTGGAACTTGTAGAAGGTATATTGGACAAGATTTCTTGGGTCATTAGTTTTATGGCTTTCTTTAGTATCATTACTGGTATTATTGTGCTCATAGGTTCGGTGCGAAATAGCAAATACCAGCGTATTCGAGAAAGCGTGTTGTTGCGAACTTTAGGTGCGAAAAGTAGTCAAATACTAAAAATCACGGCTTTCGAATACTTGTATTTAGGGGTGTTAGGAAGTAGTGTAGGTATTTTATTATCCCTTGTGGGGAGTCAGTTATTGGCGTATTTTGTCTTTGATACCGCTTTTGTACCCTCATGGGTGCCCTTTTTGGTGGTGCTACCGGGAATTACATTGCTTGTTCTTGCTATCGGACTCTCTAATAGTAGGAGTGTCTTGAACAGTCCGCCTTTGCAGGTGTTGCGAAAGGAGGGAAGGTAGTGGAGGTTTTCTGTTAGATGGGTAGTTTTAGTATTGTAGCTTATACAGTTAGTTTCTAGTGATTTAATCCTTTACAATAAGAAAAGAATTAAATCAAAATTTTAATACGATACGCTGTTTAATTATTTATTCTGCTTACTCAGGACTGTACTCATTACAAACGGGCGCTAGCGGAGACGTGTAGACACGGTGGGCACGTTTGCTTCTTCATTACGCAAACGGTTATAGGTCTTCCAAAAACCTTCCTCCGAGTGTTCCTTGGCTTTTTGTCGCAAAGCTTCTTCTATCTCGCTATCATCTTTCGACAAGGGTTTGTAATAATAAACACGCTTGCTCATATTAAGGACACGGCACGCCCTGCTGATACCGTAATGAACAAGTTCCTTGGTGATTTTGCGCTTACAGCAAGGCTTTAGAGCTTTTTTTCGATGATTTCCTTGGCCATTTGGTGGTCTAATGCAAGGGTAGGATACAGGGTTATAGTTTTTCTCATGGCTTAAATCAAGGAATGGGAATATAATACTGTATTTTTAGATAAACTATATGCACTTAAAGATAGAATTTATGAATACTGTTTTTCGAACCCTATTAATTATTATGGTAATGGCTGCTACGGTTACAGAAGCCTACAGTCAAAAAAAATTAGACCAACAAGCAATTACAGATTTGCAAAAAACACCTAAATATGCTTTTATACTTACTACGGAAAGGCATTTTAAGGGGGTGCTAAGTATGTATGATATGCTCATTGAAAATGGTGTTCTAATAGAGGATTACGAAATTGTGGTCAAAGGTAAGGTGGTAACCCAATTGGTCAAAAAATCTGAACTAGAAGCATTTTTTCAAAAATATAAGGGAAAGGTCAAGGTAAGCGTATGCAGTGTTGCGATGGAAAAATTAGGCGTAGCGGAGGAGACCCTTTTTGACGGTCTTAGCGTTACCCCGACCGCCTCGGTACGGATGCTTCAATTACAAGCAAATGGCTATAATACGTTGACGTACTAGTTAGGGTAGTTTTTTGTGGATACTGTACGGCATTAGCATCGGTTTTACGTCTAGCTGTATAATCCAAATGAAAATCCGCAGAACTGTGTTTCAGCAACTTTTTTATATACACACTCTGAAAACCAGTGTGTGTATGTAATAACGAGCGCTAGCGGAGCAATAGTTTTTAGGTATAGTTATGCGGAATTTGTTATCCTTAGTCATATATGTCTGGTATAATTAAGGAGGTTACCTACACACTTGTAAATAATGTAAACTTGAAAACTACCGACCAAATAAGACATTTCTATTTTAAATGGGTAATGATATTCTTTTTACCACTCTCAATGCATTCCCAAACACTAGATACGCTAGTAGATGTTGGTGGCTATAACATGCATTTCAATATACTAAAAGGAACGGGAACTCCAATTCTTTTTGAAGCTGGTGCAGGCAATGATGGTTCTGTTTGGAATAACATATTGGAAAAAATTCATGCGGTTACGGGTACAACTTTAATTACCTATGACCGGGCTGGATTTGGAAAAAGCGAGATAAATCCAAAGTTAAAAAACGATTCGTATTTTGGAATCCTTAATGGTATAAAAGAACTGGAAATAGGTTTAGCTAAGCTGGGTTTTAACAAGGACATTATTTTAGTTCCTCATTCCTACGGCGGATTTTATACAACGTTGTATGCATCACGGCATCCAGACAACGTAAAATATGTAGTGCGCATTGATGCAAATTTAGTAGGCCATTATACTGATGATGTACTGAAAGTGATGGACCAACAAGAAGTCCCTCCTAAAACTCTCGAAACACTAGGGAATTATTATCTTTTTAAGACCTATCCCGAAACCGTTAAATTATTACGTACTATCGATTTTCCATCTAGTGTACCTGTAATAGATATTACCTCTCCTATTCAAGGTCCATATCCTGACTGGTATTGGGCGCTAAGAAACAAAGTCCACAAAGGTTTTGTGGATGCGGAATCCAATCGAACTGAAATGATCGCCGAAGGAAGTGGTCATTATATATTTCATGATAATCCGGTGCTTATCATCAATACCATTGTTAAAGCGTATTTGGAAACCGTGGACGTAGACCAACGAAATGTCATTTTAGAAAAGGCTTTGGATAATGCCATTACATTAGCTATCGAAGCTAAAAAGACAGAAATGAAAAACAAACATTCAGAAGCTGATTTGGATGAATGGGGATATACATTCTTAAGAAGTGGAGCATTAGAAAAGGCTTTACAAGTTTTTAAATTAAATACCATGCTATTTCCAAATAGTTTTAAAACCTACGATAGTTATGGCGAAGTTTTAGTAGAGTCAAATCGGAAAGCAGAGGCAATTAAAATGTACGAGAAATCAATTGAATTGAATCCAGAAAATGAAAATGGAAAAGGAGTGTTACTGAAATTGAAACAAGAATAATAATGAACAATACCTCTCAATGGCGCTAGTTTGTCATCATAAAATAAATTTGAAATGAATAAATATATTATTGTCGTTTTTGTCTTCTTTTTGTTTTCATGTCAACAGGAAAAAACCCCGCCGACCGAAGATATTGAGGAAGCCATTATGGCCGTTGTGGCAGGGGAAACAAATGCCTACATGAAAAAGGATTATGACAAATGGGCATCGTATTGGGACCATAGTGGCGATGTATTGCGATTAGATGTTTCCGCAGCAGGTTTCGCCCAAGAACGGGGTTGGGAGAATAGCGGTGGTAAATTGGAATCGTTTTTTAAGGAGAACCCTGAACCCATTACGTCTACCTTCGAAAATTCTAACTATCTTATTTTTTATGATGTGAACTTAGCTTGGGTCGCTTTTGACCAATCATGGACAAGCCAAGAAGGGGTAAAAACGGTTGCAAAAGCAACCGCTACTTTAGTCAAAAAAGGAGACGCTTGGAAAATTATATCCTATACTGCCATACAATACGACGCGGAAAATCAGAATGCAGATACCTTGGGAAGGGAGTAAAAGTTATATCGAGAAGCTTTTAGAGAGAAGCTTGTATGTCCCAAAGGGTTCTCAATACCCATCATCTAGATGCTGAAGTTCTATTTTATTCCCTATTTTTGATCCACTCAAAACCATCAATTATGAAAAAAGCTATCCTCTTCTTGGCATTAGTAATAACTGCCCAAACCTTTGGACAGGAAGCCATGCGCCGCTGGCGTAAACTGAACCAGGTACGTGCGGATAAATTTGATTTGGTATTGCCCGAGGCGATGCGTGAAAACAACATTGCCATGTGGATCGTTACCAATCGCGAAGGAAATCTAGACCCGCTTTACACCGATATGGGTGAAGGTTATGTAACCGGTAATGCGTATTATATTTTTACAGATGTAGGGGAAGAGCGCATTGAGAGGGCCGCGCTTGGTGTGGGAGGTTATTTGCTTGAGGAAGGCGGCACCTATGACTATTTCGGTTCTGCAGACGAACTAAAGGAATTTGTTGCGAAAAGGAATCCCAAAACCATAGGGCTTAATATCTCGAAAAATTTTGGAGGTGCAGACGGACTAACCCATTCCTCGTATTTGGAACTAGCTGAAATTTTAGGGGAACCCTATGCAGCACGTTTTGTTTCTGCAGAAAAACTGGTTTCCGATTTTAGGTCCAGACGCGTCGCTAGTGAAATTGCTATTTATGGGGAAGCGGGAGAGTTTTCGTATACCATTGCAGAGAAGGCTTTTTCCAATAAAGTAATTACTCCAGGCGTCACCACTTTGGAAGATGTTGCTTGGTTTATGAAGGATCAGCAATTCAAAAATAATTTGGGTTCTTCGTTTGGTATGCCATCTGTTTATATTACCGGCCCTGATGGGGTGATTGCTACATCAACAGACCGTATTATTCAACGTGGGGATGTGTTAATGTTGGATTGGGGTGTAGGGTTAATGAATATGTTTACCGATATGAAACGCATTGCCTATGTCCTGAAAGAAGGCGAAACCGAAGTGCCGGCAGGAATTAAAAATGCATTTGACCAAGGCGTGAAGGTCCGTGATATCATCAAAAAAACCATCAAACCCGGGGTTACTGGGCAAAAGGCAGAGGATGCCGTTTACGCCGCCCTAACCAAAGCGGGATTCAACAAGATGAAAGGCTTTAATAAGTATACTGATTTGGATACCACCGATGTCATTATTGCTTGCCATTCGGTAGGGAATTGGGGACATGGTATCGGGCCCTCTGCCGCCTTTTTTAATCCTGTTCGATTGGGGTATGAACTAAAGCCTTCAAATTTGATTTCTATAGAGTTGTTCGCGTATACCAAAATACCAGAATGGGGCGGTAAAAAACTACGTATTCCCTTGGAGGACGATGCCCTGATCACGGAGCGCGGTATAGAATGGCTATATCCTATTAATCCTAAAATTTTGGTGATTAAATAATACCGCATTTGGATGTTCAAATGGCTGCAGGCACTTCCATGATTCAAAGCGTTCTCGATACAAAGTCTCTTTCAGTACTTTAATCAAAACGCTACTATCTTTATAATTCACTTGAAACAAAGCCTAAACTAGCTAAATAACAAGGAGGAACCGTATTAGTGATGTAATGACAAAACTCAAGCCTCATATTATTTGCCTAAGTACCCTGTTTCTCAAATTATCCACATAGCTTTGCAGCAGCACTAAAAAAGCCGCTCGTATG
>JBLICT010000194.1:0-6347 GCA_047632415.1 Maribacter sp.
TCAAGAATATTGAAAATGTACTCATTTTAAATCTCTATTTTCTGATTGAATTTTCTCTACCATTTTTATACGGTCTGCAAAGAAACCACTTTTTTCTGGATATTTCAAACTTAAAATTTTGTAAGCTTGAATCGCATTTTTATACTTTTTTTGCTCTAGATATACCCTTGCCAAAGTCTCTGTCATAAGCTCATTTTTGTCTAATATTCCAGAGTTTGCCACGTTTTCTGGAACGGGTATATTTGTTTTGGGGACAATCTTGGGGTTTTGAGCAATGAATTTATCTATTCTATCGAATTTTTGTTTTTTACTTGTGCTTTGCTTAGTGGTATTTTCTTTATGCTTTTTGGCAGGTTCGCTGGCTTCTTTTTTCTCGTCCGTTGCCTTTTTGTTTGCTAATTGAAGCCACTCGGTAAATGAAAATTTTTCTTTTTTATCAAAATCTAAGGGTTCACCAATCGCTAGCTCTTTTGATATTTCTTTATTTGGATGCTTAGTGGTGAACAGTTCTGGATCCAAAATTTGTTCAGCGTCTTTTTGGTCCTGTGGCAAAGGTTTGTCATCAGATGTTTCAATAATCGGTTTTTTTTCTTCGGTTATTGTTTCCGGTGGAGCGATTTGAGCTGTAGTTTCTGTGGCTATTTGTGGTGTGTATTCCAGGAAATCTTTGGAGGTGATAAAATCGAATAATACATCACGATCAGTTGTGTAGGCCGCAGTCGTTTTAAGTGCTTTGTTGTATTTGTAGCTATGTAGATTTTTAAGTCCTTTTAAATGTAAGGCTCTTGCGGCTTGAAAATAGGGGTACTCTTTTAGAATCTCTTCCAACTGATTCGTCTGCATAGGGTCTGCAACTTTTGCGGGATGTTCTAGGAGATATGTAAAGTCCGTTACTTTCATTTCTTTTTTACCAGTCTGCCAGTGAGGCGTTAAAAATATCTTGTGTCAAACGTTCGAAAATTTCTGTGTGGGCTTCGCTTTTTATGGATGCAAGCTGTGTGTTTGCTGGATAATCAAAGAAGAAAGAAAAACTTTGGTCAAAATCTACATCTTCTTTCGTTCTATTGTAAAACCGCACTTTTACCCTAACGGATAGGCGGTTCTGCGCAGCGGTCTGTTGCGCTGTGGCCGACATTGGTGAAATACGATATTCTGTAATTTCTCCTTCATATAATAAATCTGCATCGCCGTTATTCACCAAATCTAAACTCGTTTGGTTTAAAATTCTATCCTGTAGCGCCAAGGTGAAGTCCCTATCCATTCCGGGCTCGAATATGGACCCTGGACTTTGAGAGGCGTAGTTCTGAAAATAATTAACCTGAAAAGTAGTAGCTGTTCCAACACTACCGCCGGTAAAATTATAAACACCACAACCGTTTAGACACAAAATCAAAAAAACTAAAAGGAAACTAATTGGAATGTTTTTCATACTATTTTATCTAAGGTCTACAGATCGTATTGTTTAATCTTTCTATACAATGTTCTTTCTGAAATACCCAGTTCGGCTGCTGCTGCTTTTCTTTTTCCTCGGTTGCGTTCTAAGGATTTCTTAATCAGTTCTATTTCTTTTTCATGCAAAGATAGGGTCTCTTCTTCCTGTATTTCTTCCGCAAAATGATATTTATCCTCTTGTGGTGTTGGAATATACGCGTTTTCCTGTTTTGATTCTGGTAACTGTAATACATCCATTTCGGTTGCGTCTTGTGTTTCTATATCTTCATCGTCTTCGCCATAAATTTTTCTGATAAGATTTTCGTTTTCATCTTGTACTTTTTGAGAATCGTTGTTCTTAAGTAATTCCATCGTCAGCTTTTTTAGGTCGTTGAGGTCTCCCTTCATATCGAACAGTACCTTGTACAGTATTTCTCGCTCGCTCCCAAAATCACTTTCCGATTTTGAATTTTTGATAACAGCAGGCAAATTACTACCGGGATTACTAGGTAAATAGCCGTGTAAGGTTGTTACCGAAATGGCTCTTTTTTCTTCTAATACCGAAATCTGTTCTGCAATGTTCCTGAGCTGGCGTATGTTTCCTGGCCATCTATATTTTAATAGCAGGGCAACAGCGGCTTCATCTAATCGTATGGTTGGCATCTTATATTTTCGACTAAAATCGGAGGCGAATTTTCGAAATAGCAAATGAATATCCTCCTTGCGTTCCCGTAGTGGTGGTATATGAATTTCTACGGTGCTTAATCTGTAGTAAAGATCTTCCCTGAATTTTTCTTTTTTTATAGCCTCGAACATATTCGCGTTCGTTGCGGCTACAATTCGTACATCCGTTTTTTGAACTTGCGAGGACCCTACTTTTAAAAACTCTCCATTTTCCAATACACGCAACAATCGTACCTGCGTAGTTAAGGGAAGTTCACCAACTTCGTCCAAAAAAATAGTTCCGCCGTCGGCTACCTCAAAATAACCGCTTCTTGTTTGGGTAGCTCCAGTAAAAGCCCCCTTTTCGTGTCCGAAAAGTTCACTATCTATAGTTCCTTCTGGTATAGCACCGCAGTTGACCGCAATATATTTTGCATGCTTTCTGTGCGATAGGGAATGGATAATTTTAGGAATAGCTTCCTTACCGACACCACTCTCGCCGGTAACCAGTACAGAGATATCTGTTGGGGCAACTTGAATTGCTTTTTCTAGGGCCCGGTTTAGCTTAGGGTCTTGCCCTATAATTTCAAAACGTTGTTTTATACTTTGTATGCCATCCATGCTACTGTTGTCTTATCAATAGTTCAGTGCGTTATGCTTAGTTATTGTTTGAATACCCTACCGCTTTTCCAATCAAGGTAGCGGAAGTACAAGAGTTCATCTTAACGTTAACAAAATCGCCCACTTTATACTGTTCCTTTGGGAAAACTACTACGGTACTTTGTGCGTTTCTTCCCATCCATTCGTCAGGTGATTTTTTTGAAGGTCCTTCTATCAATACCTCTTGTATCGTTCCTAAATGTTGTTCCGTTCTATATTTACAATGGCTTCGTTGTAGGGCTATTATTTCCGATAGTCTTCTTTTTTTCGTTGCTTCGGGTACATCGTCCTCCATTTTTCTACCTGCCATGGTACCTGGCCTTTCGGAGTATAGATACATATACCCAAAGTCATATTTTACATATTCTAAAGCTTTTAAGGTGTCTTGCTGGTCTTCCTCGGTTTCAGTAGGGAAACCGGCAATGATATCTTGTGAGATACTACAATTGGGAATAATTGCTCTAATATTATCGATAAGATTAAAATATTCTTCTATAGTATGTAGCCTGTTCATGGCTTTTAGGATGCGGTTACTGCCGCTTTGCACCGGTAAATGAATATGATTGCAAATATTTTTATGTTTGGCCATGGTATGTATTACATCCAAGGTCATATCCTGAGGATTGGAGGTGGAAAACCGGATACGCATTCTTGGCTGTGCCAAAGCTACCGTGTCTAGTAATTTTGAAAAGTCTACGGCTGTTGCTTTTTGCATATCGCTTGCCTTTTCAAAATCTTTTTTAAGTCCGCCACCGTACCAGAGATAGCTGTCTACATTTTGTCCTAAAAGGGTGATTTCCTTAAAGCCAGTATTCCATAAGTCGTTTACCTCTTGTAATATGGATTGCGGGTCGCGACTACGTTCCCTGCCTCTTGTAAAAGGTACTACGCAGAACGTACACATGTTGTCGCACCCCCTTGTAATGGATACAAATGCGGTTACGCCGTTGGTATTTAAACGAACAGGCGCAATATCTCCATAGGTTTCATCTTTGGACAAAATCACGTTTACGGCATCCCTCCCGGAATCAACTTCCTTAATTAGGTTTGGTAAATCCTTGTATGCATCTGGCCCTACGACCATATCCACGATTTTTTCTTCGTCCAGCAGTTTGTCCTTTAAGCGTTCTGCCATGCAACCAAGCACACCTACTTTTAGATGGGGCCTGGTTTTTTTTACTTTATTATATTCGGTTAGGCGTTTTCGTATGGTCTGTTCCGCTTTGTCTCTAATGGAACAGGTGTTTACCAGAATCAAGTCTGCTTCGTTTAATTCTTGTGTGGTGCTGAAACCATCTTCGGATAATATGGATGCTACGACTTCACTATCAGCAAAATTCATAGCACAACCATAGCTTTCAATATAGAGCTTGCGTTTGTTTTTGGTATTGGTGTTTAAAGCTAAAGCGGTTCCTTGTTTTACTTCATCAATTATTTTTTCCATAAATCAACCCAAATTATACTTATGAATAAAGGGAAGTCAAAGATACTACTATATTCAAAAATATGACAAGTTGGCAGTTTAATTTAGGGTAATTTTAGGCTTTCATTTTATTAATCTAGAATTATACCAACCTAAAATAACCACCAATGAACTTAGAAACCGTTAATCAAAAAATATAGGAAAGAGTTCTATTGGAGTTTGGTGCTATTTTTAGTGCATCCATAGCGTTTTTTTTAAAAGGTTTGGCTGTAGGGCTTTATAGTTTTACTACTTACCTTTGTGGTCATATTTACATTTTATATCTTGATTTACATTCCCACGATCGCTGCGGGAATTCCCGACCCTGAATTTTTACGTAGTGAGGAGCTTCTAGTTATGGTTGTCGTAGGGGTGTTCATACTAATGCCTGTATTCCTTCTTGGGATAATGACTTTTGGCTTAGCCTTAAATGCCGCCTTCCTTAAGATTTGTAAACAAAACGATATCTATAAGGCCAAGAATAACGACTATTTCAACTTTTTTAAAGAAGCTCGCTTGGGTAAAGTCTTTAATCTGGCTTTGATAATGCTAGGCCTCACTATTGTGAGGATGTTAACTTGTGGTATCGAGATTTTTATTTGATAGTACCCTTATCCGTATTTCCTGCTTTTTTGTCTTTTAATGAAGAGCTTACGGCCATGGAGATTACCAAGGCAAGTTTTACGCTAGGGAATAAAAACTGGTTGGTCATCTTTGGTTTGGTCATCATCATGGGGGTTTTGGCGGAATTTGGTGTTATCCTCTGTGGAGTTGGAATTTTGTTTACCGCGATGCTCGCAAAAGTACCGGCCTATTATATATATAAATATGGGTTGGTTTTGAGGAAGCAGCCTAACTAGGTCACCTATCCTTGGTGAAAAACATATAATAGCAAAAGGGGATATTTACGAGTAAATATCCCCTTTTGCTATTCAGCTTTGCTCTTTAGTCTGATGATATCATTTTTATACCCTCTAAATCAACCTTCTCATTAATGATTTTGGTTTGGGTTTCAATAAGCGCATCAAGAGCGGAAATTTGCACTTGTAACTCTTGAGTAACCTCCTTAAAAAACTGTTTTGCTTGTTGCGTAGGAGGGTAATCGCCTCTTTGGGAGTCTGCCATTAAAAATGCTAGCCTATTATTAATACGTATGCCGTAATTTAATGGGTCTTGCCTACTTCGGTTTTTAGTCATGTGAATTTTATTCTCAATACTTGATAGTCCTGTTTCGTAAGCTACAATTAGCTTCTGAAATTCTGAGTTATCCTCAGTTTTCTCATTAAGATACTTTAAATCTTTTTGAATAGTTCTTATTTTGACAATGCCTTCATTGGCCCTACTAACTTGATTTCGAACAGCAATTAGAAAATCAAACTGATCGTCATAATCCTTTTGGGAATTGGATAACCTAGGGTCTTTTACGATTTTAAATTCCTGTTCTTGGGAAACCCCATTAACCGTAAGTTTAACTTTGTAGATTCCTGGAGCAGCTTTGGGTCCAATATTGGGAGATGAATAAAAAATCATTCCATCAAAAGTCTTGAATCCTGGGTATCTCATATTCCAGACCATTCTATTTCCACCAGAAGTAACAGTTAATAGTTTTGGGGCAGCCGGATTCAATTTATTTTCTTTCGCACTACTAGCAAAACTTTGGATTAGGTTACCGTTTTTTTCTAAAATGTCTAATTGTACCGTATCCGATGCTGTAAAGCGCTTGACGTAATAGTTGATTATAACGCCGTCAGGATGGTTTTCCCCTACTAATTTGAGGTCTGGTTTTGACCAACCACTAGATTGATGCATTCTATAGGAAGCATCTGGCTTGTAAAGGTGTAAATTAGTATCTACAATATCTTTTGTTAGTTGATGTAATGGCGTTAAATCGTCTATAATCCAAAAACTTCTACCATGTGTAGCCACAATTAAATCGTTATCTCTAACCTGTAAATCTCGTATGGCCGTAACTGGAAGATTCAATTGAAATGGATTCCAAGATGTACCGTCATCAAAGGAAACATACATTCCCCATTCTGTTCCGGCATATAGCAACCCTTTCCGTTTTTGATCGGTTCTAATAACCCGTGTATAATAATTATCTTTTATTCCGTTGGTAATCAGTGTCCAT
>JBLICT010000195.1:0-6325 GCA_047632415.1 Maribacter sp.
TGCATTAGCAATACTAAATTCGTAGGGTGGAAAAATAAACTTGTTCGTCCATCCCTCATAGGTATTCAAGGTACCATTGGAAGAAACGGCACTTTCCAAACCTCTCATTGCAGTGGTTCCAATAGCACAAACTCTTCGCTTCTTTGTTTTGGCATTATTAACAATTTCAGTAGCTTTTTCATCAATGAACAACTCTTCGCTATCCATTTTGTGTTTGGACAAATCTTCTACTTCTACAGGATTAAATGTACCCAATCCTACATGTAGGGTCAATTCTGCAAAATCAATTCCTTTTATCTCCAAGCGCTTTAACAAGTGTTTTGAAAAATGCATCCCGGCCGTTGGTGCTGCCACGGCACCTTCATGTTTGGCATAAATAGTCTGGTAACGCTCTGCATCCTCTGGCTCTACGTCTCTTTTTATATATTTTGGCAAAGGTGTTTCACCCAATTCTTTCAGCTTTCTTCTAAAATCTACATACGCACCATCATATAAGAAACGTAAGGTACGTCCTCTAGAGGTAGTATTGTCAATAACCTCCGCCACCAAGGTTTCGTCCTCCCCAAAATAGAGCTTGTTACCAATACGAATTTTACGTGCTGGATCAACTAAAACATCCCACAAGCGCTGTTCTTCATTAAGTTCACGTAAAAGAAACACTTCGATACGTGCTCCGGTTTTTTCTTTATTTCCATAAAGTCTGGCCGGAAAAACTTTGGTATTGTTCAAGACCATAACATCACCTTCGTCAAAATAATCGATCATGTCCTTGAACATTTTATGTTCAATTTTTCCAGTTTCCTTATGGACGACCATTAATTTAGATTCATCCCTATTTTCAGACGGATGCTCTGCCAATAATTCGTCTGGAAGTTCAAAACCAAAGTGTGATAATTTCATTTCTTATATGTTTATGATTTAGTGAATAGCAGTTCCAACGAAAAAATCCATAATAAAGGCGAACGTATAACGCTTACCTTATCCATGAACTGTTTTTTTTGCATGGAATTGCGGCTGCAAATATACAATCTGGAAAGGGGGGTTGTCAAGTAAATACAGGATTATAATTCTTTGGCACTGAATTGAAGCCCTCTTAAGTCCTCCCAAAAATCTGGATAGGATTTGGAGACTACCTCTGCATCATTTATATACAGGGGCATTTTTAGTGCCAGTGGTGCAAAAGCCATTGCCATTCTATGATCATTATAGGTATCTATGGCAACATCCTTATTTAAGGATGTTGATGGTTTTATCGTTAACGTTTTGTCCGTTACCGAGATATCGGCTCCTAATTTGGTCAACTCCGTATGTAGGGCTTCCAATCTATCGGTCTCCTTTATTTTTAGGGTATGCAAGCCCTCCAAATGGCATTCCATACCTAAACCAAAAGTAGTAACGGCTATGGTCTGTGCAATATCAGGTGCATTTACAAGATCAAACTCCACCTTAGTTGCCTTTGGTACATTAGCCTTTTTCAGCGTTACCATGTGTTCTCCAAAAGTTGTTTCTACTCCAAAAGCTTTATATAGCTCGGCCAACACACTATCACCCTGCAGGCTGTCTTTTTTATAGGCCGATAATCTAATTTCCGAACCAACCTCTGCCAAGGCAACAATACTGTAATAGTAGGAAGCGGAACTCCAATCAGATTCTACAATCAATCGGGTAAGCGCTACGGAAGTTTTAGGGCTTACCTTGATAATATTACCTTCAAAAGAATTGGGTATACCTAATTCATCCAAAAGGCCCAAGGTCATTTTTATATACGGAACCGATGTGATTTTACCCACCAAATTCAATTCCAGTCCGTTTTTGAGGCTTGGCGCGAGTAATAATAATGATGATATATACTGACTACTCACATTTGCCGGAAGACTTACCTTATCCTTTGTCAATGCATTACCCTTAATCTTAATTGGGGGATATCCTTCTTCGTTAACATAAGAAATATCTGCACCCAAATCGCGTAGGGCATCTACCAATATTTTGATAGGTCTTTCCGTCATGCGTTTGGATCCCGTCAAGAGCACGTTTTTTCCTTCTTGTCCAGAAAAATATCCTGTTAAAAAGCGCATTGCTGTTCCGGCGTGATGAATATCTACGGTACCCGAAGTTTTTTCCAGTCCCTGTTTCATCACCTGTGCATCGTCTGAATTGGACAAATTTTCGATGGTAACCCCCTCATAAAGAGCGGCCAACAACAAAGACCGATTAGATTCACTTTTGGAACCTGTTATTTTAATACTTGCGTTAAATTGCTGTTCTTTAGGGCCGCTAAGGTGAAGTTTCAAAATAGGATGAGTTAAAAACGAAGGACAAATATAGTATTATTTCAGCTTTTTGTTATTGTGATGACGGTCATGATCGCGCTTCGTTTTTAGATCTAACTTTTCATCAAAAGATTGTTGTAAATCTATCCCTGTTTGGTTAGCCAAACAGAGTACCACAAAAAGCACATCTGCAAGTTCCTCTCCCAAATCTTTAGATTTGTCACTTTCTTTTTCGCTTTGCTCCCCATAGCGTCTGGAAATGATACGAGCCACTTCACCCACCTCCTCTGTAAGTTGTGCCATATTGGTCAATTCGTTAAAGTAGCGTACCCCGTGTTCCTTGATCCAATCATCTACGGCGGTTTGTGCGTTTTGTATGTTCATTACTCCTTATTTTTTGAGTCCATAATAATCGTAACAGGCCCGTCGTTCTCTAAATCGACTTTCATGTCTGCGCCAAAAACGCCGGTTCCTACGTTTTTACCAAGTTCCTTTTCTAACTCCAAGACAAAAGCTTCGTATAGCGGAACAGCAATACCTGGCTTGGCCGCATTTATATAGGAAGGTCGATTGCCCTTTTTAATAGCTGCATAAAGTGTAAACTGACTCACCACTATGGCCTCGCCGTTTGTATCCAATAGTGAAAGGTTCATAACACCATCGGCATCATTAAAAATACGAAGGTTGGCTATTTTCCGTACTAACCATTGTATGTCCTCCGTACCATCTTCCTCGGTAATACCAAGCAAAACCAACAATCCTGTTTCCATGGCTGAAATCACGTCTCCCTCAACAGTTACACTAGCGCTAGAAACTCTTTGTACTACTGTTCTCATTTCTTTTCTCCGTAGGTGTCTACTCTGTAATTCTCGTCTTCTCCTGCAACCATTTGCACATAGCTGCGATAGCGGCTCCAAGGTATGCTTCCTTCCTCCAAGGCATCTTTGACGGCGCATTTAGGTTCATCTAAATGGAGGCAATTATTAAACTTGCAACCTTGTTTCAGTTTAAAAAGCTCAGGGAAATAATCGCCGATTTCTTCTTTTTCCATATCTACAATACCAAATCCCTTAATCCCAGGCGTATCAATAATACGTGCGTCAAAATCCATATCGTACATTTCCGCAAAAGTAGTGGTATGCTGCCCTTGCAGATGTTGTTCTGAAATCTGAGCAGTTTTAAGATTTAAGTTTGAATCTATGGCATTGATTAAGGTTGATTTTCCCACACCCGAATGTCCGGAAAACATAGACGTTTTTCCTACCATCCATTCTTTGATTGTATCTACATTTTTACCTGTAAGGGCTGAAATTCCAATACACGTGTACCCAACCTCTCTATACATTGCAGCTAAGTACTTCACCTCATCACGTTCTTCATCTGTATAGGTATCAATTTTATTAAACACCAAAATCGCCGGAATATGATAGGCCTCGGCAGTTACTAAAAATCGATCTATAAAAATAGAATGGGTAGGAGGATTATTAAGTGTTATGAGAAGAAATACTTGGTCTAGATTTGATGCTATAATGTGGGTTTGCTTGGATAGGTTTACAGATTTTCTAATGATGTAATTCTTACGTTCCTCTATCTTATGTATAATTCCTATCGTATCATCACCTATAGTTTCTACATCAAAATGTACCTTATCCCCTACCGCTACAGGATTGGTGCTTTTTATTCCCTTTATCCTGAATTTTCCCTTAATCCTGCAGTTATAAAAATCACCCTTATCTGATTTTACGGTGTACCAACTTCCGGTTGATTTATAAACGATACCTAGCATGTGCCTACTCCTAAATAATACATCCTCATACTACAAAGTAACGGTTTTCTTTTCTTAAACCAACCTATTCGGGTACTCCTATTCCTAATATCAAGATATTTTCTATGAAACAAAATCATACTACACTTGCTGTAAATTAAAATCTAACTAAAGAAGCTAAAGAGACATTAATACGCTTTACATAAGTTTGATTTCACTTAACTCATACTTACCCATGAATTTTACCGTTATGATCTTTAAATACAAATTTTAACGTGGGGTTTCTGAGATATTACTACCAATTTGTATATTTATTATTATATTTTATAAATAAGCCAACCATCATTATGAAAAAAATTATTTTTATCGCCTTTTTAGCATTGACATGTACTTTTGAAATGAATGCGCAGCAGTACAAAGTAATCACGAGTGTAGAATCAATTGTATCCAGTGGTCTTGGGCGCTCACGAATTATTGATGGTAATGAAGAAAAAAATTACTCTGAATTTACTTCAACCCAAACTGACGACGACAATACTCGAAACAAGTCAAAAAGAGAAGAAATTAGAGTTAAAGATTTTGATGAGACCAAATTATTGAACTTCTTTAATATTGCAGGTATTCGTTTTCAAAATATTGCCGCGAACGATGCTATTATCACCTCTAAAATAAACGCAATGGTGGCAGATGGCTGGGAACTAGCTTTCGTAACAAGTGCTGTTGAAAGCGACAGTGGCAAAGGAGATGGCTCAGGGATATTTATAACACGTTATATCTTCAAAAGATAAATTCAAAAAAAGGCTGGTATTACATCTGTAAATGCAACACCGGCCTTTTCTTATTTATAAAACACCCAACTTAAAAAGTTGGGTGTTTTTAGTTTTTATGCCTTTACTATTTTTTCTTGATGATTAATAGATTCTTGATGAATAGCTTTAAACATTCTTAAGACAAACTCTTCACTAAGGCCTTTAGTTTCTCCCTCTAAAATCATCTTACCCAAAATCGCATTCCATCGATTAGATTGAAGTACAGCAACATTCCTAGACTTTTTTAGACCACCGATTCCGTCAGAAACTTTCATTCGTCTCCCGAGCGTTTCAATCAATTGATTATCAATTACATCTATCTGTGCTCTAAGGTTACTCAGTTGCTTGTTATATTCTGCTTCTGGATCAGATTCCTTTCTGATTTTCAAATCCCTCATAATTTGCACCAAAGTATCAGGCGTCACTTGCTGTGCAGCATCACTCCAAGCATTATCAGGGTCAAAGTGAGTTTCAATCATCAATCCATCAAAATTTAAGTCCAATGCTGTTTGCGAAACATCAAAAATCATATCGCGCTTACCCGTAATATGGGAAGGGTCATTGATTAATGGTAAATCTGGAAACTTGTTCTGGAATTCAATAGCTAATTGCCACTCTGGAATATTTCTATACTTCGTTTTTTCATAGGTTGAAAAACCTCTATGAATAGCGCCCAGTTTTTTAATACCAGCAGTGTGTAATCTTTCGATACCTCCCAACCATAAAGCTAAATCTGGATTTACAGGATTCTTTACCAAAACAATCTTGTCTGTTCCTTCCAAAGCATCTGCTAACTCTTGCATTATAAAAGGGCTCACAGTAGACCGTGCACCTATCCATAATAAATCTACATCATGTTCCAAAGCCAATTCTACGTGCGCGCGGTTCGCTACTTCCGTAGCTGTTTTTAGCCCGGTTTCTGCCTTCACTTTCTGAAGCCATTTAAGACCTAGGGCACCAACACCTTCAAAATTCCCAGGTCTGGTTCTTGGCTTCCAAATACCAGCTCGGTAATAATTGACATCGGTATCTTTTAATTCATGCGCTATTCGCAATACCTGTTCCTCGGTTTCAGCACTACATGGCCCTGCTATTACTAGTGGATGATCTAAACCCATATCGTCCAACCATGTTCTCATTTCTTTTGTATTCTCCATTACTTTGTTTTTGGTGAAGGCTTAAACAGTAAAAGGGGTAAAGGTGTTCATTTTTCTACTGCCTTAGGTCTTCGTGTATTTAATAGTATTTATTAATATTAATTTTTGTTCTCAATTGATTCAACTACCTTTTTTTACGGGCAATCCTTTTAGAATAGTTTTTATCTTATTCGTATTATTCATTTCATTATAAATTCCCTCGTAATCATCTTTCAAAAGTAGTTCCTTGAATTCAGTCAAATTTTGAATATACTCCTCCAAGGTCTCTATTACATTATCTTTGTTTTGCTTAAAAATTGGGGTCCACATCGCTGGCGAACTTTT
>JBLICT010000196.1:0-6315 GCA_047632415.1 Maribacter sp.
GATATTTCGGTTGGGTTTGGCTAACTCAAATGTTTTTCCAATTCTAGGGTCAAAAACAAAGGCGAATACTGGTTTTTCCTGAGCATCTACATCGGTCCAGGTGAAATTCATATCAAAGGCTATCCACCCACCAAAAAACCCAGCCGTGGGAGTGAACCCGAAACCGGCAGTCGTCGTGTTAAACTCAGGATTCGTTTGTATGTTTAATATTTCTTCAGATTCATTAATGCGGGGTACCCAAATGCTCACATCTACATTCGTTTTAGATGTGGCATTGGCAATAATCCCATAGACGTTTAAAAAAGGAAAAACCCAGATATCCGGACGAATATTAATTCCATTTGATTCGGCAGTGGTACTATTAAAATTAATTAATTCATCTACATCGTAAAGCGGACTATTATTGAAGCCTACATTCACGTTTGAGATACTGATCTCTGATTTTTGCCATAAATAATTTACAGAAAGTCCAGCAGAGTAGGGTAGGTCAAAACCTAGCTCTTTTACTTTTTTTCCGAAAATGGGAAGTAAGGAATTATAGGGAGTGGTGTCTTTAAGCACCTTTGGTTTATCTGCATATACTTGACCAAAGGCATTGCCTAGGGATAGGCAGAATACAACTACATATATTAATTTACTCATTTTTTTTATTTCTTGTATTACGGTTAAATGCGCTTCAATAGGGTAGGAGCGGCATATACTATTTCATATATAAAAACCCCCCTAATATACATTTTTCCTATCATAAACAGCTTGCCCTTATTATTATTATTATTATTATTATGCTATTTATTTCTTGTGGTAGTAGTGTCTGTTATACGAGGTTGTTCTCCAATTAAACACCTCAGTTTTATCTTATAAGCTAAAAAAGGAGGGTAATCACTTTAAATTTTAAAATTAGCAGCGCTCATTGTCTTAGAATAATGAAATAGGTATTATTTTTACCAAACTTTGGGTATGCGTTTAACCAAAAGCAAAAAAAACAATCATTTCTAAATTTTTTCTTTATGTCAAATAGCTTTAAAGCCGTATTCATTGTTACCGTTTGTTTCCTTATGCAAGGATGTTCCTCTTCAAAATCGAAAGTAACCGGTTCCTGGAAGGCCGATCAGAATGTGGTAGAACTTTTTAAAGAAAAAAATGTTTTAGTTATTGCCAGAACAGCTGATGATCATGCTCGTATTGCATTTGAGGAAGCGATTGTCTTAGAGCTTCAAGCACTTGGGATACAGGCTACGGAAAGTTTTAAAAAAGCACCAAAAATATATCCGAATCGCGAAATATCAGAAGAACGCGTTGCTTTGATTAAGAGTCTTTTAAGTAGTGAAGGGTATACAGGTATTGTTCTTACGGTTATTAAGGACAAGGAGCAGGTTACGTCAACATCCAGCAGCGGAATGTATGTGGGAGCCAGCTACGGAAGTTATTACCCTGGTTATTATGGTAATTTTTACAATTACTATGCTAGTCCGTATGCCTATGGTTCTTATTATAATTCCTTTGGTGGATACATACCATTATCTACATCAACCCGAACGTATAATAACTATGTTTTGGAAACCGTAGCTTACAATCTAGATGAAATCAGTGATAAGCAATTGGTAGCCGTGGTCACTTCAGATGTTAATGATCCTAAAGAAGCGTATAAAACAGCTGCTGTTTATGCTAGTAACATGATGAAAAGTTTACAGAAAATAGAGTAGGTTTTTTTAGTGCTAATTTGGAGATTATCTAATCTACATCATCTAGTTGGAAGTCTAGTTGTTCGTTTTTAGCCTGTTCTTTTTTTCCACCGCTATACACCCGTAGTCTTAGAATAAAGTCGCTAGATTTGTTATTGGTTTCCGTGATGTTCTTAGTTCGGTTGAAAATAGCGAAAAGCTCGTAACGCCAGTTATTTTTAAATTTGTACCCTACCCCAGGAGATATCCTAATAACGTCATTAAAACGGTCCGTTTTTTTTAGATTAAAAAAGAATTCAGCCTTGAAGGGGAAGTACAAACCTTCTATAAACCCTAGATAGTGTTTTGCCCAACTAATGTTAGTGCCTATTTGGTACCGCAAGCGATACCCACTGCGCCAACCGTCATCATCAAAAGAATTTTGAAACCGTTCTTCTAATCGCACATAGTTATTTATCGTGATTAGTTTAATGGTCGGGATATTAAATTTAAATCCCTGAATTAGCCGTAGCTCAAAATTATCCGTGGTATTGTTATTCTGCGTGTAAATAGCGCCACCGCCCAACTGATAAGAATCTATAAGACTCAAAATTTTATTCTCTTTTTTCGTGTTTTTAAACGTTACGGTTGAAATGGCTTGGAAACGATTGAAAACATTTGGTACAATCGTTCGGAATGCCATTTGGGTACGTATAGACTGGGTTTCACTAAGAATATTAGCGTGATTGTAGTCTAGCCAAAATTGTTCATTTACCCTAACCTCTTGATCAACAATACTATCTTGTGTAAATCCATTTATTACATTACATAGCACTACGATGAATACAACATATAACTGCTTCATAAATACACAACAAACAAATTACACCTGCTATTTGATACATTCTTACGTATAACCATCACATTCTTTTAATCAAAGCCTAAAGTTTTATTCTTTATAATACTTCCGAAAATAGCGTATACGTTTAGATGAGACTCATTGTTTGCCCCTTAAACTTAAAAATCAATAAAAGGGTGTAAATCAAAATATTCAGGAGAAATAACGCAGAAAAAACCGCATTAGGTTCAACCAAAAGAAGGTGCTATTATAAAGTAACAGTACTCGCTGTTTTCACCACTCCTACATACGTCTATTCCTGGATTTGAACAGGGTATTCTTTCATAATTTTTGCCACTGCTGCATTTATACGTTCTTCACGTTTGTTTTTCTTTTCATCAATAGTCTTTTTTCCGATACCCTGCCAGATTTGTTTTTTATCATTGGCATCAAAAACATCTACAATAAGTGTTCCAACCGCATACTTATTCTCCGTAGTGGTTGTGGTACTGCTTCCCATTCCATAGCCAACGCCATATCCGTATCTGTATCTACCGGCATACATGCCACCGTACATTCCATTATTATAATGATCTGTGTAAGAGCTATAACTGGTTTTTTGGTCAACAACAATATAAAGCGATATGATGGCATCACCATTGTTTTGGTTTGCAGTCATTCCTCGCTTTGAAAATTCGCTTTTAAATGCAGATTCAATTCGATCTTTATCAAATTGCGTTAAAATTTTGTCACTATTATCGGCCCAACCGTAGTAGGAAAAGGTTTTGTACTTAGAGAAATCTGTTGTTTTATCGTAATCCGATGTTACAGAGACACTACTTCCACAACCAGCTGTTATTAGTGCTACTAGAAAAAGATACAAGTAATTTTTCATGATTCTTTATAGTTAGTGTGCGTATTTATTTGTCAGATTGAAATGGGTAAATCACGTTCCAGTCGTTCTTCATATCGATTACGGTCCAACCCTTTTCAGCAGCTTCATCCAAACCTTTATCCAATCGTCCTATGGAAGACTCTCTATCATAGGCCCATTCCCTGTCTTCATCCGTGTGGTGCAGGTACAATTGAAAAGATTCATAGGAATTTGAATCCGTATATTGTAACATTTGAAGATCGCCATCTGAATTTCCAGAGGCGAATACCGGTTTTCTTCCGATGAACTTATTGATGCCTACCGGCTTCCCAGCCTTATCATCAATGAAATCGAGTTCAGGTAATCGCACAATTTCGGCTTTACCTTCATTCATTTGAAATTTAGTCTTTATACTACTACCAACAACTTGATCCTTAGGAATGCCATATACTTCCTCTACCCAAGGGCGCATAAACTCTATGCCGCCGCCAGACACTATAAAAGTCTTAAAACCATTAGCTCTTAGGTAGTCTAATAGTTCCAGCATAGGCTGGTAGACTAGCGCGTTATACGGCTGATTATAACGAGGATGTCTGGCAGTTGCAAGCCAATCTTTTACAATTTGCTCAAACTCGGCTACGGTATTTCCTGCATGCGTAGCCATAACGATTTCGATGAGCCCATGTTCTCCATAAGTCATTAAGGTGGCCATATCATCTTCTAATACGGATTTGTAGGGTTGTGTCGTTTTCCACTCCGGATGTTCGCCAGCCAAGGCTTTAATACGGTCCATAGCGAAGAACAATTGAAAATAAGCAGGCTGTTCAGACCATAAATTCCCATCATTATCAAAAGTGGCTACGCGATCCATTTCTGGTATGAAATTGGCATCCCCTTCGGTGGTCACCCCTTTCACATAGGCCATAATGGCCTTCTTTGTTTCTCCTTCGTTCCAAGAAGGTAAAGGATCAATTTGGGCAACAGCTGATTGGGCTGTAACTTCTGGATTTACCTCGCTTTTACAGCTGCTTAAAACAAGCAAAAAGGTTACTACTACGGCTATGTTCCTCATTGTAAGGGTTAGTTAAAAAAAAATGGCAGGAAATCTGTTCCCAAATCATACCTGCCAATTCTTATATGTATCCTAATTTTATTTAATTATGAGGCTTAGATGTCATTTTCTTAACCACATTATCTATACTTAAAGTACCTCCTTCAACAGGGGGGAATTCCTTAAACGTAGACAAGAACTCCCCTGCAAGGGCTTGTGCGGGTACAAACAACCACATGTTATCGCCATACCACCTTGTGTACATGGAAGATTTCCATGACACTTCAAAAGGATCTGCTCTTAGGTTAATCACTAAAGGCCACGCTGGTGTTTTACGGAATCCTTCATTAATAGAACCTTCCATATAGGTAAAATGTAATTTCCAGTTATTATACCGAATCGCGTTCATGTTACCTGCAGCATCAAAATAGAAAATAGACTTTCTTGGGGCTTCTTTAACCTGTCCTTGCCAAAAAGGCATCATATTAAAGCCATCTAAATGCGCTTTGAACGTCTTGCCCGCAGCATTATGCCCCTTTAAAACCTTTTCCTTGATATCAGGCACACCGGCAGCGGCCAATAAGGTAGGCATCATATCTTCATGAGAATAGATGTTATTATCAATAGTTCCAGGTTTAATTACTCCAGGCCAACGGATAACAGAAGGCACTCTAAAGCCACCTTCCCAGGTAGATCCTTTTTCTCCAGCAAATGGGGTTGTACCACCATCAGGCCAAGTAAATTTTTCCGCACCGTTGTCTGTGGAATACATAATTACGGTGTTGTCAATAATCTTTAATTCTTCTAGTTTGGCCAAAACCGTACCGATGGCTTTGTCGTGCTCTACCATACCATCTGGATACAAACCGATGCCGGTTACGCCAACACTTTCTTCTTTAAGGTGGGTCCAAACATGCATTCTTGTGGCGCTTAACCAAACAAAAAACGGTTGATCTTTTGCGTGTGCTCTTTCTATAAAATCAATGGCTGCAGCCGTGAATTCTTCATCTGCAGTTTCCATGCGCTTGCGGGTCATTGGTCCCGTATCTTCAATTTTTCCATCAGAATACGAATGAATTACCCCACGTGGTCCATATTTTTTATGGAATTCTGCGTCTTTAGGATAGTAATACGTTTCAGGCTCTTCTTCTGCATTTAAATGATACAGATTACCATAAAATTCATCAAAGCCATGATTGGTCGGTAACATTTCATCACGATCACCTAGGTGATTTTTACCGAACTGACCTGAGGTATACCCTTGAGGTTTTAATAACTCTGCAATCGTTGGTTGGTTGGGCTGAATGCCTTGATCTGCTCCTGGCATACCTATGGTCAACAAGCCCGTTCTAAATGGATGCTGCCCTAAAATAAAGGCTGCCCTTCCTGCGGTACAAGATTGCTGTGCATACCAATCGGTGAATACAGCACCCTCTTTTCCAATCCTATCGATGTTAGGCGTCTGATAGCCCATCATACCTTGACTGTTTATACTAATATTGGAATAACCAATATCATCTCCCCATATCACTAGGATATTTGGTTTTTTTTCCTTTTGTGCAAAGACACTAGCCACGAGGAGTAGGGCGATTGCTGTTAAACTAAATCTTGCCTTCATTTATTAATATATTAATCGATTAATTGTTGGTCACATTTTATGCTTTTAGATATAATCTCAATAAGCAGTTTCTCAAAACAATATTTTTACTTGGTTTCTATCATTGGTATTTCTAATGCAAGTTCAGCGTTAATAAGGGTTTCAATCTTATTCTCGGCCTGAAAAAAGCGCACTGCTTTACCCGCAGGAAGTATATTTTTAAACTTTTTGTAATATCCTTTTTTAAGTTTTAAAAGTTCAGTTTGATAGCCCATATACTTCACCCATAATTCA
>JBLICT010000197.1:0-6308 GCA_047632415.1 Maribacter sp.
AATTTTATGGTAGTATCAGGAACGCAATTACGCGTACCAACCGAGCACAAAAGCTACGGTGGTTTAGCATACGGACAGTTCAGTCAAAATAAATGATTACCCACTGTTTAGTATAGTCTCCTTATGCATAACTTTAAAACGATGCACTATGAAACATGTATTTACCTCTGGAGAAGGAGATCAAAAACTATTTTTAGAATTTTATGACAGCTTAAAAAATCTCAACGATGAAGGGCTGATTGAAGCGTATCATAGACAAATGAGACTTGGTATGACCGGGGTTCATGCACAAGCCGTCTATGTACTGGCTTTAAGAAAAGTCATGAAAGATCGATTTGGCAAGGATTTTATTTCTTTTGAAGCAGGAGTACTGGATTTGGGATAAAAATCGTTCTGGTTAAATCCTTTTAAAAGTTGCAGAATGCTATTTGGATACCCTCTTTTTAGTTTGCGAGTAGTAATGGTTTCCTTGTTAGCTCCCTATTGTTTAAAAAGTAATAACCTTTATGGCATCTAAAATTATTACCCCTTCCGTCTCCTGACTATGGAGGTCTCTACCACCACTATCTCATTACTGGCGAACAAGGAATCTACCCGAACAAACCCTAAAAGAAAAGGGGTTAATGGGTTGTGTTTTTAGACCAGGGAAGGCCGGCCATTCGATAAAATTAGTCCGTATGTAAATACGCAACTGCCTTAAAACAGAGCTAAAAGTGAACTTTACAACACATCTTCTATGGATTACAACATTTTTAATGTCGTCCGTTCATAATCTGTTAATTTTAACAATGCACATGAAAGATTCCTTCAAAGTTATCCTACCGTTAAAGTTGCTTGCCATTTTGGCTTTACTAGGAAGTGGCCAAAGGGCATATGCCCAAAATTCAGCTCCAATTGCCGTTGCTGATGATTATCTGGTGGGCTACAATCTTACAAGAACCATCAATGCAACAAATGGTCTTCTAAGTAATGATAATGACCTTGATGGCAATGCAAGTATGAGCGTTAGTACAACACCCATTGTTGATGTGGGTTCTGGAAACTTGATTCTAAATACGGATGGCAGTTTTGCATATACGCCCAACACCAATTTTTTTGGCACTGATACTTTTACCTATAAGGTCTGTGACAACGGTACACCCAGTGAATTAATCTCCCGATTTGATTTTGATACGGCCATACTTACTGATGCAACCGTTGGACCCGATGCAATGTCCATTAATCCGAATGCGGTACCCATAGAATGTGGCGTACATATTCCTAGTGGCAGCACAGGGGGTAATGTTGGCCTAGATTTGGTAATCCCCAATACGGGCGGTATTTTCAACTTTACCAGTTTTGAGGTCGCTTTTGAATACCGTGATCAAGAAAGCCAAGCGCGTCTTATTGATGCCGGAAATTTTAGTTTATATCATATTAGGGCGAATGATTTGGGTATGTCTTTAACCGTAATCAATGGTGCCACAGGCCTTCAACAAACCTATACTCTAGATTTCAGCCGTTTTTTAAGTGGCAACAATCCCTATTCGGTAATTTACAATGAAATTACCGGTGAGGTAACGTACGACGCCAATGGGACGGTGACGACCTATGCTGTGGCGCCTCCATTTTCGCCTTTAGATGCTAGTCTTGCCACTGCTATTACGGTAGGGGACCAAATGGACAATTCCGGCAGAAACTTTGCTTCATTTTGTAGTGTTCTTATCCATGACCGAAGTGTGCTTTGTGATACTGCCACGGTGACCTTAACGGTAAAAGCTAGTGTCATCACCAACAGGCGCATCACCTACCGCGTACGGAAGAATTAACCGCGTTGTTCCATTTTATATGGCCCTAAATAGATTTTTTTATTTCTTATCTTTTAAATAATCCATCACCAAAGGCCAACTATATATACCGTTGTCTACTATAATCGTTCATCTGAGTAAGGGTAAGCTTTGCAGAAGAACCCCCTGCCCAAATATAAAACTCTTCATCTTTGCCATTTGTAAGGAAAACAGGGACATGGCTGGGTTTACAATCAACAAGCATTATTCTTTTCCCTTTATAGTCTTCAAATTTCGGCTTGATATGCAACATTGATTCTGGTCCTAATCTAGGCTCTCCCCCGAGTGACTAACCAACTCTAATCCAACTACTTGTAATCCCATCAACTTAGTGGGTGTCCGAATTGTATGCCCTTTTAATGCTGTAAATTTCTTATATTTATGAAAGTAAGAATTTTTCACATACAATAGATTTATTTAAAAGTACCCCAGTGAATATGTGTAGTTATCAAAAATCACAGTATCATGAATACACTGAAAACTTCGATTAAAACCATTGCCCTTTTCTTTATGACGTTAACGCTATTTCAGAGCTGTGTGGCGTATCAAAACACTCCAGTTAGCCTACTACAAGCAGAACAATCAAAAAAGCGCGTTAAAATGAAAACCAGCGCAGATCAAACCTTCAAGTTCAAACAGATTGTATTGGAAGAAAATCAATTTTATGGTCTCAAAAAAGAAAAAGGGGAGATCGTCAAAATTGCCCTACACAACAACGACGCAAATAAGGTCTTTTTGCATAACAAGGGCAAATCAACCTGGAGAACCATTGCTGTTATAGTTGTACCCTTGATTGTTGTGAGAATTTTAGCAGGCGCGTTTACTTTTAATCTAGGGGATGATTTTTTTAATTCTAGCAGTTCTGGCAATTAACTCAGGAGCGTAACTTCTTATTTTCCAACTATTGGTCAACTTGCCAACTTTATGGGTATCCGAATTACATGCCTCTAATTAAAAAATTCTAAGTGTAACCTTATTATAATTCTTTTTTTTATGGTAGTATCAGGAACGCAATGTAGCGTACCAACGAGCACAAAAGCTACGGTGGTTCAGCATACGGAAAGTTCAGTCAAAATAAATGATTATCCACTGTTTATTAGTACAAGCCAACTGCATACCCGTTAACAGCTATGCGTTTAAAAACTTTTCAAAATTTCCCTCATAGAGTCTTGGTGGTGCTTTGCTCTTTACTTCCTTTTGTTTGATCTTATCTTCCCAAACTAGGGTCGTTCCAATGTTCTTATTAAGGGTATACGTGTCATCTCTTGAGGTATAGCTGGCATATAGATAGTTCTTATTTTGAATTTCCTTAAAAAACCGCATGACGGATCCAGCAATATAAAACATGTTTTCGTTACAATCCGTGCCTACGTCATAGGCGTAAAAAACCGGATTATCTACTTTTCTATACTCGATAAAATCCAATTCTGTTAGCTCTTCTTCTTTCATAGACCTGTTTCTAATCTTACGATAACACGTTTGACTTATAGGAAAAAACACCATATGACCGGCATAATAACCAGAACCATCAAAGAGTATGGCGTTTAATTCTGGAAGTAGCTCCACTGCCTTTACAATTAATTCTTTACGGATGGATTTTGATAAATGCTTATGAACCATGGTGCATCTTATAATATCATGTACATCTGAATCGTGTCCTATGGTTCTTAATCTGTCCGTTGCATAGTCCATTTTAGATTTCATCCAATCGGCATCAGGCAATTCATTAGCAATGGTAGACAAGGAATACTTTCTCAATTCAAAATCATAAAAGGTAGGGATAGAGACAGGGGCATTTAAATTGCGTATGACTTGATAGGGTATAAAAGTAACATCTACCATGGCCTCTTCCTTATCTGGTTTTAATAAGGTCATGTTTTTCTCCCACCGCTGTATGGTGCGAATGTCTACATCGAACTGTGAAGCAAGTGCTATCTGAGAGGTGTTACTCAGGATCCGATAATCTATTAACAATTCTCCAATTGATGAATACTTTTTCATAAGGCTTGGATTTTAAGGGAGACCTAAAATTACCCAATTTAATCCTTATGACACCCGCTGTCATAAAGTCTCCTGATTTCTAAAAATACCTTTGCGCAAAATTTAACATCATGAATAAATACAAATTGATTATGATTGAGCAAGGCACTATAAACAATCCTGATCAAAATCCCTTAAAATTAAAGGCACTTGAGGAGGTCAAAAGATTATTTACCAAAATTGATTTTAATGCTGAAGTAGTACCTATGGATAGTGCTAGTAAACTAAAAGAACTCTTGGTCTCTATAAAGGGAACTCCATTAACAAAAGAGGAATCAGAATTAGTGGAAGAATTGGTACACTAATATTATTTAAACGTCATCAAATGAATAGGCTAATCCATAGTGCTAGAGCGCTATTTTAAAACAGGTGACATTGCATGTCATCTCTTATCCTTAATTGAATATTTATTTTTGCTTAAAACATATCGTATGAAACATTTTATTTCCCTTTCGTTAATCGCTTTTTTATTAGTTGGATGTAGTACTGACGATGACAACTCCCACGAGTTCTCCTTAGAATATGTGAGTGCGATAAGTGCAGATGTTCCAGATGAATTTATTTATGGACGTACGTATCGAATTAATGTGACCATCGAATTACCAAACAGCTGTTATTTCTATTATAATCAATATGATTACCGCTATGAAGGAACCTCAAGACTAATTTACCCTATTGGGCATGTTGATGAAGGTATTGCCTGTACGCCAAGTAGTAGAGAAACTACATTTTCGATACCAGTACAAGTCCTGCAGCAAGAACCCTATATTTTTAAATTTTATCAAGGGGAAGACGCTGATGGACAAGATATGTTCTTAACTATTGAAGTTCCTGTAATTTAAACTTCATCGCAGTACTACGAACGTTAAAAACATATAGATAAATTAATGAGAATGAGATTTCGTCTCGGCCTATTTATCTTTGGTAGCAGCAGTATGCACCTTAGCAAATGGCATTACGGCGCAGGCTTTCAATACGATTATTCAATTGAAATGCGCAGTCTTTGGAAAAATGTAGTTAGGAGTTTTTAAACACTACATCAAAAAGAAAAACCAAGTAAAAGCATTCGAAGTTGACTTAAACTCATTTGTTACGGAGTACAATGAATTTCTGACTTTGATGAAGAATAGGTTAAGAAATAACTACCGCCAACACGGTATATAAAACATAGCCAATAAGTGCAAAACCGAAAGGTTCTTGCTTATTTATTAAGTCCTCCAAATTTTTAATTTGACTTTTAAGATTGATAAATTGAAAACAACATATAAAAATTCGGTTCTGTGCTAATCCGAAAATTTAATGTCTTTTTACACGCTACGTTTTATACACAAACCTTTAGAGGAAAGTTCGCCCAACGTAAAACAGATAAGCTAAAATCCTAAAAAGCATAGGCTCATAGAAAGAAACAAAAAGTAATGGACAAAAATTAAAAAAAATAGTGTGGCTTTTTATGTTACTCATCTTACCAGTAGCATCGTATGCCCAAATAGATATAACACAATTTCTTGACATTCCTGTTGGTGGATTCAAGCCCGAAATGATACAGAAATTGAAATCTAAAGGATTTACAATTAATCCGCTTAAAGAAGATATCTTGGAAGGTGAATTTAATGGAACAGGTGTTAATATATTTATTCAAACGAACAATAATAAGGTGTGGCGAATTAGCCTTTCAGATGCCTATACCACAAATGAAACAAATATTAAAATCAGGTTCAATAATCTTATTCAGTAATTTGTGAATAACAAAAGGTATTCAACCGAGTTAGACTCAACGATAGCAAAATACATCATACCTGAAGATGAAGACATTTCCTATGAAATTGCAGCCAACAACAAACGATACGACGCTACATTTTATCAAAAGTCAGTAAAATATGATTCTTTAATTAACGAAGGAGCCCTTCTTTTTGCGAAGGATATCCTGAATGATAAAGAAAAAGACAGAATTAATCCCTTAATAGAAGAAATTAGTCAAAGTGCCAAAAAAGGTTCATTTAACGGGACAATTCACAAATTAAGATTTGAACGGGTTGCGGCTATACGGTGGGCGGTATTAATTTAGCAAAAAGGAACTGAAAACTGATGGTTCCGAGGTTATTCGCAAGTATGCTTTTGCCTGCCTGACGTATAGTCGCTGTTAGCACCGGCTTTAATTCGGGTAATTTCTGTCATTTGAAATTATTTCTTTCATTATCAATTCTGCGATTTCTTTTCTTAAATAGCTTTTATCCTTATTCAAAATCACTACTGAGAGTGTTATATTTAAATCAGGAAAATAATAAACCATGCTTCCCCAAAATCCACCATGTCCATAAACTGTTTTTCCATCTATGGTATGTTTCCAAATTCCAAATCGATAATCCGTATTTGATGGTTCTTCTGTTTTTGTTTTTGTTTTTGTTTTTGTTTTTGTTTTTGTTAAAAGCAGATTTATTGTTT
>JBLICT010000198.1:0-6215 GCA_047632415.1 Maribacter sp.
TACATCAACAGAAATACCTAGAGCTGCCAAGGAATCCAGTGCTACAAGTGCCCCTGAATACAATCCCAAGCTATACTTTAAACTGTTTCTATTTTCTATTGTCCAGGTCACAGCTTCCTTATCGCTAAGGTCAAGCTTATCCAGTCTGAAAGGCAGTATAAACATTACTTTGGGGCGATTTGCAGTATTTACGCTATCCAAAAGGTTTACCTTGTCTAAAATAAGAGCGTTTCTTACCTCAAAATCACCTACCTGTTCCTTTGGTAGCTTTAATATCATACCGGCTTTTAGTCCGCTTTTTAGGTCGGGGTTCAAGCTTATCAAATCTGCCCAAGTCATACCAAACTTTCGGGTCAATCGAAACTCGTTCTGTTTGGGTTTTACCTGGTAAAAAATATAATTATCCGTGTTTATTTCACCAGGATCTAATTCTGTTTCAGGAATACGGATAATCATACCTTCCTTTAATCCTCCCCTTTCGGTAATCTCCGGATTCAAACGTACTATTTCGTCAGATTTCACGCCAAATTCCTGTTCTAACCTATAAAAGTTCATTTTAGGCGGGACTGTATAGGACTTGTATAGCTGTGTCCGCTGCTCTTCTACCGTGCTTCCAGCAATTTTAGGCATTAGAAGCTCGTAACCCTCTGCCAAGTAATTTGTACTTTCAGAAAGTGTAGGGTTTAACACAAGCATACTATCGATGGTAATGCCATACTTGTGGGCAATACTCCACCTTGTTTCCTTTGGTGCTACCGTGTATTTTTCATACGCATTAGGATCAATGGTATTTTCGTTTTCAACTAGCTTTTTATATTTTGGAATACGGATTTCCATTTTCTTCGTTAGTTGGGAGGAATACAGTTGTTTGTTGTACTTTTTAATTTCCTCCTCCGTTACCTCGTAGCGCCTAGCGATGCCGTAAAGTGTTTCTCTTTTTCTTACTTTATGTTTTGAAAATCCAATAGGTTCTCGTTTTATAACGGAATCCTGCATCACATTTGAAATCAAATCCTCAACACCAGAAGTATTTGTAACAGTTTTGATCTTGGCTTCAGGTACTACCAAAATAGTATTTACGGCCAACTTAGAACCGTCCTTTATTTCCTTATTGTATTGAAGTATGCTCTGGGCAGAAACTCCGTACTTTACCGCTATGCTTTGTACTGTTTCCCCTTTCTTAACCGCATGGGTCGTGAATTTTTGCGCCAAAAGATTGGCACTTGCTAATAAACAAAGTACTACTGTTGCAAAAAGTGTTTTTAACCTATATTTCATTTTATTCCCATTCTATGGTTGCCGGCGGTTTGGAACTTATATCATATACGACACGATTCACTCCAGGGACTTTATTGATGATGTCATTTGATGTTTTTTGTAAAAACTCATAGGGTAAATTCACCCAATCTGCCGTCATCCCATCCGTACTTTCCACCGCTCGTAAAGCTACACATTTTTCATAAGTGCGCTCGTCACCCATTACCCCTACACTATTTACGGGTAATAGCATGGCTCCGGCCTGCCAAACTTTATCATACAATCCCCAATCTCGCAATCCTTGAATAAAAATATGATCCACTTCCTGTAAAATAGCAACTTTTTCTCTGGTGATATCTCCTAAAATACGAATCGCTAATCCAGGACCTGGAAAAGGATGGCGTCCCAATCGCTCGTCGCCTACCTCCATACTTTTACCTACGCGCCGTACTTCATCCTTAAACAACATTTTCAAGGGCTCCACTACCATCAATTTCATAAAATCTGGCAAACCGCCCACATTATGGTGACTTTTAATAGTGGCCGATGGGCCTCCCGTACCGGAAACCGATTCTATAACATCCGGATAAATAGTACCCTGTGCCAGCCATTTGGCGTCTTTTATCAAATGCGACTCATCATCAAAAACCTCTATAAAAACACGACCAATAATCTTACGCTTGGTCTCCGGATCGCTTTCTCCTGCCAAGGCATCCAAAAAACGTGCCGAAGCATCTACGCCTTTCACATTTAAGCCCATCCCTTCATACTGCTTCAACACGTCTTCAAATTCGTTTTTACGCAAAAGACCGTTGTTTACGAAGATGCAGTGCAAGTGCCTTCCAATGGCTTTGTGCAATAGAACCGCTGCAACCGTGGAATCTACACCACCGGACAAACCGAGTATTACCTTATCGCTTCCTATTTTTTCTTTTAAATCATCAACCGTAGAGTCCACAAAGGCATCTGGCGTCCATGTTTGGGCAACGCCGGCTATATTTACTAAGAAATTCTCCAACAACTGCTTCCCGTCCGTAGAATGGTATACCTCTGGGTGAAATTGTATACCATAGGTTTCTTCCCCGTCAAATTTAAAAGCTGCGTTCTCCACATCGTGAGTACTAGCAAGCAGTTTGGCGTTTTCCGGAAGTTTTTTAATAGTATCGGCATGGCTCATCCATACTTGACTACCGATAGCTATCCCCTTTAAAAAAGGATGTTCTGATTCAACGCCAGAGAGATTGGCCCTCCCGTATTCACGAGTATTAGACTTCTCTACACTACCCCCGTTAAAATGCGCTAAATATTGTGCTCCGTAACAGACGCCCAATAGCGGTTTTTTACCTCTAATATTTGATAGGTCTGGGTGCGGTGCATCATCTGCTCGTACCGAAAATGGTGATCCTGATAAAATTACCGCCTTATAGCTATCCAAGTCAGTGGGTACTTTATTATACGGTTTTATTTCACAGAAAATATTTAGTTCGCGCACCCGCCTGGCGATGAGTTGTGTATACTGCGAACCGAAATCTAAAATGAGGACATTATTTTGCATGGGCAAAAATAGGAATTTGAACGTTTTGTTAAAGTATCTTTTAGGTATATTTATCTTTTAAAATTAACAACGCTCATATGAAACATATCTCAGCAATAATTTTTGGAGCTGCCATCGTTATTGCAGCCTACTTTTTGGGTAATGCCTATGTGAATCGGGCAAATCCTCCGCAAATTATATCCGTAACAGGTTTAGGCAATGAAAACTTTACGTCTGATCTTATTGTTTGGGAAGGACAGTTTTCTGCAAATAACGGTAACCTTAAAGCTGCTTTTGAACAGTTGAACAGCGATAAGGATATTGTGCGTTCCTACTTAGTATCCAAAGGTATCGATGAAGGCAATATCATCTTTAATAGCGTACAGACCACAGAGCAACGTGATAACAAATACGAAAACGGAAATTTCGTAGGCAGTACGTTTCGGGGCTATCAATTGACACAAACCATAAAAATAGAATCCCAAAATGTTGCGATTATAGCAGGGGTTGCAAGAGAAATTACCGAATTATTGAATAAAGGAGTTCAATTTAATTCGTATCCGCCAAGATATTACTATACCAAATTAGCAGATTTAAAAATAGAAATGATTTCGAAGGCCACGGAAGATGCGCGACTTAGAGCGGAAAGTATTGCACAAAATTCGGGTAGCGTGCTGGGTGATTTGATTTCGGCAAAAATGGGGGTGTTCCAAATAACCGGACAAAACTCTGGAGAAGATTATTCTTGGGGCGGTTCTTTTAATACCTCATCAAAAAATAAAACAGCTTCGATTACGATGCGATTGGATTATAAAGTGAAGTGATCTATTCCAATAATTCTTTATAACAAAGGCTCATCTTTCAGTAAACGCAGCGCTTATGTGAAAAAGTAAAAAGCTTGGGAACCACCCCAAGCTTTTTCTTCAAAATCAAAAACCAACTAAAATGAATTATCACATGAATAATTCAAAATTCTTTTTCACAGCATTTTAGTATATAACAATCAAGTCTAAATTTACCCTACCTTTAATATTATATTTTATCTAAATATTTTTCAAATGACCCAGCAATTTTTGGACGAAGCCAAAGACGAACTGCAAAAAGCTCTAGTAAAAAAAGGGCATCCGTTCCGTTATTTCACCCTGGCTACGGTAGGCTTAGATAAGATGGCAAGACTACGCACTGTAGTGCTACGTAAAATAACTCAAGATTTAAAGTTGATTTTCTATACGGACAGGCGCTCCAAAAAAATTACACACATCACCGAGAATTCCAAAGTCAGTCTATTATTCTATCATCCGAAACTAATGCTCCAACTAAAAATTGAAGGTAAAGCTAGGATAGTGAATGATGAAGACGTATTAAAAACATATTGGAACGGAATACAACCCAATAGCAGAAAGGATTATATAACCCAACAAGCACCAGGAAGCACTTTAAAAAGTCCAGATACAGTCGAATACCTAGACGAAAAAAACCATTTCTGTATGGTAGAGATAGAGCCGTTTAAGATAGAATACCTAAAACTAAAACGACCCAATCATCTTAGGGTTCGCTTTTCTAAAGACGATGATAAGTGGGATGGAGAATTTCTAGTTCCTTAAACTTATTAATTTTACAAAAGCACAGTTCTATTCCATACTATTCAAAATATCCTTGATATCGGTTTCCGTAGTATCTGGATTAATGAAACAGAAACGGCTTACAGTTTCATAGCCATCTGCAGTTTTCCACTTTGTAGGTGTTACCAAGGCGAAACCGGCTTCCTGATTTTTATAGGTCCAATTCAGATAGTCATCTGGCTCCCAACCTTTACGCCGATATAGCACACAAGACAAACTGGGCTCCCGAACCAATTCCAACAAAGGGTGGGCAGCAATCAATTTACCTGCAGTATTGGCTAATTTTATTCCTTCTTCCACCGCCCATGCATATTTTTCAGTGCCATGGGTAGCGAGGGAATACCAGAGCGGCAAGCCTCGTAAACGGCGTGTTAATTGTATTTGATAATCAGAGGGGTTAAATCCGTGTGCTCCTTCATCCTTAAATATTTCCAAATAAGAACCTTCTTGGGAATGTGCTTCTTTTGCCTCCTCAGGATTCTTATATAGTACCGCTCCACAATCATAAGGTGAAAACAGCCACTTGTGAGGATCAATAGTAACACTGTCCGCTCGCTCAATACCGTTGAACAAATATCTAACCGATTTCGCTGCCAAAGCACCACCGCCATAGGCGGCATCTACATGAAACCACAATTGTTCTTTTTCACAGACTTCCGCCACTCCCGATAGGTCATCTATGATTCCCGCGTTGGTCGTACCTCCTGTTGCTACTACGGCAAATACCCTGGCTCTTTCATGGGCATCCAGTGCACTGATTACGGACTGTAATGCGGCACCGGACATCGCGTCCTCTGTTTCTACCAAACGAACATCTACATCTATAACCTTGGCCATAGCCTTGATTGAGGAATGAGCACCAATGGAAGTAATCATCAAGCCCTTTACGTTTTGATTCTTGGAGTCTTTTCTCCATTTTTCACGTGCCGCCACCAAGGCAGAAAGATTGGCGGCGGTACCGCCACTTGTAAACACTCCAAAAGCAGGCTTTGGCATACCCGTGAGCGACACTAACCATTGCATAGCCTCGTTCTCACAAAAAATACCACCAGCCCCTTCCATCCAATAGGCACCATGAATACTGGATGCAGAAGTTACCAAATCAAACAAAATCGCTGCCCTTGTTGGAGCGGCAGGAACAAAGGCCAAATGCCTAGGGTGGTCTATAGGCACCGTAGCCTTGACCAAAACATCACGGAACAACTCAAAGGCTTTCTCCCCTCCTATTCCGCTGTTCGTAACGGTTTCGCCCACCAAAGCGCGGAGTTCGGCCTCCGTTTTGGGTTTGCCTAATTCAGGGTTAGTTTTGGTGATTCGATTAATGGCATATTTAACCACATCTAAAGTCATTTCAACCATTTCTATATCTATGTCGTGCATTTTGTTTTGTTGTTAGTGGGCTCAGTCCAAAAATACACCTCTTTACAGCTTGTATACAAATAGATGAGCAAATTGGTCATAAGAGAACGGATAAAGATTCTGTTCTCTACCCAGTATTTGATGCAACGATGGCCTAGCACGAAACTTCGACTAGATATGTTCGTACAAATCAGGTTATCTTGATAAAACAACAAGGAATAGAAAGCGAAATTTAAATAACAAACTCACTAGGTTACCCACCCCTAGCCCCTCCTAAGAGGGGAATAGCTTTTTATTATGATTAAAAAAAAATAAGAAAATAAGAAATCCCTATTCCGCGGTTAGGATTACGAATTCTTGCTTTAACGGATTCAAAGCTTTGAACAACATAGGTATAAGCGCCTCCCCATATTCCAAATACAGTTCAGAAAAATTAAGGTTAC
>JBLICT010000199.1:0-6142 GCA_047632415.1 Maribacter sp.
TGGTGAATGAAAAGCGAGTACCAGGACTTTCTATTACGGTGCTAAAAGACGGAAATCCTATCGTACAAAAAGGATATGGATATGCCGATTTAGAGGAAAAACGTAATATTAATCCCAAGAAAACCCTCTTCCGAACCGCTAGTGTTTCTAAACCTATTGCTGCCACAGCCTTAGCCTATGCGGTTGCTAAAGGGGATATTAGTTTGGATACATCATTCCGTGGTTATGTTCCTTATTTCCCTAAAAAGCAATGGGATTTTACGATTCGGCAATTGGCTAGCCATACCGCTGGAATCCGAAGCTATAGGGGCAAGGAATTTGCTTCAAATAAACCCTATTCCATCAAAGAAAGTATTGATATGTTCAAGGACGATGCCTTACTTTTTGAACCTGGAAAAGGATATGAATACAACAGTTTTGACTGGGTATTGATTTCTTTGGCCATACAGGAGGCTACCGGTGTACCGTTTCAGGATTATGTAGCTGAACAGGTGTTGATTCCTTTGGGATTACAACATACCATTGCGCCACAACAGTTCTCAGGGGATGAGGCATTAGTTGGTAATCTTTCCCTTAATCCAAGGAACAAATTGGAATATGCTACATGGTATACTAAAATTCGATTAGGGTTCCGTGAAGCCATTCCGGTAAATAATTTTTATAAATTGGCCGGTGGGGGTTATTTAAGCACATCGGACGATATTGCCAAATTTGGTCATGCTTTCTTGGATAATACGGTTTTAAATACGGAAATGCGCTCCGAGTTTCTAACTTCTGTAATGGTCAATGGTAAACCAACATGTTATGGTTTGGGCTGGCAAGTAAGTGAGGATGAAAAAGGGAGACGGTATTTTGGGCATGTTGGAAGTAGCGTTGGGGCCTATTCCAACCTTTTTGTGTATCCGGAGGAGCGAATGGTATTTTCAATCCTCATAAACTGTACCGACCCTAAGGTGCAGGAAACTTTAGATGAAGTTATAAACGGGTTATTTTCGTTATCGGATAGCATAGTATAAATCAAGCCCAAACCCTGTTTTGTTATAGGTTCCCGATATTTATAAGCGAACTCCCAAAATCTTTTGAGACCAAAACTATTGTAAAGGATATAGAAGAGTAGTTACAACGCTTTCAACTTTATTGTACCGTGTTAGCGCGAATAAAGTTGTAAGTGCTATTTTTAGTGTTCATTATCAATTTTGCACTATGTTTAATACTACCCGTAACTTATTATTTTCTCTTTTTTTAGCGCTATTATATTTTAATTGTTCCGCGCAAAGAGGAGTAGATTTAAATGAATTGTCGAGAACTTATGCCGATGCTAGTTTGCCTTTATTAAAGGAGCTTTTGAGTATTCCTAATGATGCTTTTTATCCAGAGGATATTGAGCAAAACGTGTTGTGGTGCGAAAAAGAGTTCGGTAATCGGGGCTTTTCTACACAACGTATTAGCACCACCCACGCGCCATTATTGTTAGCCGAAAGAAAACATCCTAAAGCTAAGAAGACGGTTTTGATTTACCTTCAATTAGACGGTCAGCCTGTGGATAGTACCCAATGGTTTCAGGAGAGCCCCTATAGACCGGTTATAAAAAAGAAAAATCAAAATAATGAATGGGAGGAATCGCCCTGGGAATCACCCAGTAGTATGGATAATGAATGGCGCATTTTTGCCAGATCGGCCAGTGATGCCAAAGGGCCTGTAGTGATGTTTTTGGCAGCCTTGGACGCCGCCGCCTCAAAAAATATAGTCCCTAATTATAATATCAAGATCATTATGGATTTTGAAGAGGAATTGGGCTCTCCCAGGTTGCCAGATGCCGTTGCCCAAAATGCCGAATTATTAACAGCGGACATGTTAATTATTTTTGATGGTCCACGGCATATAAGTAATAAACCAACATTGACTTTTGGGGCGAGAGGTATTGCCACCGTCACTTTGACGACCTATGGTCCTGTTGTTCCCCAACATAGTGGTCATTTTGGAAATTATGCGCCTAACCCTGCTTTACGCCTTGCCAAACTTTTGGCTTCTATGAAGGATGATGACGGACGCGTAACGATACCAGGGTTTTATGATGGTATAAGCATCGACACTGAAACAGCACAAATTTTAAGAAATGTCCCTGATAATGAGGAAGAAATTAAAAAGAGACTTCAAATTGTAACACCCGATAAAGTTGGTGGCTCGTATCAAGAAGCTATTCAGTACCCATCTTTGAATATTAGGGGAATGCAGTCGGGCTGGATAAACGAAAAAGTACGCACGATTATACCAGGTTGGGCTAGAGCGGAACTAGATGTTCGGTTGGTCTTAGAATCTGACCCGGAGCGTTTGATACGGCTAATAAAAGAGCACGTTGCAGACCAAGGTTATTATTTGATGACGTTGGAGCCGACTGAAGAAGAGCGACTAACCCATGATAAGATTGCGACTTTTACTTCGGAAATTTCGTATCAATCCTTTCGAACGGATTTCGATTCCGAAGTGGGTAAGTGGCTTACAAGTGCCTTAAAAAATGGGTTTGGTGAAGATCCTATACGCATACGTATGAGTGGTGGTTCTATTCCTATATCCCCTTTTGTGACCACTTTGGGTATTCCAGCCGTTACAGTACCCACGGTCAATAGGGACAATAATCAGCACAGTCCAAATGAAAATTTAAGAATAGGAAATTATAGGGATGGGGTAAAGACAATGATTGCAATTTTGAAGGAGAAGTTATGATTATATGTCTCATCAATTCAAGAATTAATTTAGCTGTAGTGAAGTAACTATAATCTGTAAATGCACATAAGATAACTTCCTTTCTGTGATTATGGAAAACGGAATATTATCAAGATGATGAACAGATAGCTAAGAAAGAACTTAATATGCTAATGGAGAAGAACGCGGATATAAACAACACTGGAAAATATCTAAAAGAGAAAAAGCGTTAGCAGGAGTTGCTTTATTGGTGGAGTTAGGACTCGCTTTAAATTTTTAACTAATTCACATTAAACAGGTCGATTTTAAATCATATTCTTTAGGAAATCATTCTAAAAGCCTAAATTCAAAAAAAAATGTATCTAAATTATAGGTTTTAAATATAATTAGTACATTAGCCACAGTTAAGAAAAAACATGACAAAGCAATACTTTTGGAACAGTTTCTATTTCTACTTCTTTTTTAAAAGAGGAACGGGACTGTTGTAGTGTATTTTAAACATAATAACAATTGAAGTCCCGTTACAAACGGGGCTTTTTTTTGTTTAAAACTTTTGGTTTTGGAATAATCTGAAGGTGTTTTAGCTTTTATATTAAAGTAAAAAATGAGTTTAAAGATAGCCATACAGGGAATTAAGGGGTCTAATCACCATCAGGTGGCATTGGATTACTTTGGTGAAGAAATAGATTTGGCAGAGTGCCTTTCATTTGATGCCTTGGTTCAAAACCTCTTGGAGAAGGATGCCGATAAAGGGGTTATGGCAATTGAAAATTCCATTGCGGGATCTATTATCCCGAATTACGCTTTGTTATATCACAACGATTTACAAATAATAGGGGAGTACTACCTTAATATTCATCACCATTTAATGGTGATGAAAGGACAGCAACTTTCCGATATTACTGAGGTTAGTTCGCATCCCATGGCTTTGCTACAATGCAAGGAGTTTTTTAAGGATTTCCCTCATATACGTTTGGTGGAAGATGTGGATACTGCGGAAACAGCTAAGCGTATCCAAGGGCAAAATTTAAAGCATGTGGCAGCGATTGCACCTAAGGTGGCGGCCCAATTATATGGGTTGGACATCGTAGCGGACAATATACAGACCATTAAGAATAACTCCACACGGTTTATAATTGTAAAGACAAAAAATAAAGAGCTTCCCAAGGGCGAAATAAATAAGGCTTCTGTTAGGTTCATTACCAACCACAAACGCGGTAGTTTGGCGGCTGTGCTTAATGTGATGAGCGATTGCAGAATGAACCTGACTAAAATACAGTCGCTCCCTGTGATAGAGACACCTTGGAAATATGCCTTCTTTGTGGATATTACGTTTAGCGATTACGAGGATTTTAGCAAGTTAAAAGCCTTGTTGGATATCATGACAGAAGAATTTAAGGTTTTGGGAGAATATAAAAATGCCATGGTATGATACAAACGGCAAAACGTTTAGAAACGATACAAGAATACTACTTTTCCAAAAAGTTGCGAGAGGTTCGTGGACTTATGGCAGAAGGTAAACCCATTATTAACATGGGTATCGGTAGTCCAGACTTGGCCCCGTCAATGGAAGTCATTGCGAGTATGCAACAAGCTATTTTGGAGCCTGGTGCACATCAATATCAAAGTTATCAAGGTTTACCAGAGCTCAGGTCTGCCTTTGCCTCTTTTTATAAAAAAAGGTTTAATGTGTTGCTAGAAGCACAATCTGAGATTTTGCCCTTAATGGGCTCAAAGGAAGGCATAATGCATATTAGCATGGCCTTTTTAAATGCCGGTGATCAGGTGCTCATTCCAAATCCTGGTTATCCCACGTATACATCTGTAACCAATTTGGTAGGGGCAGAACCGGTTATGTATGATCTTACTGAGCAAAACGACTGGTTGCCAGATATGGACAAGTTGGGCCAAATGGATCTCAGTAAGGTGAAATTAATGTGGATTAGTTATCCTAATATGCCTACAGGAGCGCGTATTACCATAGAAAAAATGCATGAGCTCGTCACTTTTGCAAAAAAGCATCAAATATTATTGGTAAATGACAATCCCTATAGTTTTGTGCTGAACGATACCCCTACCAGTATTTTGCAGGTGCCTGGTGCCAAAGAGGTTGCCCTGGAATTAAATTCCTTGAGTAAGACGTTTAATATGGCTGGTTGGCGCGTTGGGATGGTCTCTGGGAATGCCGAGCATATTACCGCTGTGCTAAAGATCAAGAGCAATATGGATTCCGGTATGTTTTACGGCGTGCAACAGGGAGCCATTACCGCTTTAAAAAGTGGGGATGTATGGTTCCAAGAGTTAAACCGTACCTATAGTAAAAGAAGGGAACTTATGTTTCAATTGGTAGATTCGATTGGCGCCACTTATGACCCTAATGCGGCAGGGATGTTCATATGGGCTAAGCTGCCAATAGCATCAAAGTCCTCAGAGGAATTTATAGATGAGTTGTTACACGAAAAGGATATTTTTATTGCGCCAGGAACAATTTTCGGGAGTAATGGAGAAGGATATATTCGGTTTTCACTCTGCGTTACGGAGAAGAAAATTAAAGAAGCAATAAAAAGATTTGAGTAGTAAGATACTTGAAATGAGATGTATTGATATGAAACAATTAAATCTCAAATCTAAGGTCTAATATCTAGAGGAAATATGAACGTTTTTGTAGTAGGTATCGGTTTAATTGGAGGGTCTTTTGTAAAGGACCTTAAGGCAAGAATGCCGGAGGCTACCGTATACGGAATAGATACAAACCCCGATCATTTAGAAGAAGCACTTTCCTTGGGTTTGATTGATGTGAAAGCAGCCTACGAGGAGTTACCCTTAGCAGATTTTGTCATGGTAAGTATCCCGGTAGATGTAATAGTGCAAGAACTACCAAAAATCTTGGATAGGGTACATGAGGAGTGCGTGGTATGCGATGCGGGTTCTACCAAAGAACTACTATGTAAGGTGCTGGAAAATCACCCTAAACGACGTAATTTTTTAGCATGCCATCCTATCGCAGGAACCGAATTTTCCGGACCTTCGTCAGCTATAAACGGGCTCTATGACGGGAAGACAAATATCATTTGCGAAGTAGAGAAAACGGCCTTTACGTTGCAAGAGAAAGCCTTGGAAATATTTCAGTTACTAGGGATGCGTATACGGTATATGAACCCTAAAGCACATGACAAGCATATCGCCTATGTCTCTCATTTGTCCCATATCAGTTCTTTTATGTTGGGAAAAACGGTCATAGAAAAAGAAAGGAACGAACGTGATATTTTTGATATGGCTGGAAGTGGTTTTGAAAGTACCGTACGTTTGGCTAAAAGTTCGCCAGCGATGTGGACCCCAATTTTTAAGCAAAACAAAGATAATGTAATAGAGACCTTGGAGGAGTATATTCAAAATTTGACTGAATTCAAGGAACTACTTTTGAAAGATGATTACGAGG
>JBLICT010000200.1:0-6041 GCA_047632415.1 Maribacter sp.
TCCATAATGGAGAACTTTTTTCGGTGGATAGTATAAAGGTCGCTGATTCCCTAAAATTTAAGACGCCAAAAGGTAAAGTGGTCTATGGGGGTGGCGGTATTATTCCAGATGTTTTCGTACCAATAGGCTCCAATGAAGAAGAAGCAGTGCAAAGTATGGATAGTTATGGTTTTCTATCATTCTTTATTTTTGAGCATTTGGATGAGGATAGAAGCCGGTACGAGCAACTTTCGGCAACCGAGTTTATCAATGAATTTAAAGTAGATGATATTCTGTTCCAGAATTTTGTAGACTATTCTTTAAAAAGAGAATTGTCCATGGATTTTTATGGCAATCAAGAAGGTATTAAACTATATCTAAAAGCCGCTTTGGGAGAACAATTGTTCGATGCGAATGCACATGCTAATATTAAAGGCAAAAGAGACGCGATGCTTCAAAAAGTATTGGAGTTGGATAATCCTGCCGTTCAACAAGAAGAGGCTGATGCCATTGATGCGAACAACTAAATCTTTATCCCTCGACTAGAATAGCCATGGTTCTGTTTTATAAGGTTCATTTAGAAATGTAGCCCAAAAAGATATCTTACATAGTTTTATCTGAGTTTCAGATACCGCAAAACGTAAAATGAACCTTGTAAGCCATTAAAGCCAAAAGCAGGAACTAGTCCTCATTAACTTTTTGTTGCACCTTTTTACTTGTTATATAGAGTAACAGAAGAACAATGGCGCATAACGAAGCCATAATCCCAATAAGGGCAACGGTACTATCGCCTTGAAACGGGGCGGTAAAATCTACTAAGGTTATATTATAAGCAATTAATGCTAAGGCAAGTACAATTAGTATAATCGAAAAGGTCTTGTTCATAATTATAAGAATTACTGTAAAAATACACCCTTTTTTACTTGTTAAAAAGCTCATTGATGTTTGTAGCGAACAATTTAACAGCTATAGCCAAAAGAATTACCCCAAATACTTTTCGGATAACGTTAACCCCGTTCTTTCCAAGAAATTTTTCCAGTTTTACGGAAGATTTTAACACCATATACACAAATATGATGTTTACAATAATTGCTACGATAATATTTTCTACGAAATATTCTGCCCGTAATGAAAGTAGGGAGGTCAAGGTTCCCGCGCCAGCAATCAAAGGGAAGGCGATAGGCACAACCGAGGCACTTTCTGGTTCATCATCCTTGTAGAGGGTAACGCCCAAAATCATTTCGATAGCCAAAAAGAAAATGATAAAAGCTCCTGCAACTGCAAAGGAGTTTACGTCAATACCGATAAGTTTTAGTATTTCCTCTCCTAAAAAGAGAAAGGCTACCATAATGCAGGCTGCAACAATCGATGCTTTTTCGGATTGTATGTGTCCCACTTTTTTACGTAGGCCTATAATAATGGGAATACTTCCCAAAATATCTATAACAGCAAAGAGAACCATGCTGGCTGTTGCAATTTGTCTAAGATCAAAATTGAATGTCATTCCTTGAAAATTTTTGCAAATTTACGTTTATTAATCGCATTTGGATTTTATTTCTAAAAATATCTATCTGGATGATACCCCTTAAATAATGTATCTTGCAAGCCTAAAAAAATATAATGTTCCAACTAGGAAAAACTATTGTATCCGAAGAAATTATAGAGAATGATTTTGTGTGTAATCTGTCCGCTTGTAAAGGTGCTTGTTGTGTAGACGGTGATGCTGGTGCCCCATTAGAAGATAAGGAGACGGAGATTTTAGTGGATATTTATGCCAAAGTAAAACCTTTTTTAAGAGCAGAAGGCATAAAGGTAATAGAAGAAGAAGGAGCATTTGTAAAAGGGGATGATGGGGAGTGGGAAACGCCTTTGATTAATGGTAGTGAATGTGCCTATGCCTTTTTTGATGATAAAAACACCGCTAAATGTGGCATAGAGGAAGCCTATAACCAAGGAAAGATAAAATTTAAAAAGCCTGTCTCTTGCCATTTGTATCCCGTAAGAATTCACGAATACACGGAATTGACCGCAGTTAACTACCATAAATGGGAAATATGTGACCCCGCCTGCTCTTTGGGAGAGGAATTACAAGTACCCGTATATAAATTCGTAAAGGAAGCCTTGATACGTAAGTTCGGTAAGGACTGGTATTCCGAATTGGAAACCGTAGCTGAAAAGCATCTTAAATAGTAGGTATGTGAAGCAAGATTTTTGTACCTGCAGGAAGGTTAGAATCGTTATAAATATCAATAATTTCCACATGAAAGGAATTTTGATAATCTTTGGAGAAGTTTGCAAGGCGTTCTTTCGTGATATCGATACCGACTGATTTTCGTTTTAAAATTTTGTTTTCTTTAATCTGTTCTGCCTTATCGCGTCCCACGCCATCATCGGTAATAGCAATATTTATAAAGCCCTCTTCACCGCTTGTAACATCTAACCTAATATTTTTTTCACCCTCTTTTGAGGATAGTCCGTGCCATAGTGCATTTTCCAAAAAGGGTTGTAAGATAAGTGAGGGAATTTTTACGGTATGCACATCAATATCTTCGCTTATATTTATCTTAAAATTGATTTCATTCGAAAATCGAATATTCTCTATGTTCATATAAAGTTCCACGGTCTCTAGTTCTTCCGCCAAAGGGATTTCTCTTTGCGAGGAGGCTTCTAAAATTTTCCGCACCAACTTGGAGAATTTGTTTAGGTAGTGTACCGCGTTCTTTTGTTCGTTGTTGATAATGTACAGTTTGATAGAATTCAGGGAATTAAATAGAAAATGGGGATTCATTTGGCTGCGCAACATCGTCTGCTCCAAGGTTAATATTTTTTTCTCATTGCTCAATTGATATTGTCGGTAAAGAATATACAGAATACCAGCTAAAAGAATAAGGGACAAAGCACCAATGAGGAGGAGTGTCCGGTTCTTTCTTAGTTTTAGGTTTACGATTTCGTTCTGTTTTGCCAAAAAGGCTATCTCATTTCCTTTTTTTTCATAATCGTACCGGAATAGAAGGTCGTTCACATAGCGTATAGTGCCTTCGTTTAATATTTCTTTGTCTAGGCTAATGGCTTTGGTCTTATAATTCAAAGCTTTTTCGTAGTCCTTATTTATTTCGTACAATTCTGATAGTAAATGGCTGGCCTGGGCTAGTTCATCCCTAAGGTTATGCTTTTCACCTACCGAGTATCCCACTAATAAACTTTGTTCTGCATCCTCATTTTGGTGCACCTTAAGCTGTGCCCAACCCAAGTTATTATACAGTCTTGCAATTAAAAACGAATTTCCTAGTTCCATCGCCATGGGCATAGTCCCTTTAATAAGCCTCAAGGCTTCTTGGTATTGTTCTTTTTTGATGTAGACTTTTGCAATACTGTTCTTACAGATTACACGTCCCATCGTATTGTTTATTTCTTCGTTATAGGAAAGAGATATTCTATAGTTTTCTAGGGCTTGGTCTAATGCTCCCTGCTCTTCTTGGCATTTGCCTATATTTTGGTGATTGATTGCTAGGCCCAAAACATTATTCAGTTCCGCTTCTAGTTTTATAGAGCGTTCAAAATAAAAGATGGCCAGGTCATACTGCTTTAGGGTAAGGTAGAGGTTACCTACACTATTTAGCGAAACGTTGATGCTTCGTTTTATGCCCTCCGAAGGGTTTTTGACGGCTTCGGCCAGTTCTAATGCTTCCTGATTAAAGTCCATAGCTGTCCTTACGGAAGAGGTGCGCCTGTAGACCACTCCTAAATAATTAAGGCTAGAAATTTTTAACTCTAGGTTATTGGCCTTTTTGGCAATCGCCAAGGCTTCTTGGTGAAGCTGTATCGCCTTACTATAGTTAGAAATGTTACGATAGGTTCTTCCCAATTCACTTAAGGCATAGGATTCACCGGCCATGTATCCTTTTTCTTTGGATTTTTGGCGAAAGAAACGCATATATAGACTGTCGGATCTGTGAGCGCGCATTGCTTTATGGATTGCAGTAAAGGAGCTTGGAGCCGCTGTAATAAGACTATCGGTCAGCTGCTTAAAATTTTCTGGTACGGTTTGAGCTGCCAGCGTGGCAGCAAATAGCATGTAGATAAGTGCTAAAATGCTACTTTGAGTTCTTGGCACTTTGAATTTGAAATGCTTGCAAAATGTTCCTATAGCCATATACATAATACCATTTAGAACAAATCTAGAAAGTCCGATTTTTTTTGTCTGGATACGGGAATTTTATGATTAGACTTCAACACAACGTATCCGTCGGTTTTTAAAAACTCCTTTATCTTGTTAAGATTGATGATATAGGAGTTATGTATTCTGAAAAAAGAATCATCTGGAAGTAAAGTGTTAACTTCTTTTAATTTTTTTGTAAGCACTATTTTGTGGCCGTCGGTTAGGAAAATAGTGCTGTAGTTTCCATCGGATTCTGCATAGAGAATTTCGTCACTTTCTAAAAAAATTAACTTTCCATCTGTGTTTAGGGTAATTTTTTTGTTGATAGAACTAGAATTAAAATTGAGAAGTATTTGTTCAAGTTTTTCAGCCGTAAAGTTTCTGCTATTAAATTTTTTGATTTTTACGATGGTGTCTTTAAGGTCGTCTGTGTCAATAGGTTTTAGTAGATAGTCTATCGCTTCGTGTTTAAGTGCTTTTATGGCATATTGGTTATACGCTGTAGTAATGACTATCGGAAAGTTTTTGTTAGAAAGTTTTTGTATAAACTGAAAACCATCCATGGTGGGCATTTCTATATCCAAAAACAAGCAGTCTGGGGTATTTTTTTCTAAGTATTCTAAAGCCTCAAACGGATTTGTGAAAGATGCGGACACATGTATTTCATCACTAAAATTAGTGAGTTCCCAAGAAAGGCTTTGTAAGGCCTTAATTTCATCGTCTACAAGTACCGCCTCTAACATACGTTATGAAAATCAAAAAGGAAAGTTAGTTAAAAATAATTCTTACGGTATGACTAAAATCGGATTTATGTGTCAATGGGAGTTTATTTAGTATAACTGGCAACTAAACGAAACAATTCGATTTCTATAATTTAAAATACGATTATTGTAGGAAATGAACTATAAATTTAACTACTAAAAGAGACGTGTTTTAGTCATTTTCCCATTTATACAATAAAATATACAGATTATACATCAGAAAAAATTAAATTCAATTCTTGACCTAGTTTAGTATGGTATTTAAAGCGAATACTAGTTTTAGTTTATTGTATCAACGGTAATTGTACACCAAAGGCTATTGCCATGAAAAAATGTTTAATCATGTTTGTTTTCTTTTTGCTCTCTCTCTTTACGGCATTAGTTTTGGGAGAAATGGACCAAGAAAGTATGGATGGTGATAAGCAGAATATGGTGGTTACCAGCTATGAGCAAACTACTCAAACGAGCCAAGAATAGATATGAATCCCGTCGCAATGAAAATGATAAGAATTATCTTTTTAGGATTTTTGCCCTTGCTTTTGATTTCAAGTGCGAGCAAGGACGTAGAGTTAAGTACGCTGGTGCTTAATGGGACATATATATTGGATGTAGAAGAGAATCAACATCACCAGTTGTTGGGGGATATTGGTTTTAGCCTAAGCACCGAAATTTCTTCAAAAGGAACTTATTTTAATGTCCTAAAGCTTCATTTTAATGGTGACGGGGCTGTTTTGCCACATCATATGGAGGTCGTTGTTTGTAAAGAGAATAAAACGGACGCTTTGCCTTTGGAAATTTATAAGGTTAAAGCTATAGAAAGTTTTCTGAATCCGGCTAACGGTGTTTTTGGAGCGTATAGTAGCGATGTATTTGGAGAGAAATTATTTTTTACAAAAGGGGGAAGTATTCGTATTACCCACTATAGCAACACAAGTGTTAAGGGTACGCTGAGCTTAATGCTTGTGAACCAAAAAGGAGAAACAATACGTGTCAAAGGTGATTTTGACGCGATATAATATATTACCATATTAAAAAGTACGGCTCTATAACTATGTTTTGAGCGTCAAATAAAGAAGGTGACTATTTAGCTTGTCTTATCAGTTACTGGTCTAATGATAGGTTTCGGGGGAACTACCTTACGT
>JBLICT010000201.1:0-5989 GCA_047632415.1 Maribacter sp.
TGCACAGTGGTGTGGTGTATGGTGTGCTCCATGAAATAGACGGGGTACTTTCGCAATATGCCCAACGTTTTAAACATTTAACAGTTATTTTAACAGGGGGGGATAGTCATTTTTTGTCTAAACGACTAAAAAATACCATCTTTGCGGATTCCAAATTCCTCCTTAAGGGGCTTAATTATTTGCTAGAATACAATAAGCGTTAGATGATCAAAAAAATTGTAATTGCAATTGTGTGCATCGCCACCACAGGTATATACGCCCAACAAGGAACTGTCTCTCCTTATTCAATTTTCGGCATTGGTGATTTAAGAGCTGTGGGTACCATTGAAAATCAGATGATGGGAGGAATAGCGGTCTATGCGGACAGTATCCATCTTAACCATAGGAATCCTGCTGCTTACTCGCAATTGGGTTTGGATGTTTGGGAGAATCAAGGACTAGTTGTTTACACGGCAGGAATTTCTAACAAACAGTTTCGTTTTAGGGATTTCACTTCAGAAGAGCGCAGCGCGGTTACCAATCTGGACTACTTGTCCCTTGGTTTTAGTCTTGGGAATAAGCTAGGCATGGGATTTGGTATCATGCCGTATACCGCCACGGGTTATAATTTCGTAGAGGAGCAAGTAAGCGGACCTCAGTCGCTCACCAATGTTATTAACGGCGAGGGTGGTCTTAACAGGGTGTATTATTCCGTTGGATACGAGATTATAAAGAATGTCAGCATTGGAGCAACGCTAAACTATAATTTTGGAACTTTTGATAGGGAACGTTTGCAGCAGATAGAAGGCGTGCAGTTTGGTTCTTTTGATAGGAAAAATTCCGATGTAAATGGTTTTGATTTCAACTACGCGGTAAATTATACCCCTGCGATTAACGATAAATACACCTTACATACTTCGGTAAGGGTAAACACTCAAGGAAATCTTGTTTCAAAGAATGAAAGAAGAATAGGTTCATTCTCCGTGGGTACCGGAGGTACTATAGAAGAGATTAATGTAGATTTGGAAGCTCAAAACTTGAAAAATACGGAGTTTAAGATTCCTACCACAACTACTTTGGGTGTAGGCATTGGGGAAAATAGGAAGTGGTTTATTGGTGGTGAGTATAGTTTTCAAGGAATGAGCGCTTTTGAAAACCCTTTTTTAGGTGTAGAGAATGTTGTTTATAAAGATGCTAGTTCATTTGCATTTGGAGGATTTATTACTCCGGATAGCGGGTCATTTTCGAGCTATCTAAACCGCATGACTTATAGGGCTGGGCTACGTTTAGATAAGACCGGTATGGTAGTGAGTGATGTAGATATAAATAACTTTGGCATAACTTTTGGAGTTGGACTACCCCTGGGACGAAGTTTATCCAATCTTAATTTAGGTTTTGAATTAGGAAAAAGAGGAACAACAAGGGCAAATTTAGTAGAGGAAAGTTATTTAAAGATAAATATAGGGCTCTCTCTTAATGACCGCTGGTTCCAGAAGAGAAAAATTAACTAGAAAATATTTAGTACATTAACCACTTTAAACTTAGCAAAAATGAAAATGAAAATTTACTTCGCGGCAATAATGTTCCTAGGAATGATAGGGGTAAGTAATGCTCAGGCGCAAAACCCTGAATGTATGACAAATCTCTCCATTTTTTCAGAGCATGCCAAAGTCAAAAATTATGAAGCAGCTTACGAGCCTTGGAAAATGGTACTCGAAACCTGCCCTAAATTAAACTACGCAACGTATTTCTACGGTGAGCGTATTTTAAAAGATAAAATAGAAAATGGTCCGGCAGCAGAAAAAGATGCTAATGTTCAAATGTTACTTGGTATCTACGATAGTAGATTGCAATACTATGCGTCAAAAACAAGTGTAGCTGAGACCGATATTGACAAGGCTATGTTGATGAGCGATGAGAAAATGATCGATGACGAGAAAATGTACGGTATGCTAAACGATGCGTTCGGAAAAGATAAGAAGAACTTCACCAACCCAAAAGCATTATACCTTTATTTCTCTAGTTTGGTAGATTTGCACAACGGAGGTAAAAAAGAATTACAGGAAGTCTTTGATTTATATGATGAAGTTACCACTAAGATTGAAGATGAGAATGATGCAATTACTGTAAAGATTGGTAAGCTTTTACCAAAAGAGGAATCTGGAACATTAACATCAAAAGAAAAACGTGCGTTAAAATCGTACAACTCCTATTCTGAGAATTATGGTAAAATTGGCGGAAGTATAGATTCTAAGTTAGGAGCTTTAGCAGACTGTAGCAACCTTATCCCTTTATATGAGAAAAATTTCGAGGCCAGAAAAGGTGATGTTAAATGGGTAAAGGGAGCAGTTTCTAGAATGTTTAGCAAGGAGTGTACCGACGATGACCTTTTTGTGAAGCTAGTGGAAGCTCAAAAGAATTTAGATCCATCTGCAGATATTTTTGTGTACTTAGGTACGCTTAAAATGAAGAGTGGAGATAGCAAAGGTGCTATGGTAGATTTTGATAAAGCATTAAGTTTGGAAACAGATGGTGTGAAAAAATCTAAAATTGCTATGAAAGTTGCGACAATTAATAAAAGAAAAGGCAGTAAATCTACAGCTAGGAATTATGCGCAAAAAGCAATTGACGCGAATCCTTCAAATGGTAGAGCTTATTTGCTAATTGCGAATCTCTATGCCTCTAGTGCCAATGACTGTGGAACTACTTCTTTTGATAAACGTGCTATGTACTGGAAAGCAGCAGATATGGCTGCAAAAGCAGGTAGAGTAGATCCTTCTATAAGGTCTTCTGCAAACCAAGCAGTTGCTAGTTATTCCGCAAAGGCACCGAGTAAAGAGATGATTTTTAGCTCAGGAATGGCAGGAAAGACAGTTACATTTTCTTGTTGGGTTGGAGGAAGCGTAAAGGTTCCTACCTTGTAAGATGACAACATATAATTCAGATATTTTTAAAAGCATTGCCGTGGTAGTAACCATGGCAATGCTTTTTTCTTGCCAAGACGGATATAAACGTGTTGGTGATGAAGCTATAAAGCGTATAGTTCCACAGGGAATTGCTAAAGATTTTGTACTTACGTATACAGAAATACCGAAAAAAATAACTACAGAGGATACAGGTTCAACAAGAGTGATGGCAGTTCTTTCAGGTCCCGTTAGAAAGGATTTTGAAAATTTGAATTTTCCACATCAAACATTTCCTGAAGGGCTGTTATTAGAAATTTTTAACGAAAAAGGCGAACGGACAACCATAGAGGCAGACCATGGAATTTTCTATTCGGCCACTGGTGTTGTGGATTTGAGAGGGAACGTAATCATTAAGTCGGATGATGGTAAGAAGTTGGAAGCACCGCAACTATACTATGATCGCACGAATGAATGGGCTTTTACCCAAGAAAAGTTTAAATTTACAAATCCGGAAGATGGTACTGTAATGGACGGCAAAGGAATGGATATAAAGAAAGACTTAAGTATTATGAATGCGCATAAGACGTTTGGATTAATGCTGATAAAAGAGGAAAAAGATGATTAGAATTTTAAGATACACAGAGTATTTGTATGCAATAGTGGCTGTTTTTTCATTGTATAGAATTTTTACAGATTGGAATTCGGATAGATCCATGGCGTATATTTTTATCTTTTTTACAATTATATCCACCGGCATGTTCGTTTTTCGAAGAAACTATCGAAAAAAATTCGAACAACGCCAAAAGGATAATGACAATCAATAGTGGAGCCAGACCTTCTTATTATAATACTATCCCTTGTTTTTTCTGCCTTTTTTTCGGGAATGGAAATCGCTTTTATTTCTGCGAATAAGATTCACATAGAAATAGAAAAAAAGCAGGAGGGTGTTCTTGCTAAGGTACTTACTAAGCTTACCAAAAAACCATCTAAGTTTATCGCTACCATGCTCATTGGTAACAACATTGCCTTAGTAATTTATGGTTTGTTTATGGGCGAACTACTCATGAACTGGTTTTCTGGGCTAGCCCTGGAAAATAACTTTTTAAGGGTGTTTTTGACGGATTTCACCTTGTTGACCCAGACTGTTATTTCTACCTTGGTAATTCTTATTACAGCAGAGTTTCTTCCAAAGGCTTTGTTTCAAATTTATGCGAACAGCTTACTTAGACTTCTGGCGATACCAGCTTATGTTTTCTATCTTGTTTTTTCGTTAATATCTGAGTTTATTATTGGCGTATCGGATTTTATACTAAAATATATCTTCCGAACTCCAGGCGATGATGTGCAGCTCGCTTTTACTAAAATTGAGTTAGGAGATTATATAACGGAACAAATGGAAACTGTTGAAGAAGAGGATGAAGTAGATTCAGAAATACAGATTTTTCAGAACGCGTTGGAATTTGCAGCTGTAAAAGCCCGCGAGGTAATGGTTCCAAGAACCGAAATAATGGCAGTGGAAATCCATGAAACACCCAAGAATTTAGCTAAACTTTTTACCGAGACAGGATTTTCCAAAATCCTTGTTTTTAAGGATACCGTAGATAATGTTATTGGGTACGTGCATTCCTATGAGTTGTTCAAAAAACCTAAAACCATCAAAAGCATTCTCCTTCCGGTAGAGTTTGTGCCAGAAACTATGCTTATTCAGGATATTTTGAATGTGCTGATAAAGAAAAGGAAAAGTATTGCTGTTGTGTTGGATGAATATGGTGGTACATCTGGGCTTATGACGGTGGAGGATATTGTAGAGGAGCTTTTTGGAGAGATTGAGGACGAGCACGATACTACCGATTTAAGGGAAGAACAGATAGATGACACCCATTTCTTGTTTTCGGCGCGCTTAGAGGTAGATTATCTCAACGAAAACTATAAGCTCAATCTAAATTCATCCGATGAGTACGAGACTTTAGGTGGGATGTTAGTGCATCAACTAGGGGAAATTCCTGAAAAGGAAGCTGAAATTAATGTTGATAATTTTAAGTTTACGATTATAGAAGTGTCCAGTACCAAGATAGACTTAGTTGCGCTGGAATTGCTTGACTTGGACTAATTAGGTTTACAGCTATCATTTCCAGTCTTTTTAGTTTTTATTATTTCAATTAAAAATGGTAATTTCGCCACCTAATTTTTAGTATACCATAGAATGGCAGTTTTAGAAAATATAAGAAAACGTACTACGGTTTTGATCTTGATTATAGGTCTAGCCTTGTTTGCATTTGTGATTTCAGGTGTATTTACCAGTAGTGATTTTGGAAGTGGCGGCAAAATAGGCTCTTCTGTTGCTGAAATTAATGGTAATGAACTATCCATAGACGATTTTAGACAAAAGGTAGAGATCGCTTCTAGAAGGGTAGGACCAACAGCATCTTCGTTACAAGTAATGAATCAGGTTTGGGACCAAGAGGTTAGGAATAGTATTCTTGGAGCACAGTTCAACGATTTAGGTATAGGCATAGAGCAAGACCAAATTGTAGACTTTCTTGAAACCGCTGGTTACGGACAGAATCCTCAGTTTCAAGATGCCAACGGAATATTTGATCCAAATTTGTTTAGGCAAACGGTTATGGATTGGAAAGTAAATAATCCTCCGCAATACGATGCATGGCTGCAGACCGAAGAACAAATCGTACAAATGGCCAAGGAGCAAACCTATTTTAATTTGGTTAAAGCTGGTGTTGGTGCTACATTAAAAGAAGGAGAGTTAGATTATAAATTGGCCTCCGAAAAAATGGATATCAAATATGTTCGCGTTCCTTACAGCAGTATTGCAGACAGTACCATCTCAGTAAGTAAGCAAGATATTGCGGCATATGTTAAAGAGCACAAGAGCGATTACAGGCAAGAAAAGTCAAGGGACATCCAATTCGTTTATTTTGATGAAAAACCGTCAGCAGCAGATGACCAAGCCATAAAAGCCTCAGTCGCAAAATTATTAGACGATACGGTTGAATATAATGCAAAGACAGATCGTAATGATACTATTAAAGGGTTTAGGAATGCGTCAAACATGGCTGCATTCTTAAGCCGATATTCAGATATTCAAT
>JBLICT010000202.1:0-5978 GCA_047632415.1 Maribacter sp.
GTAGGATTTGTAATCACGTTCAAAGGAAAGGAAGGAATATGTTTTTTGCTGAAAGAATTTTCCCAATAATAGGAAGAAGACCAAACCTGTAAGGGAATCAAAAAAACCGGGGCCCCAATCGAAAATGATTTCAAAAGTACTTCTAGCAAAAAGGACAAGAATGCCGAGGGCTATGGGAACATCAATATTTAATAAATTAGAACGCAGCCCCTTATAAGCCGATATAAAATAGTCAGCCCCTGCATAAAACACGACAGGTAAGGAGAAGATAAACATCAACCAGCGAAACATATTTTGATATTGGTTGAGCCAAAACTCCCCACCTGATACAGCACTGGAAGAAAGGTCAAAATAATCCGGAAAGGAGAGAAACATCACGTTTCCAAAAGCAAATCCGGCAATACCTAGTTTGTAAATAAGACTCCTGTCCTTTGTCTTTTTATCATTATCAAAATCATCCAAAGAAATATTGGGTTCATAACCAATTCTAGCTAAAAGGGTAGCTACTGCTTTCAAGGATGTCTTGTTGCTCTTGTAGGTAACTCGTACTGTTTTTTTAGGAAAATCTACTTGAGAACCGTTAATGAAGGGATTAAGCTTGTTAAGGTTCTCCAATATCCAGATACAGGAGCTACAATGAATATGGGGAATGTATAAGTTTATAATCTGAAGATCGCCATCATTAAACTCTGTTAGTCTTTCAATAATAGCAGGAGTATCGAGAAAATCATACTTCCCTTCAATCTCCGTTGGTGTTGCTCCAGCGCTCTGTTGCAGGTCATAATAATAGGATAGGTCATTGCTAGAAAAAATCTCGTAAATGGTTTTGCATCCATTGCAACAGAAGTTCTTTTCATCGAATTTTATTAAAGCGTTGCCGCAATCATCACCGCAGTGATAACAGTTGTCTGTATCCATAACAATTCACTTATACCTAAAACAAAGGTGACAAGAAGGTACAGTTTAAAACATGACTTATGTCAGGTTTTACGTTTTGGTGATTAACTACTTTTGTATAATAGCAGCTTTAATATATGTCGCGCTGTAATATTGGTAGTACAAAGCAACTTATTTAGTTGAAAAATCTAAAAGGATTAATTATTAAAACCTGTGGTCTTTAAGGCCATATTTTTTAGTAACTTAAAAATTTTAAGATGAAGTAAAAGAATTTCAGGTATGGAACAAGAAGAAATGCGTAATCGTTGTGAAAATTGTATCGTACGTCAGTTCAACTCCTTACGAGCAATGACCAAGGAAGAACTTAAAAAAGTTTCGGATACCAAAATTTCTAGAAAGTTAAAAAAAGGGGAGACTATTTTCCATGAGGGCGATAAGCTCAAAGGGGTCTATTGTGTTCGTGGTGGCGTATCAAAACTATCTAAACTTAGCCCAAACGGGAAGAATCAGATAGTGAAACTAGCCTCAAAGGGAGAGCTTATTGGTCAGCGTTCGGTAATAGCAGAGGAACAGGTAAACCTGAGTGCAACTGCAGTAAGTGATATGGAGGTGTGTTTTATACCAAAAGAAGGTATTGTAGATACCTTGCATAGCAATCCCAATTTCTCCTTGGAAGTACTTCGCCATTTAGCCCATGATTTAAAGGAAGCGGACGATGTTATTGTAAACATGAGCCAAAAAACCGTTAAGCAAAGGATAGCAGAAGCATTTCTGTATTTAAAGAATACGTACGGTGAGGATACCGACGGATTTCTTCATTTAACACTTTCCCGCGAAGATATTGCGAGTATTGTGGGTACTGCTACCGAATCTTGTATTCGTATCATTTCCGAGTTTAAGAAAAAAGGACTGATAAAAACTTCAGGTAAAAAAATCGCTATCGCCAAAGAAAAAGAACTTCTAGATATGGTTGATGGGCTTTAACACCGCTTTCTTCAAAACCTGACAATTATCATAGTTCGCGTTTAGGGTTAATGCTAATTTTACACTGTAATGTACTAAGATTAGATGAAACCCATTTGTTTAAAAAGCTTCCCAAAACCAACGGGCAGTACCTATTTTCAAACATCAAAACTGGCTTTAGGCAGACAGGGGTTACATGTGACATCGGCAACTAATGAAACACCCACATGAAACGAGTTTTGATTCCCACAGATTTTTCTGATAACGCTTGGAATGCTGTACAGTATGCCTTAGCACTTTTTAAGGAAGAGGCCTGCACGTTTTATTTACTTAACACATACACCCCAGCAATAGCGCATAGTCGCTTTATGGCTGCTTCTCTCGAAAATGGCCTGCTTAATAATGTGGCAAGTGAATGCTCAAAAAATGGTTTAAAAAAGCTACTGGATAGGATTAAATCAACACATAATAATAACAATCATCATTTTAAGACGATATCGTCTTTCAGCTTTCTAATAGATGAGGTGCTGCAGACCGTTACCAAACATGATATAGATTTGGTATTAGTCGGCACAAAGGGTGCCAGTGGAATGGAAGAAGTGTTTATGGGAAGCAATACCGTACGCATCATTAAAGCGCTAAAACATTGTCCTGTTTTAGCCGTACCACAACACTTCGATTATATAAAACCTACCGAGATTGCTTTCGCTACCGACTTCAACCGTTTTTACACGCATTCCGAGCTAAAGCCAGTTATTGACCTCGCTACATCTTTTGGCGCTGTAGTACGCATTGTTCACGTGCAATATGAGCTTAAAACCCTAACGGAACTACAGCAATTTAATTTAAGTATGCTACGTAAGTATCTAGGAGATGTAGAGCACTATGTGCACACCGTTTCAGAATTGAATTCCGTTTCCAAAACATTGGAAAAGTTTGCCATCGAATTGGATATTCATTTGCTGGCCATGCTACAGTACCAGCATAGCTACATGGAACGTTTAACTAGGGAGCCTGTGGTAAAAAGAGTAGCTTTTCACACCAACACCCCATTATTGGTTATTCCAGAATTAAGTTTAGGCACTTCTGCGAAGAAAAGCAATAAAGAAATAACCTTTTCTAATTGATAGAAGGCAGTACCCAAAATTTATCTTCCTTTGGTATCATCTTATTTTTTGCTAACGCTAATGGATTAAAGTCGGTTTTTGCGAATACGTACCAAATTGATGCAGAAAGTGCAGGTTTTGTATGTGCATGATGCCATAAAGCTCCTTCGCCATAGCTACTGCCAGGGTTTGTAGCATACGGCAATCCTTTCGTGTTAGTGGCTATACTTGCAGTCACTATACTCTTGTCCAATTCTTCTATTAGATTTTTAGCTAGTTCCGGCCTATTTGCGTCGTTAAAAGCTGCTGCCATTTGTGCCGTGCCCTCTAACCAGACAACGTCCTTATCTTCATCAAAACCATACCCATTTATAAGGACACCCGTAGTGGTCATTTCTTGTTGGTTTAAGAAGCGGTCAGCTTCATACAGCGCGTTTTCTGACATATCAGGAAAAATAACACTACTCAAGGAGTGTACATCCATTGCATAGGCATATGCAGGATTTTCTGGCCAAGCTAATAAGAGGCTATTTTCACTATCCCAGCGGTTGTGCTTTAGAAATTTTAGGATATTTCTGTGAAAATCATCATATCCGTCCACAGCGTTGAAGGCAGTAATGATTCCTTCCGTAATTTTAGGCATTTCTTTACCGTTTGCCCGTTTACCGCCAATTAAACCTCCATCCTCCTCTTGTAGGGAACGAAGCCATTTTTCTAATCTAGCCCCTAATACGTCGTATTTAGCAGAACCATAAGCCTTTTTGTAGTGGTTTAGGGAGATTAAAAGCCATGCATTATCCCCCATCCATAAAGTCTGCGCTTCCTCACCTGTAGTTGTTCTAGTTTGGTACAATCCTCCGTTAATAAGAACTTCATCATTCATTCTATTTAAATAGAAATCCAATATGTCTTCTGCTTTAGCTCTTTCGTCTTCTTGAATAAAAAAAATGGTTGCCAAGGCATTATCATATAACGATACAAAATTGGTGTTTTCAGCACTCTCCATTAGACCGGAATTGTGTTGCATAGAATTGATCCATCTTTTTACGGATGCTAGAGGCTCGTTAGCTAAACTTTTAGCTGTTGTGTCATACGTATTCGAAGCTAAAAGATTTTGATTTTTAGCTGCGTCATTTTCACAGGAAAGAAGTGATACTAATAGTATGGCAAAAAAAGTTGTTTTTAAATACATACCGTAGGTTGTTGGTTTTCAGGAAGTACCAAAGTAAAACCTTGTATTCAATGAGAGCGCTGAAACCGCTTACCTGCAGGGATTATCGATGACTGTAGACGGCATTACATCTAAACCTACAAACGTGAATTTTATCTAAAATAAGCTTATACAGCTTTTGGAAAGTAAAAGATGAAAACGGTAGTTCATCGGATAAGAAAAAAATACACCTAGTTGATGATTATTAAAAACCTTTATTATCTTTGTGCTGTTGTGTTGTGTTCCAAACAACGTTTGGAGCAAATTGTGTAGATCGGTTTTAATCGGTCGTAACCAATGAAAGGCTTTCCATAAAGGAAGGCTTTTTTTGTTTTAAGCAGAATTGGTTTAGGATAAGGTTTAAAGATTGACGAAGCTTTTCGTTAATTCTTTTAGCCATTTTTTCAATTGTCTCTCGGTCACCTCCCTTTACGGATATGCTAACAGGTTGCGTTATATGGTTAAACTGGAGCAGCTCTTTTTCTTAGCAAACATCGACAGAACCCCAAATAAAAAAATCAACAATAAACGAAACTGCACGTTACGGACCAATTCACTCTTTTTCCAATTTTTAAGGAATCAACTTCTTTGTAAATGTATTCGGATCTTTGATTTTCGGGTTGATGAATTTCAAACCTATCGTTTAACATCGTTATGCTTAATTTTGGATGTTATCTCAAGACAAATTTTTCCGTTCTTAAAGGCTGTGAATGAGTGTATGCAGTAACGATGCTGCCAATCGTGCGGTTTGACCGTCAATATCATATGTAGGATTTAACTCGGCGATATCAAGAGCAGTGAGCTTCCCAGAAGCAATAATTGTTTTTAGCGAAGCTAGCACCACATCTGGTGTAAAACCCATAGGAGACGGAGCACTTACACCCGGAGCGTAGGCCGAGGAAAACCCATCTAAATCAATAGTTACGTATACGACATCTACAGTCTGTATAAAAGCGTTAATCCATGCGTTAATTTCATTATGGAATTCGATTCGAAAGGTATCACGTAAGATGTATTTTACCTCTAGTTCTTTTGCTGTCTTAAAAAGTGAACTATCGTTGGCATCTTCGCGTATCCCAAGACATAAATAGTGAAACGCTGCATTTGATGCTTCGCAGTCTTTCGCTATTTGATAAAAAGGGGTGCCAGAAGTATTTCCATTTTCGTTGGAACGAAGGTCAAAATGCGCATCAAAATTAATAATACCGATAGATTTTGAATTCCCTAAATGCTTTTTGATACCGTTGTAAGTGCCATACGCAATATCATGACCTCCACCTAAAACAATAGGGAACAGATTCCAATCTAATAGCTGCTGAACTTGCTGGGCTAGTTTGTCTTGTGCAGTTTCTAAATCAGCGTTTAAGCAATGGATACTACCCACATCTAGCAAAGCAGTTTCATCGTCTAAATGATTTGTTAATTTACCTAGCTTTTTTCTGATGGTATCCGGACCTTTTATAGCTCCTAACCGACCCTGATTACGCTTTACACCTTCATCACAGGCATAGCCTAGAAGCGCAACGCGTTTGTCACTCGACTTCTCCAAACTAGAAACATCCACACATAAAACCTTCTCGTGCAAGTACAGGTTTTGATTGGATGCTCGTCCTGAATAGGTTTCCGGAGATGTTCTCCTGTAAAGTTCCATTTTTTAGTTTTATATGAAATTGAAAATTAACTCTTTTTTTTCGTTTTGAGCGTTTTAGAATTCCCATCCAAAGTTGGTTCGATTAACCCCATAAGGATTCATTTTCTTGAACCCAGAAATAAACCAGCACTGATTGTTAAAGAACACAATA
>JBLICT010000203.1:0-5956 GCA_047632415.1 Maribacter sp.
AGAAGCGAAGAGTTTGCGCTATTGGAACCACTGCAATGAGAGGTTTGGAAAGTGCCGTTTCTTCCAATGGTACCTTGAATACCTATGAGGGATGGACGAACAAGTTTATTTTTCCACCCTACGAATTTAGTATTGCTAATGCAATGATCACTAATTTTCATTTACCTAAATCTACCTTATTGATGATGATTTCGGCATTTATGGGTCATGATTTAATGAAGAAATGTTATAAGGAAGCCATTATGGAGCAGTATAAGTTCTATTCCTATGGTGATGCCATGTTAATTATTTAATAGACTGATTTTCATTTCCGTGTATGCGGAAATCCATATAATTTTAAAAACTAAATCCCTCTTACACCAAAGTTGATACAAGAGGGGTTTTTTATTGCGTACTTGTGGAGATAAAAAAGAAAGATGTTAGAGCACTGACCAAGGAGCAACTCCGAGACTTTTTTACGAGTCATGGAGACCAGCCTTTTCGTGGCAATCAAGTGTACGAATGGCTGTGGCAAAAAGGGGCACACTCGTTTGATGTGATGACCAATCTTTCCAAGGCTACACGGGATATGTTGGAAGCCAATTTTGTAATCAATCACATAAAAGTGGATTTGATGCAACGAAGTTCGGATGGTACCATAAAAAATGCAGTACGCTTGCATGACGACCTCGTTGTCGAATCTGTTTTGATTCCAACGAAAACTAGAACTACAGCTTGTGTTTCTAGTCAAGTAGGTTGTAGTTTAGATTGTAGGTTCTGTGCGACCTCACGTTTAAAGCGTATGCGCAACCTGAACCCTGACGAAATCTATGATCAAGTAGTTGCAATTGATAATGAAAGCCGTTTGTATTTTGATAGGCCCTTGAGTAACATTGTATTTATGGGCATGGGAGAACCACTAATGAATTACAAAAATGTGATTAAAGCCATAGATATGATAACCTCTCCAGAGGGGTTGGGCATGTCTCCTAAACGTATTATCGTTTCTACATCAGGAGTGCCTAAACTGATAAAACGTATGGCAGATGAGGAAGTCCGTTTTAAACTAGCCGTATCCTTACATTCGGCCATAGATGAGATACGTACTTCGATTATGCCCTTTAATGCCACGTTTACCTTGGCAGATTTACGAGAATCGTTGATATACTGGTACGAAAAAACGAAAAGTCGAATTACTTACGAGTATGTGGTTTGGGAAGGTATTAATGATAAGAAAAAAGATGTAGATGCACTTGTCGATTTTTGCAGGTTTGCTCCGTCCAAAGTTAATCTCATTGAATACAACCCCATAGACGATGGCGAGTTTCAACAAGCCTCCAATGCCGCGATAGATATGTATGTGGAAACTTTGGAGAAAAATGGCATTACGGTTACGGTAAGGCGATCGAGAGGAAAAGATATTGATGCTGCTTGCGGACAATTAGCGAATAAGTCCTAAAGTGGAGAGCAACAGTTAATCATTTTGATTTAGAAAAAAAACTGAAAACTACTTGGTGCGAAAGGATGAATTAACGCATGAGTTCCCCTTCTAAAAAGGAGGGACTGAGGGAGGTATAAATTAAAAGTTGCTACATTTACAGGATTCTTCATGAGGGAAGTAAGTAATGACTATATGAGATTTAGTGGTATTCTCTGCTGTCACGTTAGGCAGACTCCTTTAGTCGGAAAGACAATAGATTATATCCTTCCTTTCCTCGATGTCCCCTATCCTTTAGACTGATTACCGCTTAGAGAATACTATTTACTCCTCGCTTTTCGTTAATTTTGATATAAATTCAAATAGGCTGAAAATAGTAGCGCAAATAAAGGAACCCGTTGCCAAAGAAATGGAACTTTTTGAGTCCAAGTTTCGGGAATCCATGACTTCAAAAGTAGCCTTGCTCAACCGTATTACCCATTATATAGTTAACAGAAAAGGCAAGCAAATGCGGCCTATGTTTGTTTTTTTAACGGCCAAGCTCTTAAATGATGGCGCCGTAAACGAACGAACGTATCGTGGAGCCGCTGTTATAGAACTGATTCATACCGCAACCTTGGTGCATGATGATGTGGTAGATGAAAGCAATAAGCGACGGGGATTCTTTTCTATAAATGCCTTGTGGAAAAACAAGATTGCAGTCCTTGTAGGTGATTATCTATTGTCTAAGGGATTACTACTTTCTATTGATAACAGCGATTTTGATTTACTACGTATCATTTCAGTTGCGGTGCGTGAAATGAGCGAGGGAGAGCTCTTGCAGATTGAAAAAGCGCGCCGTTTGGATATAACCGAAGAGGTATACTACGATATCATCCGCCAGAAAACGGCGACCTTGATAGCCGCTTGTTGTGGTTTGGGCGCCTGTTCCGTAAAACCGGAAACTGATGATGTGGAAACCTTTCGAAAATTTGGAGAGCTTTGTGGTATGGCCTTCCAAATAAAGGACGATTTGTTCGATTATGGGAGCCAACGCATTGGGAAACCAACAGGAATCGATATCAAGGAGCAGAAAATGACACTTCCCCTCATTTATGTATTAAACCACTGTTCCAAAAAGGAAAAAAGTTGGGTTATCAATTCCATTAAAAACCACAACAAGGACAAAACTAGGGTAAAGGAGGTTATTTCCTTTGTAAAAGATAAAGGTGGCTTGGAGTATGCCGTTGCTAAGATGTTATCCTATAGGGATGAGGCCTTGGGCCTTTTGAAAACCTATCCGGAGTCTGAATATAGGAGTGCCTTGGAACTGATGGTCAACTACGTAGTGGAGCGTGATAAGTAAACTGCTATTTTAGTTTTACTGATTGTAAAAATGAACTAATAAACCGATTCAGTAAAGTTTTTAGAACGTTCTGACTTAAGCCGTGTGTAAAGAACCCTATGTTATGGCCATTGAAATAAAATATTTTTATGTTTTAACTACATTAAAATCAGTGATTTAAAAAATAATTTAATTTTTTAATACTACTTAGGCAACTATCTTTAGGAGTATTGCGTCTATACCAATAGAAGACCATTAAAGATTGTGAAAATCATACCTTTTTATAAAAACGAAAAACAACTCATAAAAAAAGCTATAGCTGGCAATGCGGATGCGCAGCAACGTTTGTACACGAAACATGCGCCAAAAATGTTAGGTGTTTGCAGGCAGTATATAACGGATGTCCATTTTTCAGAGGATGTAATGGTACAGGGATTTTTAAAGGTTTTTACTCACCTGCATACCTTTAAATTTCAGGGCAGTTTTGAAGGTTGGATACGTAGGATTATGATACGGGAGAGCATTTCCTACCTAAGAAAACAACAATTTGTGGTCTATGACGATACTGTTTACGAAAAGCACGAGCATCATACTAATATTCAAACTACAGATTTAGACACCGAACATATACAGCAATTAATAGACGCACTTCCGCAAGGGTACAAGATGGTATTTGTGCTATATACGGTTGAGGGTTATAAACATCAGGAAATAGCAAAAATGCTAGATATTACGGAGAGTACCTCTAAAACCCAATTGCTAAAAGGGCGGAGGCTTTTACAAGAACAATTAAAGAAACAAAATATTATAGGGTATGGAACCAGATAAGTTCGAAACACATATAAAATCAAAATTGGATGCACGAGAGATCGTTCCCACAAAAGGGGCTTGGGACAAGATTTCAAAGGAATTGAAACCGGAACCAATTGCTAAGAAACCGCTGTATTTATGGTTCGGCATCGCTGCCAGTGTAGCCGTGTTACTAGGTGTGCCCATTTTTTACCTGAATACGGGAGAAAAGGAGTTGCCGGCACAGGAACTGGTAGAAACACCTTCCAAAACAAGCGTTGAAACAGTAAAAGAAGGTATAGTAATAACGGCAATAGAAAATTCTAAGGGTCTTGTGCTGGAAGAAGAGGACGTGGAGCGGACGAAAGGAATAAAGCCAGTGATTGTACCTTCGTATAAGGTTTTAGAGCCAGATTTTATAAGGCAAAAGCAAGCAGATGCCATAGTCGTTGAGGTAAATCAACAAGAACGTGAAGATGTTCAAATACCCCCGGAGTTTTCTGAAGCAGTTTTAAATAAAAAAATAGCTGATGTAGTTGTGCAAGTGGCCCTATTGGAACGTTCCGCCGAAGTAACTGATGCTGAGTTAGATTCCTTACTAAGGAACGCGCAGGAAGCCATTGTACGGGAACAACTTTTTAATACGGACAAAACGGTGAATGCCATGGCTTTATTAACGGAGGTCGAAGATGAACTTAATCAATCCTTCCGAGACCAAATATTCCAGTCGCTCAAAACAGGCTTTTTTAAAGTGAGGACCGCCGTTGCAGACCGAAACAATTAATTAAGTATCAATTTCACATATCCCTATACCCCATTTCAGACAGATGGGGCAGGGAGGAGTTTATTCATCAATCACTAATCATCAATCACTAATCAAATTATTATGAGAAAAATCACATGGTATCTAATGGCTCTTTTATTCGCGTTCATAGTCCAAAAAAGCACCGCTCAAAAAGATAAAAATGAGGCAATAACTCAAATAGAGAACCTGGAGAACACGAAGGAAAAAATCACTTTGCAGGAAAAAGAAGCGCTAAAGCGAGAAGTTGAAAACATAAACGAGCGTTTAGAAAAAGGCGTAATTAGTAAAGAAGAAGCTACTATTTTAAAAGAAGAGGCCGCTAAAAAACGTGCTTTGAACATAGAAAATAGGATTACCATTTTGAATAATAAAATTAAGTTGGTACAACGTAACGGATTAGATGTTTTAGAGCTTGATACCCTTAATTACCTTTCCCAAATTGAAATAGGGTTTGGTGGTGAGGATAGTGAAGCTAATCGTTTATTTGGTATTAAGTTGGAGAACAATAGTAATATGAAAACAATAAAATATGACAAAAGAACATATTCAGACTTCTTCATTGCCGTTGGTCTTAACAACGCTATTATGGATGGGCAATCCTTAGAAGATACTCCCTATAAAGTTGGTGGGAGTCGCTTTTTTGAAATGGGCTGGCAATGGCGTACCCGGGTTTTTCAAAACTCTAATTTTCTTAGATTAAATTATGGTTTTGCATTTCAATTTAATGGTTTAAAGCCTAAGGATAACCAGTACTTTGTGTCTGATGATACCGGGCAGGTACTATTAGAGGAATTCGAATTTGACCTTGATAAATCAAAACTTAGAATGGATAACCTTGTATTTCCATTGCATTTGGAATTTGGACCTTCAAAAGTTAAAACAACCGATAACACCATTAGATACTCCTTGCGAAATCAATTTAGGTTTGGAATAGGAGGCTATGGCGGCTTTAATTTGGGGACCAGTCAAAAGTTGAAATATGAACGTAATGGTGAGAACGTGAAGGACAAGCTAAAAAGGGGGTACAACTCAAGCGATTTTATTTACGGGTTAAGTGCCTATGCAGGATTTGATGGGGTGCTTCTCTATGTAAAGTATGACTTAAATACTATTTTTAAAGATGCTGTGGTAGAGCAGCGAAATATTTCCTTAGGCCTTCGCTTTGACCTATAAAATTTAAGTTGGCTATTTTAAGTGTATTCGTGTGATTCTAAATAAAAATGAGTGACTTCTAATCTTAGGTTGGTACGACCATTACTTCTGCAGGTATAGTATATATCTACCGCAGGTAGCTCAATTGGTCCTAAGTGGGTCTGGTTTATTGGTTTATTTTCATATCATACGAGTTAGAACGCTTTAGTTTACTATATTGAATTTTCATTTTTGATTATCTTTATCGACTTGTTAAAATTTAAAATTGATAGGAAAAACTACTATAGACCAAGTATATGAAACCGCCCGATTAGAGGAGGTTATTGGCGATTTTGTGCAGCTTAAAAAATCTGGCTCTAACTTTAAGGGTCTGAGTCCGTTTACCGATGAGCGCTCGCCAAGTTTTATGGTGTCGCCCGTAAAACAGATATGGAAGGACTTTAGTAGCGGTAAAGGTGGGAACGTAGTA
>JBLICT010000204.1:0-5936 GCA_047632415.1 Maribacter sp.
CATCTGTAAAGGCATGCACGTATACATCTTCTAAACCGTTGTCGTTGGCAGCAGTTAGCAAACCCTTTAAATGCGAAATATGGGAATGCACGCCTCCATCACTTAAAAGTCCTAAAAAATGTACTTTCTTTTTATTTTTTTTAGCGTAATCAAATGCATCTACCAAGACTTTTTCGTCTTTTAGAGTGTTGTTTTTAACGGCTAAATTTATTCGTGTTAATTCTTGGTAGACGATTCTCCCGGCTCCCAAATTCATATGCCCTACCTCGCTATTTCCCATTTGCCCTTCTGGAAGGCCAACATTAAGTCCATCCGTACGTAACGCGGCATTAGGGTAGTTCGTGTATAGCGAGTCGATATAAGGGGTATTTGCATTATCTATTGCGGAGACTTTAGGGTCGGGAGATGTTCCCCAGCCGTCTAAAATCATTAAGATTACTTTTTTGTTCATGGCCATTGTCAAAATTGTTCTTTCAAAAATAGGATGATTTCCCTAGTTTAACTAGTATTTACCCTAGCTTTTTGGTTGAATTTAGCGTTTAAGATACTAGCTTTTGTGATAGGATTGTAATGCACTTTCTAAAATCCCCAACTAGGGTTTTTACTTTTTATAAAGAGGTATTAGGCTTGGTTATACGATTCTGTTGTGTTCATCAAAGTAGTCCTGTCCTTGATTTTCTCCCACGAGGGGCTATGGGTAGATGCTCCTAAAATTTGATTGCAACACATAAAAAAACCCATTACGTAACCGTAACGGGTTTTTATTTTCAATAAAACCTCTTATAGTGTTCAGGTAAAAGAGTACAAACGTTAAAATTCAAATCCATTAAAGACCCGATATGCGAAGGCATAAAAAGCCATTAGTAACATCAATCCACAAAAAACGGAGTATACTTTTAAAATCACAACCAAAATTTCTGGCTTGCAATTTTCAAATGCAGATATATAAAGATTTTTAAAGTGTAATAATGTTCCCATATAGTATTGTTTATGTGACGTGTTCTACCGCATCACAAGTGATTTAACCAATAGCTATAAAGGTAAAGTGTAAATGGTGTAATTCATTTGGGAATTTCAAATATAGTGAAATTGAAATCGCTTTTAGGTGTTGGCCTCGTTTAAACGCTTATAAAATCGATAAACGTTTAGCTCTCATTACTGTATTTTTCTATAGCTTCCTTAATTTTTTCTATTCTGTTTTCTGGATCTGGATGTGTGCTTTGGAATTCTGGAGTACGGTTAGGACCACCTGCCGCTTTTAGTATTTTCATCACTTTTATCATCTCATAAGGATCATAGCCAGCCTGTATCATAAAGAGCACGCCTAGTTCATCGCTTTCCAGTTCGTCTCCACGGCCATTTTTTAATAAGGTGTTCTGACCTATTCCCTGTACCACTCCGCCCATATCACCACCTACAGAGGCGCTCATGGTCAATGTTTGCCAAAAATCACCTTTAGCGATTCGTTCGGCCGAATGTCTGCCTATTACGTGCGCTATTTCATGGCCCAATACACCGGCCAATTGTGCTTCGTTCAATTGCGAAAAGAGTGCATAGGTAATAAAACACTGGCCACCTGGTAGCGCGAAAGCGTTTATGGTTTGGTCATCTGCCAGTAAATGAAAATCGTATTTGTAGGGTGTGTCCCTAGCAATACTACTGTTTACTAATTTGTTTCCTATGGCATCTACAAAAGATTGCAAACGCTCATCAGGATAGAGTCCGCCATGCTGCTGGGCTATTTCGGGTGCGCTTTGCACCCCTATGGCTATTTCCTGATTGGAGGTCATGGTAATATGTTGGGAACGCCCAGTATAAGGATTTGTTTCCGTATTGTTACATTTTTGAATAAATGCGAAGGCAACAATGGCTAAGCCAATGAATATACGGATTTTCCAACTACCTCTTCTCATGGTTATGGTCTTTTATCAAGAACGTTAAGATACAAAAGAGTTAAAGAAGGTTTCTATTGATGTCTAAAATATTATTCTGGATATAGTTTTTTAGAAAGCCGATGGTAAAATGCTCCGCTCCGTAAAATTCTTCTTGTTGTAATAGTTGCACAATGTTCTTGCTTCTAAAGGCTTCTAACATTGGTTTGGAGATAGGTGCGTAGCTGTAGTGCCAAGGCTCATATTTAAACCCTCGTCTTTTTGGGTTATCGGTATAAACGAGATGAAAATCATAGATAACTGAATTTTCGTCCATCCACTTTTTGAAATTTTCAAACGGGCCGCCAGATCCAAATTTTTCCGGTACCAAGACATCGCCATTTGTTTTTGGGTAGCCGTCTATAACATCAATATCAGTACCCCAGTGATGCCTGCTAGTACCAGGTATAGTAGAATATTCGATAATTTTATCGATGGCGGCTAAAGGCTCCATGTCATCATCCTCTGTGTAGGTGATGAACTTTCGTTCAAAAATAACCTCCTGACGTTGAAAACTCCTAAAGCTTGAAACAATTTTAAGGTCGATGCCATCAGAATAAGCGGCCTTTTTCATGGCTAGAAAAGCATCATGTGCTTCCATTCTTAGGTTAATTCCTTCGCCATAAAGTTCTATTTCGGTCTTGCCCATAAGTTCGATGATAGAATACTCCAGGTCTTGGTTTAGGGTAATACCGGGTAAAACGGCCATCGCGATTCCTGCGGCACTCGTTTTCTTTATAAATGATCTTCTTTGCATCATGATTTGTGTACTTTTTAATACCTGTATGTGCGTTTTAAATTAACGAACATGCCATAATTTGAATTAAAATTAAAGAAATAATTTTGCTTTGGGTCATTTTCTGTTATTTCATTGGATAGGTTGCATCAATAATTAGTTTTTTTCATAGGAGGTTAAATAAAGATAGCCTTGGTGTCTCTGATTTAAATCGTTTAGGATTATGATATAGAAATAGATGCCTGACGCCAATCCAGAACCTTTTGAAATAACACTTTCTCTATTGGATATTCCATCAAAATCGTCAATATAGTTTTGTTTACTATACACTAAGACTCCATATCTATCGAAAATTTGTAATGTATTGTTTGGTGAGTTTTCAATTCCCTCAATGACCAACCTATCGTTTATACCGTCTCCGTTAGGGGTCATATAATAGTTGTCTAATTTTATATTGTTTAAGGTTTCTAAAAGGTCGTTGCTGCCCCCTATGGTAATGATATCGTAATCGTTAGGAATAAAGGTGTCCGAGGTAACGCTTCCACTTTCTGAACTGCCTTGCACGTCAGAATTTCCTAAATTTTCCCATTGTTTTCGCATCACGTTCCAACCCACAACTTTTAAATCGGTAATGAACTCTCCCAATAAGCTAACAAAGCTTTGGTCGTCCCAGGTCAAAGTAACCGTTGAGGGGACTTCCCCTTCAAGTTTCCAAAATTCCAAAGCGCTTACAGACAGGAATTCGTTTTCTATTTCATCCGTGTTAAAAGAGGTGCCAAGAATACTGGGACTATTGGGGTCTTCATCAAAATACGCACTCCGTGCATAATCGTTTATAGCTTCTGAAGTTAGGGTCAAAGGACGTAATTTGCCATTTTCACCAATAGGAAAGGTAAATGCTTGCTTGCCAAGAATAGAGGCATACCCATCTACCATATTAGTGTTACTCTCGCCAGTATAAAACGAATCGGTGATAAAACTTAAGTTAGTGGTATACGAACTTCTAGGTGTAAATACCGTTCCAGAAACAAGATTGGTATTATTGAGAATACCGAGAGTATTCTCAATATAAAAGCCATTATCAACCGCTATTTCCGTATCATAAAGAACAGGGTTTGAAGTGCCTGATAAGGTTAGTGTATTATCGTTGTAAAACCCTACCAAACCAAGATTTTGGTTAAAGGCTCCATCATTAATAACATTCATGTGAAAGCCTACAGAGCCTGTTGTATGAACTTGCATAGGACCATAGTTATGCACGGCATCTTGAGCTCTAATGTCATTCAATGCAGTACATAAAACAAAACAAAGCAACAAAATATATTTATTCATTCTATTTTGACGATCAAATTCTTTTACATCTATTAAGGCAGACCACACCATCCTTTTTTTAAATGGTCTTTTTTTGATAGAAAATAAATGGTTTTGAAATATCATAGGATACTTAGTTTTGCGTAAATTTTTTTTGAACTGTTATTAATGCCAAAAAGGTTATTCTTTTAGTAATTGCTGCCATTCTACACCATCACTTTGAAAAATATAACCTTTCTCATCTTTCAATTCTGTTTTGTTATCTCCCTTCATATTTACATAGGTAGAAATATTAGTATCCCTTCCACAATAGTTTTTAACGTAATAAATTCTGCCCAAACATGAACTGGCACTGGGTAATGTTATATCTGGCCTACCTCCCGTCATAATTACCGTATGATGTTCCTCTGTGAGAGTAATACTGGAGGTAATACGAATTATAGAAGTAGAAAGAGATCCATTTATTTGAAGTGAAGAATTGGCTGTTTGTCCGGTATTTATCCCCACTCTTGGTGCTGCGTTTTGACTATTGCTACTACCCTGGACCCGCATAAGCTCTTTTAAAAGTCCATCTCTGTAATCGTAACGTTTAAAAATAAAAGGTTCCGCTCCATCATCTCCAATAATAAATTCAACCTCTCCTGCATTATTGGAGCCATTGGAACCAATTTCAAAAAAATCTGTCCCTGCAGCACTGCCTTTTAATCTAAAATTTCCTTCAGCAGTGGTAAAAAACATTGGTTTGTAAAAACTAGCTGCATCTGCCTGAAACTGTAAAGCCGAAGTGCCATTTGATCCTTTGACCTGGACTACATATTGATTATTGTCATTATAGTCTACATAGTTTTGAGTAAGACCTAAGGTTTGTCTTCTGCCAAATTGTAGTACACTGGTATTATTAGATCTTAGGTCCATAGAGACATCATTGGTTGTACCCAAAAATGTACCGTTGCTTGTAGCATTACCATTTAGCGACCAATTTGAATTTTCTGTATTCACCCAGGTAGTCCCATTAAAGACCAAAAGGGCTTTGGTGTCCGAATTGTACAACATTTGGCCTTCTTCCATACCTGCAATGGCATTGATTTCAGAAGTTGTACCCTTTGTAAGTCCGAACAATAGCCCGCTTTCAATTTGAGCTAATGCGGAATTGTGCAGCACTATAAAAAACAAATAAGGTATTATCTTTTTCATAAATATTATAAATCTAATATGGTAAACATAAATTCTGAATCAAATCTTGATCTATCGGTTCCACCATTATCATTATCTCCTATGATAACTTCAAACGTAGTTGCGGTTTGATTGCTGTATGATATTCCGGGGTCATCATTACCCGCTCCACCTCTGCCAGGTTGTGTTAACTGTATAATGTAATTAGCATCGGAAACTACACCTGTAGGCAATGTCACCCGATATCGGCCCCTACTTAACCTTGTCGCTGAAACACCTGTTGTTGCTCGTGTTACCGAACCAGCTGCTGCTATTTTACCAAAAGCTTTAATTGGACTTTCGAAAAATGCTCCACCATTGGCGCCAGCGGTTATACTGTTGTTAGTTTCTGCTGCTATCACATCGCCTGCATCACCCTTGTCACCTGTAAGTCCTTTGTCACCGACTTCGCCTTTATCACCGACTGGACCTTGTTCTCCGATGACACCTTGAATACCTTGTATTCCCTGTTCACCGATTGGACCTTGTTCCCCGATGACACCCTGTACTCCTTGCTCACCGACTGGACCTTGTTCCCCGATGACACCCTGTATCCCTTGAATTCCTTGTTCACCTATTGGGCCTTGTTCCCCGATGACACCCTGTATCCCTTGAATTCCTTGTTCTCCGATTGGACCTTGTTCCCCGATGACACCCTGTATTCCTTGTTCTCCAATTGGGCCTTGTTCCCCGATGACTCCCTGTATACCTTGAACTCCTTGTTCACCGATTGGGCCTTGTTCCCC
>JBLICT010000205.1:0-5870 GCA_047632415.1 Maribacter sp.
AGGTTATGGTATTCAAAAAAAATCAGACGTAACCGGATCAATTGGATCTATTAAGAGTGAAGATTTTAACCAAGGGGTAGTAGCAAACCCAGGGCAGCTTTTACAAGGTAAACTGGCAGGCGTTAACGTATCCAATGTAAGTGGAGAACCTGGTGCTAATCAAAATATTATTATTAGAGGTGTTGGAAGTTTACGATCGGGCACGACTCCATTATTTGTTGTAGATGGCTTTGTAATAGATAATGCAAGTACCGGATTAGGCTCTAATCCTTTAAACTTTATTAACCCACAAGATATTGCTTCCATGGATGTTTTAAAAGATGCCTCTGCTACTGCCATTTATGGGGCACGTGCTGCGAACGGTGTAATTGTAATAACGACCAAAAAAGGCAAAGCGGGAAAGGCAGAAATGAACCTTAATGTTTCTACAGCTTTCGCTACAATTGCAAATCCTATGGATGTTTTTAGCGCTAGTGAATTTAGAAATCAAGTGGCTGCTGTTGGCGGAACCTTATTCGATGCTGGTGCAGATACGGATTGGCAAGATGAACTGACTAGGACCGGTATTTCTAAAAATGTTAACTTTTCTATGAGTGGTGGTACAGTTGATAAATCTTCATACTTTGTTTCCACAGGTGTAGATGATCAACAAGGAACCTTTGAAAACAGCTCTTTAAAGCGCTATTCTGGTCGTGTTAATCTTACACAAAAGGCACTTAAAGGACGTTTTAGCGTAGATCTCAACTTAACTGCCTCCAGAACAGTCAATGAAAGACCAGATGCGGGTGCAACTGTCAATGACATGCTATCTCTAAACCCTACCTTGGCGCCATTAACAAATGGTAAGCCCAGTTTTTTTGATGATCGATTAAATCCTTTGGTTCGCAATAGAATATATTCAGACGAGGCAGTAAGCAACCGTATTTTAGCTAATATTTTACCTTCCTTTGAAATCACTAAAGGGCTAACCTATAAAATGAATTTAGGTATAGATTATACATCTACAACCCGAGATCAACAAAGATCCCCATTTAACTTGATAGAAGGTTTTGAATTTGGGTTTTTGAATTCATCGGCTACGGTAAACAGCAATACCCTAATTGAAAATACGCTTACATATACCTTTGAAAAAGGAGACCATAACGTAACCTTACTTGGAGGACATTCCTACCAAGAAACCACATTTGAACGAAAACAATTTGAGCTCGAAGGTTTTGCCGATAATGGTATAGAACCGAGGTATCAAGATCAAATAAGTTCGGATGTATTTCCAACTACGTTGAACTCAGTAGCTTTCATAAACGAAATACAGTCTTTCTTTGGTAGGGTAAATTATGGCTATGCAAATAAGTATTTGGTAACCGCCACCATGCGAGCCGATGGTTCCTCTAGGTTTGGCGAAAACAATAAATATGGGTATTTCCCATCAGTAGCTTTGGGTTGGAATATAAATAAAGAGAACTTTATGGCAGAAAACGCTGTTTTCAACACCCTAAAATTAAGAGCTAGTTGGGGCCAAACAGGAAACCAAGCTGGTATTCCTAGCAAAGTGAGTTTAGCAAGTTATACAGATTCCAAAACAGAAAACGATACCTACCCGATTGGTGGTAATGAGGTTTCATTGGCAGATTACCCCTTTGGAACTGTACCTGTAAGGACTGCGTTCCCTAATCTTAAATGGGAGGTAACTACACAAACCAATATTGGTTTCGATTTTGGTATGTTCCAAAATAAACTTACGGGTACCTTAGATTACTTTAATAAAGTTACCAGTGATGTAGTAAATTTTTCCAATAGAATTGACCCTATACAACCGACAGAAAAGATATGGACTAACCTCCAAGGTATGGAAATAAAAAATACTGGGCTTGAAATTGCATTGGACTATCGGGGCAGTTTTACCGAGGACTTCACCTTTAACATAGGAGGTAACTTTACTTATACAGATAATAGGGTAGAAAACTCCGAATTTGCAGTTATTACAACCGGAGCAGCACAAGGTGCAGGCCAAACCGGTGCAACCATAAACGGCTATATTAACAATGAACCCATTGGCGCATTCTTCATGAAAGAGTTCATTGGCATAGGGGCTGATGGAAGAAATCAGTTTACTGATGTAGTGCCCGATGGTGAGTCTTTAGACAATGATAGGATTGTGGCCGGAAGCGCCCTCCCAGATATTTTGTATGCTTTTTATCTAAAGTTCAATTACAAGGATTTTGATTTAGGATTCAATTTCAATGGCGTCTCTGGAAATAAAATTTACAATCATACTGCTATGACTTTATTTTCTAGAGGACAATTGAGCAGAAGTTTAAATACTACAGATTTTGCCGTTCAGTTTCCTAATGAAGACAATAGTAATTCGAATGAAGTTTCAACCCGATATTTGGAAGATGGTAGTTTCCTAAGGCTTAACAACGCTACCCTTGGGTATACGCTAAGCCCCTCAAAAATTGGCCTTGGTGATTGGGTAAGCAACCTTCGACTAACGATGACAGGACAAAATCTTTTTGTCATAAGCGATTATTCAGGGTTTGACCCAGAAGTTAATACAGGAAGTGCAACAGACGGTATTCAAACATTTGGTATTGACCGGTTTACGTATCCTGCCCCTAGAACTCTTTTAATAGGTTTAAATGTATCTTTTTAATCAAAAAATTACTTCAAATGAAAAATAGAATATTAGTTATTACACTTGCATTAGCATCCTTTTTACAATGGAGCTGTACCGAACTAGAAGAAGTTCGATTAGACGAAGCAGAATTCGGCGGCCAGGGAGAGGCTATCAGTGGTGCTATCGCGCCAGCTTATGGCTACCTTTCGTGGACGTGGAGGCATACCAATTATTATGGACTGCAGCTCATACCTTCTGATGAGGCTATTTTACCCTATCGAGGTGGTTCCGATTGGTTCGATGGTGGTAAATATTTAGCTACCCACCAACACAGCTTTACACCAACAAATGATTTAATCGGTGATGGGTGGAACAAGCTTACCACCAATATTTCTAGAACCTTGGCTGCAATAGAGGTTCTTAGGCCACTATCCGAGCAAGGAGACAGTGAAGCGACTTTGGCATTGTCCGAAATGATAGCCCTAAGAGGCTATTTAAATATGTTAATGTTGGATAGTTGGGGACTAGTTCTCAAAAAAGAAAACTCAACTGAACTTTCTGAAGTTTTAAGAGCACAAGATGCCATTGATTATATTGAAAGTGAATTACTTTCTGTAGTAGATATTATCAATGTTGATAGAGGTCCTGGAAGAATTACCCAAGCTGCCGTATGGGGCTTTTTAGCCAGGCTGCATCTCAATGCTGCAGTGTACCGTGATCCGTATGGCACGCCCAACTTCACACCTGAAGATATGACGGCGGTAATTGAATATACCAATAATATCATAAACACTGGGAATTTTGCATTATCCGAAGAATATTTTGAACTATTCAACGATGATAATAATAGTAATGCTGAATTAATTTTCGCCTTGGATCAACGAGGACAACTCAAACGTGAGCACAGTCGTTGGGCATATTGGTCCATAGCTGGCTCTATGTTTCCTAGACCGGAATTTCCTAGTGCAGATGGAACTGACGGTCCTGCTTTTACACCTGATTTTTTTCAGTCATGGGCCGATGCCTATGGTGATGTAGATCCTGCGGAAGCCGATGCAAGGTTCTTTCAAAAGAATACTATTGTACCTGACGAATTGCAAGATCTAACGGGTCTTTCCCCTTTAAATGATGAGGATCACTTTTATTGCGCCGTTCCTGAAGACTTTGAAATGGATCGAGGCGTTATCCGTGGCACTCAGTGGGGACCAAGAAAAGGAGAAGATGGTATATTTTTCACCTGTGATGGCGGAGTACGCATCTATCCTGTACTGCAACGAAAAGGTAATGCTCCTGATCGAGATGTAGCCTATGTAAACCATACCTTAGAAATAGACTTTAGCAATGAAGGCTCCTTCCACAATACTGGGTATCGTTGCGCTAAGTATCAATTTAGCCGAACATCTCCTAACGGTAACAACTTTAGTAGTGTGGACTTGGTATTGATGCGACTAGCGGAAATTTATTTGATGCGCTCAGAAGCTAAATTGAGAAATGGTGATACAGGAGGAGCCCTTGCCGATGTTAACGTTTTAAGAGCATCAAGAACAGCAAGACCAGATCAGACGCCACCAGCACTATCGGCTCTTAATGCGGACATCTTACTTAGAGAACGTGGTTTTGAACTATACTGGGAAGGTTTTAGAAGAGGCGACCAAATTCGTTTTGGCACCTATGAAGATTCTTGGACAGAGAAAACAGATTCAGATTCAAATAAGCGATTGTTTCCCATTCCACAAAGTGCAGTCGATGCCGCATCTGGGATAGACGGGTTCTTGGAGCAAAATCAAGGATATTAAGTATTTGTTTGAGTTAGTTTGAGATAAAGGCAGGCAATAATTTGCCTGCCTTTATTCTATATGGATTTTAATAAAAATAGAATAGTACTTCCTCAAACTTTCAAAATCAACTTGGCTATCCTAAAATAGGATTACAACAGAACTATGTCTCTTTTTAGAAACTATCTTATGAAACCAAGTACTATTCTATTATTTAAAAATATAGGAATCATTTTAGCTATTATTTTGGTTTCTGCATGTAATGAGAACTAACAACCGGGATATAAAATCACTGAACCTGTAAACTATGTTGACATGGTGTATCCGCAATTGGATACTGAACATAGTCGTTGGTTCTTTTTCGCTTCTGCCAGTAGACCGTTTGGCATGGTTCACTTAAGTCCAGATACGGAAATAGAAGGAGCTTGGGGAAGTGGATACCGCTAAACGGATACCATAAAAGGTTTTAGCCATATACATGGATGGCAGGCTTCCGGGCTTTCCGTAATGCCGGTGTCCCTAACCAAAGAGCACACACCAACAATTTTCGAAGATTTCTATTCTGCATTTTCCCATGACACAGAAAAAATATCGCCAGGTCATCATTCGGTACAATTACAACGATATGATATTGAGGTCGAACTTACAAGTACAAAAAGAGTTGGTCTTCACCGGTATTCTTTTCCTAATGAGGCAAGTCCGGGAATTCTATTCAATTTAAACACAATGTTAGGCCCTACTGAAAATAAAAAAGGTAGTTTGGAACAAAAAAATGACCACATCCTGATAGGTCAATTGGAAATAGCACCCTCACTTAGGTGTCCAAAACCATTCTCACTCTTCTTTCACTTCCAGTTCAATAGCGCTTTGGATTCCATTACCAAAGACAAAACATCTGGCAACTATCTAGTGTATACCAATCCTGAACAGAAAACAGTTTTAATGAAAGTTGGTATTTTATATACCTCCATAAAGAATGCTAAAAATAATAGTGCCACTGAACTAAATCATTGGGATTTTAAAAAAGTGGTGGATGAATCTAAAAAAGAATGGAATACCCTGCTAAGTAGGATTAAAATAGAGGGCATTACAGAAACCTAAAGGCGTCGTTTTTACACAGACCTTTGGCATACCCTTCAGGGCCGGCGTATTATTGATGATATAAATGAGGCCTAGCAAGATAATACAGGTCCCGATTTCAGAATCGGCCAACTACCCCTAAATAGTAACGGAGAAACCAAATTTAATCACTATAATTCTGACTCCTTCTGGGGAGCGCAGTGGACAATAAATACCCTTTGGGGACTAGTTTGTACAGATATAATGGAAGACTTTACCAATTCCTTGATACAATACTACAAGGACGGCGGCACAATACCCAGAGGGCCTTCCGGTGGTAATTCCACATATGTAATCACCGGGGCATCCTCAACCCCTTTTATCGTAAGCGCTATTCAAAAAGGAATTCTCAAAGGTAA
>JBLICT010000206.1:0-5858 GCA_047632415.1 Maribacter sp.
AATTAAGCTTTACATCACAATTAGTACAGTACACAACATTTATATAGAAAAGCAGAGCACTATTTGTACTTTTAAGCTTAATAAACTCGTATTGAGGACTATGGTTCAAAAGCTATTGCTTTGTATGTTGATTTTCATTTCCGCAACCATTACCGGTTTTGGACAGGATACTTTTGCAGATGATTTTCAAAGTTCATCTTATTCAAACAATGATGGATCAGAAAATTTTTCTACTAGTTGGACTGAATCGGGTGAAACAACAGACCCTGGTGGTGGACGTATTAGAATAAATAATAATCGACTTAGATTTACCAATCTACGAATAAACCGGAGTATAACGCGTACTTTAGACTTATCTGCTTACGTAAGCGCTACCCTTGATTTTACCTATGAAAGAACGGGAGGTGATGAATCTCTTGCGCTTCAGCTTTTCGATGGATCTTCTTTTAATACCGTTGCTGTAATGAGCGGGGGAACAAGTATTAGTTATAACCTAAACCCAAGTGAAATCAGCGCTACTTCTGCCATACGGATTTTGTCTGATAGTGGTGATTGGGATGGGCGTCCTGAGCGTATTTTTATCGATAATATTCTTTTCACCGTTCAATTTCCAGATGATCCGCCAGTCATAACCGCTGTAGGAAATCAAATCTATTGCCCCAATGGGTCATTGCCCATTGCGACATCAATAAGCATAACAGATCCAGACGATACATCTACTTCAGCCGTTTATATTCAGATATCCAATGGGTATATAAATGGTGAAGACCTATTATCCTTAGCGGGAAGCCATCCAAACATTACCGCAAGTTGGGATGTGGTACAGGGCGAATTAACACTGCAAGGCCCTACTACATACACCGAGTTTGAGGCTGCCGTTTTAGCAACTGAATTTTCTAGTAGTTCACCAAATCCGTCAGGTAGTAGGCAGTTTTCAATTACCGTTGGCGAAGCTAATTTTTTGCCCGTAACCCAGCATTATTATGAGTTCGTTTCTGATCCTGGAATTTCATGGACCGCAGCGGAAACTGCAGCAGCTTCAAGAACTTATTTTGGATTACAAGGGTATTTGGTAACACTCACCTCACAAGAAGAAGCAGATTTCTCTGGAGCACAGGCCAGTGGCTTTGGTTGGATAGGTGCTACAGATGTAGCCGTTGAAGGCGAATGGCGTTGGGTTACCGGACCAGAGGCAGGTATTCAATTTTGGCAAGGTCTGGCCAATGGTACCGAGTTGACTTTTGCTAATTGGAACGGGGGTGAGCCTAACAACGTAGGTGGTGGTGGAGAAGATTATGCACATATTGCAGCCGCATCTGTTATTCGCGACGGAGCTCCGATAGGTGCTTGGAATGATTTGCCAAATAACGGTGGTGGTGGTGCTTATGCTTCCCAAGGTTATGTGGTAGAATACGGAGGAATGCCTGGTGACCCGGTTCTGAATATTTCCGCTATTACCAGTTTAGCAATCAGTAGTTGTACCGTAATTACAAACAGAAGAATCACGTACAGGGTTAAGAACAACTAACTATTTTCTATAAACCTGCTGTTGCAGCTTCTGCACAACGTTCTCCGTCCATGGCCGCGGAAACAATCCCACCAGCATAACCACCGCCTTCACCACAAGGGAATAATCCTTTTATTTCTGGATGTTCCAATTGTTCGTTTCTAGGAATGGTGATTGGAGACGAAGTTCGTGATTCTACCCCTATAATATTAGCTTCAGACGTATAATACCCGTGCATTTTTTTTCCAAATTCCGAAAAACCTTGTCGTAGCCTACTACCGATTAATTTTGGCAGTAAAGAGTGCATAGGTGCGGATTTCAGACCGGGTTGATAACTGGTCGGGTTGAGGTCGGTTGATAGTTTTCCGTCTACAAAATCCGTTAGTCTTTGGGCAGGTGCAGTTTGTGTTCTTCCACCTGATGTAAAAGCCAATCGTTCTAGGCTTTTTTGGTATTCTAAACCTTTTAACGGACCAAATTTTTCAAATTTAGGAATATCCTCGTCCACATTGATTTCTACAACAATTCCCGAATTGGCATACAAATTATTTCTTTTGGAGGGCGACATGCCATTCACCACTACTTCGCCCGGCGCTGTAGCGGCTGGGACTATAAATCCGCCAGGACACATGCAAAAAGAATATACGCCCCTATTTTTTACCTGATGTACCAAACTGTAGGCCGCTGCCGGTAGTAACACATCCCGTTCCCCTCCACAATGGTATTGAATGGAATCTATAATATGTTGCGGATGTTCCACGCGCACCCCCATCGCAAATGATTTCGCTTTTAAGGCTACATCTTTTTTGTGTAACAATTCAAAAATATCACGGGCAGAGTGCCCAGTTGCGAGAATGACGCGTTGTGTTTCTAGTTCTTGTGAATCGTTTAAAACAATGGATTTCAGCTGGTTGTCATCAATAATAAAATCTGTTACTTTCGTATTAAAATGAACTTCGCCACCGTGTTCAATAATCGTTTCTCGAATATTCTGAACGATTTTCGGAAGCTTGTTCGTGCCAATATGAGGATGGGCATCTATAAGGATCTGCTCCGTGGCACCGTGGTGTACCAAACTCTCGAATACACGCCTTACATCGCCACGCTTTAAGCTTCGGGTGTATAATTTTCCGTCAGAATAGGTGCCTGCCCCACCTTCGCCAAAACAATAGTTAGAATCTTCACCTACAATGTGGTCTCTATTAATCGCCTTTATATCCCTTCGACGCTCTTGGACATTTTTACCCCTTTCCAGAACTATCGGTTTAAAACCCAATTCCAAACAACGAAGCGCTGCCCACATACCCGCAGGACCAAAACCTATAATATGAACTGGTTTTGCTTTAGATACGTCTTTGTAATCAAAAGCGTAATCTCCTTTTGGAGCATCTTCCCCAATATAAACGGCCAATTTGTAATTGAAAATGATTTCCGGTTTTCTAGCGTCAATCGATTTTCGAAGTATTTGTAAGGTGAACGGTTGGTCGCCTAAACCTAAAAATTGGGCTGTTCTTTTTTTAAGGCTGCCTTCTTGGGACTCCTCGGCTAAGCTTAGTCGTAACTGTAGGTTTTTAATCACAGTACAAAATTACCGCAATTCGGTCTTTAAAATCAACAACTGGGTGCTTCTTTTTTCGATTCATGGCACACTAGGATGAAATTTGGCACGTATAATCCATTAAAACCAATACTATGAAAAAAGCAATTCTAATTTTATCATTGGTGATATCCGCCGCAACATATGCCCAAGACGCCTATACCAAAGGAATGCAAAAAGCATTTCAACTCTGGGGCGAAGGTAAAACCGTTGATGCCTCCAACATGTTCGAACGTATAGCAAATGCAGAAATGGATAATTGGTTACCCCATTATTACGTTGCTTCCATAAATACGATTGCTGCGTTCGAGGAAAAGGATAAAGAAAAATTAAGCCAAAAATTAGGCAAAGCGCAAGAATTTATTGACATGGCAAACCGTATTTCTCCAAATAATCCGGAAATAATGGTACAGCAGGCCATGACCCATACCGCGTGGATCGCTTTTGATGGCGCAACGTATGGTATGACGCTGTCTGGAAAAGTTGCTGCATTATATGCGCAAGCCTTGCAGCTAGCGCCAGAGAACCCTAGAGTCGTTTTTTCCAAGGCAGAATGGGATATGGGGTCAGCAACATATTTTGGTAAGGACACAGCTCCCTATTGTAAAGACGTAGAACGTTCCTTGGAACTTTTTGATACCTTTAAGGCAGAATCTGCTTTTCATCCTAATTGGGGCAAAGAAAGGGCGGAAACAGTGTTGTCGCACTGTAAAGAATAGCAATTAAGGCGATAAAGAGAAGCTAGTTCAAAACACTGATATTGGTAGTTTCTAAATTAAAAATCAATCAAAAGTTCCAATTATGCAGATGGCGGAAAACAGTAAGAACAAAATAGTTTTCGGGAAAGTCATAAAGGTGAGTCTCTACATAACCTTAGGGATTTCTATTTTGAATATTATAATGGCTTTGAACCGCGGCATTGTATGGATGGAGGAGATAGAGGGTATAGGAGTTACCTTTATTTATGCCTTTATTATTACCTGTGCCAATATTTATTATAATGAGTATTTGACGGGGAAATACAGTTGGGAGCAGCAGACCCAAAAACGATTATGGTTTGGCGCCATAGGCTCTATTCTCCTAACAGTACTCTCTTATGGCCTGGCTAGAACCTTAGATGAGGTGGTATTCTACGGGAAAGATTTTGTTCAATTTGTTCAAGAAGAGAATATTTCCAATTATATGTTTGTCCTTGTAATTGCTGTTTTGGTATCGGCGATATTACACGCATTTTATTTTTATAAAGCGCTTCAAGATACCAAGGTCAAGGAACAGAAAATTATAGCAGGTACGGCATCGGCAAAATTTGATGCACTCAAAAATCAGTTGGATCCGCACTTCTTGTTTAATAGTTTAAACGTGCTCACAAGTCTTATTGAAGAGGACCCTTTTCAGGCACAAAAGTTTACCACCTCCTTATCCAAGGTCTACCGCTATGTCCTGGAACAAAAAAATAAGGATTTAGTTACGGTAGACGAAGAGCTACAGTTTGCTAGAACGTATATGAAATTATTGAAAATGCGTTTTGAGGATAGTATACTTCTGGATATTCCCGATATGTGCTCAAATCCGGATGCTAAAATTGTTCCCTTATCGCTGCAATTATTGCTGGAGAACGCCGTAAAACACAATATAGTTACTTCTAAAAAGCCATTGCATATAAAGGTAGAAGAACTAGATGACATGCTAGTGGTCAGTAATAACCTGCAAGAAAAACAGGTGGTAAAAAAGAGTACCGGTGTTGGCTTGCAAAACATAAGACAACGTTATAATATCCTTACAGATAGAGAAGTAGGGATAGAAAGAACAACGTCTCACTTTAATGTGTACTTACCTATGTTATCTAAAAGGACCTCGGTAGTGGAAACGCAGGAATCGTTTATAGAGGATAAGCGATATGAGAAGGCTAAGGAGCGTGTAGAGGCGATAAAGGGCTTTTACGGGAATCTGACTTCCTACCTCGTCGTAATACCAATATTGGCTTACATTAACTACCGTACCACGAGCTTTGTTTGGGTTATTTTTCCGGCTTTGGGATGGGGCTTTGGTTTGTTAGGTCATGGTCTGCAGGCATTTGGCTATAATCCTATTTTTGGAAGATCCTGGGAGGAACGCAAAATTAAGGAGTATATGGAGGACGATAGTTTTTAGGGTAATTTCTGATTTACTAGTTCAGTCAAGTCCAATAGAACAACTCATCCTTAATTAACTACAGTTGGGTATTTCATTTTTTAAATCACAGTCTTTCTTTCGCAAATTTGATGTATCAAAAAGAATAAAAGATTAACTTAAAAACGTATAACAATGGAAATTCAAGATGTAAACACAAACAGCAAGTATGTAAAAGCAAAAGAAAAAGTAGAGGCTATTAAGGGTTTTTATAGAAATCTATTTGCATATAGCATAGTGATCTCAGTACTGGCCTATATAAACTACAACACCACAAGTTTTGCGTGGTTTCTATTTCCGGCTTTGGGATGGGGCTTTGGACTTGTAATGCACGGATTAGGCGCATACGGATATAATCCTTTGTTTGGGAAAGACTGGGAAGAGCGAAAAATAAAAGAGTTTATGCAAAACTCATAATCCAAAATACTAGAATCATGGAAAATACGGAACAAGAGAATAAATATTTTAGGGCACGGGAAAGGGTAGCTACGCTTAAGAAATTCTATGGTAAGATAGGCTCTGGCTTAATTGCCATTGGCATTACTGGGGGTATAAATTATTACTTAAATGCATGGGAGTACCCAT
>JBLICT010000207.1:0-5834 GCA_047632415.1 Maribacter sp.
TATATCCTATTATATTGAAAGAAGTGGGCGGCTATGGTGAAAAAGCCGGACAGTTTAGCTCGGTCTCTGGGAAGTATCAACATATTAAGCACGTAGAATTCGTAGATCAAAATCCCATTGGACGGTCTTCGCGCTCTAATCCTGTAACCTATATAAAGGCCTATGACGATATCCGTAACCTATACGCCAACCAGAAGCTAAGCAAAATTAGAAACTACCAGGCCAAACATTTTTCTTTTAACGTAGATGGAGGTCGTTGCGAAAAATGCAAAGGCGAAGGTGAAATTACAGTAGAAATGCAGTTCATGGCAGATGTGCATTTGGAATGTGATACATGCAGCGGTAAGCGTTTTAAAAAAGATGTCTTAGAAGTAACCTTCAACAACGCCAACATAGATGACATCCTTACCAAGACCATAGATAATGCCATTGCTTTTTTCGAAACTGGGCTGCAAACAAAAATCGTATCCAAATTAAAACCTTTGCAAGACGTCGGTTTGGGCTACGTAACCTTGGGGCAGTCCTCCTCTACCCTTTCCGGTGGCGAAGCGCAACGTATTAAACTGGCATCGTTCCTGGTAAAAGGAACAACAAAGGACAAAGCGCTATTCATTTTTGATGAGCCGACCACCGGACTCCATTTTCACGATATTCAAAAACTATTAAAGTCGTTCAATGCACTCATCAAAAAAGGACATAGCATCGTAGTCATTGAGCACAACGTAGAACTGATAAAATGTGCAGATTACATTATTGACCTTGGCCCCGGCGGAGGTGAAAACGGAGGCCAGCTTCTCGCAGAAGGAACGCCAGAAGAAGTAGCGAAGAGTACAACATCTTTTACTGCGAAGTATTTGAAGGAGAAATTATAATGGAAAAACAGTTGGTATCGGTTTCCTGGTTAAAAGAGAACATCAATAACCCAAATATGGTGGTTTTAGATGCTAGCATTCCTGTGGTGACCGAGAACTCTAAAACCGCTAAGCAAACGAATATTACCGGTGCTCGGTTTATGGATTTGAAAAATATATTTTCAGATGTGGAAGCCAATTTACCCAACACCATGCCTTCTCCTAAACAATTTGAAGTAGCCTGTAGAAATTTAGGCATCAATGAAAATTCCATTATTATTATTTATGATACAAAGGGAATCTATTCCAGTCCTAGGGCTTGGTTTCTCTTCAAAACCATGGGACATGCTGCGATAGCCGTTTTGGACGGCGGACTTCCAGAATGGATGAAAGATGGGGGAAGTTGCTCTTTAGCATATGCACAAAACTATCCCTTAGGTAATTTTAAATCTAATTTTGACCCAAAGCGTTTAAAAAATGCTTCCTCAATACTTGATAATATCCGTTCAGGAAAATATCTTGTTATCGATGCTAGAAGTGAAGATCGATTTTTGGGTAAAGTTCCAGAACCAAGAACGCATCTAAAAAGAGGACATATACCAAAGTCCATAAATCTACCCTTTTCCAAACTGATAAAGGACGGTAAATTCCTCCCTCAACAAGAACTAAAAACTACTTTTAAGGATGCATTTGTAGGTGATTATCCACTACTATTTTCTTGCGGTTCGGGTATTACTGCATGTATTCTTCTTTTTGCAGCCAATTTGGTGCTAGAGAATGAGCTTTTTCTTTATGATGGATCTTGGTCGGAATGGGGAGAAGGCGACGAATATCCTGTTAAATAGTACAAAATTAGGTATGCTATTCTAGCCAAAACATTAGGAACCTACACGAAAATATATAATTTATTTATTTTAATACTTTGATTATCAGCATTATAAATAGCCATTCTGTTTTTTGGCACGCCCTTTGCAGTAAGCTAATCGGAAAGTAAATAGTTACTTCCAGAATACACCTGCCAAGTGGCAGGTCTTTAAACCTTATATTATGAAAAAGTTCGTACTTATTATCGCAGCGGTACTTTTTGGAACAGCAATGGCCAAAGCCGCAACAGCTGAAGATAAGGTTGCTAACGTCAACCTTAACGCTGTAAACTCATTCATCTTTGTTGAAAATGGAGTAACCTTCTCAGTATACCCTGATGGTGAATTTGATTTTTATGTAGATAACAGATTAAATATAGGTGCTGGCGCCCAAATAGGAAACGTAGGCGTAACCTTCAATTCAGGATTCGATTATAACCCTTTTGTACAGTTCGATGATTTCGGAGCAGTAATCCAAGTAGAAAACGTTCCTATCTTCTATGACTTTTACGGTCGTGTAAACCAGATAGGTGCTGTTAATCTGAACTTTAACAACGGTTTTGTAAATAGGATTGGTGGCATGAATATCTTTTATAACCAAGGTGCTTTTAGTCACTACAATGGTTTTATTAATATACATAATAGACACTACATCTACCGTCCATTTCATAGATGGTTCGCCAGACCGGCGATAGGTTTCTTTAATGTATGGAATACACCATACAGAAGGTTTTATAACCCCGTTAGATATTCATGGCACAGGCCTTATAGAAACAACTATAGAAGAGCATATGCCCAAGTTGGTAGAGAACATAGATACAATAGCGTAAGACGTGAAAGAGCTACGGTGTACAGAAATGACAGACGCGTAGCTGTTAGGAACAATGCGCAAAGAGCTAATAGAAACGTTGCGAAAAGAAGCAATGGAAATAGAAGTAATAATACCGTAGCAAAACGTAGTAACGGATTGCGTAACAATAGAGCCATAGCGTCTAATAATACGAGTCGTACCAATAGAAACAGTGGCGTGGCAAACAGAACCACATCCGCAACTCGAAGTTCGACAACCGTTAAGCGTGGGAATAATAATGCAGTAAGAGGCAATCAAGGGAGAACTGTAACCAAAAGAGAGGTTACTAAAACTCCAAGAAGTAGAACGGTTTCTAGAACTAGCACGACGTATAAAAAGCCGGCAGCAAGAAGCACGAACACACGAAGCAGTCAAGCTAAAACCCAAAGAAGTGCTACTACTAGAACAGTGAGCAAAGCTCCGACAAGAACTAGAAGTACTGTGAGTAGAAGTGCCAGTTCAAGAACGGTAAAGAAAGCTCCTGCTAGAAGTTCCTCAAGGTCTGCTGCAACAAGAAAAAGTAGTAATAGCAGAAGACAGTAATAAATAGACCCTGAAATAAGTTCAGGGAACCAAAGGTAGTTTTTAGGTTGGTTAGTTGTTTAGCCCCGTAATGGATAAATCCATTACGGGGCTTTTTTTGTCAGCTCCTTAGTCCTCTCCTTTGGAATGGCCATAGATTTTAGACAAATCTTAGAATTCCACTTGCCCAAGCTTCTTTATTGTTTCCATTAAATTATCGGTAAAACCAATACTGAAATATCAGAGCACTAAACGGTAAGAAACAACTTTATAAATTTTTTGGGCAACTCGCTCTGCACATATACATTAGTTTTTAAAATAGGATGCATAAATTGGAGAGAATGGGCATGTAAGTAAAGTCCCTTTCCTTTTAATACTAAACCTTTTTTTCCATAGTCTGCATCCCCCAAGATTGGATTCCCTATCAAAGCTAAATGTTTTCGTAGCTGATGCCTTCTTCCAGTTTTTGGTAGCAGTTTTACCAAGTTTAGATACTCAAAACGCTCAGAGACTATCGTTTGTTCTACTTCGTAGTCGGACATAGACTCCTTACTATCTATGGGAACCACTACCCTACCGTTCTTTTTCATAACACCTATGGTAACTGCATAATAGACTTTCTGTATCTGTTTTGTTTCGAACAAGGTATTCAATTGGATAATCGCCGAACACGTCTTCCCTACCAGAAGTGCACCAGTAGTAGGATAATCCAATCGATGAACAGGTTTGGGGTTGACCGCATCAAAAACAGTGCTTTTTTTTACATTTTGTGCTAAGGCATTCGCAACAGTAAAAAATCGGTTACCACTAACAGTTATGCCTGCTGGTTTTTGGATAATGGCCAGATGGTCGTCTTCAAATAGCACTTTTAAATCTAACTTTACCTGTCTTGTTATCTTCTTTTCTACGACTTGTTTTAGTTCGATGCGTTCTCCTCCGTTAATAAAAGTAGCTGTGCTACCAATAACACCATCCACCAAAATCAATTCCTTTTTCAATGCTTTTTTTAAGGCAGATTTTGTAGAAATTAGGTCAAAAATATTAATACCATATTCCTGTAAACGTAGGGGTTTCTTCTGTTCCTTGGCGATATGGGTCGCTATAATTTCCAGCTTATTTCTTTAAGAACTTGGAAAGTACACCGTATACATCTTCAGAAATTTTGAATCGGTAAAGTATGCCTACATACATTAGGGTAATCAAAAAGCTTTTTAATAGTATATTGACAATCGGATGAAATTCAAATTGAAAGCTATAAAATAGTACGCCAAGTATTAACAATAAGGCGAGTATTTTAAGGGTTTCCGAGGTAAATGGAGAAATATAAAACTTAGATTTTACGTAATATAATTTAAGGGAATTATAAATGAAAAATGCAAAAAAACTAGCAATTGCAGCACCTTTGATACCGTACGCAGGAATCAACCACAAATTAAACCCAATGGCCAATGCGGCCAGTAACACCCCCAAAAAGAGAATGGAGCGATAGTAATCTGAATTGTAAAGAATGGAATTATTGTTCCCCAAAAGCGAATCGTATACCTTGGCAAGTCCAATCCAAAATACAATCATAAAGCCACCTGTATACTCTTCGGGTAAAAGCTGGTACAAATCTTCTAGGTTTAGAATAATCAGCAAAAACAAGAGACCAGCAATGATAAACAAGGTTAAGGAACTTTTTTGATATAATTTTTTAAGCGAAACGGTATCATTTCTGTTCAAATACTCGGCGGTCATCGGATAGGTAATCTGGTGCATCGCCCTTGATGGTACTGCTATAGTAGAAGCAATGAAACCAGCTACCGAGTAATAGGCGATATTTTTCAATTCCAAAAAATTATTAAGCATGACCTTATCCAACTCCATCAGCACAATAGCGGTAGAACCCCCTAAGATAATAAGCGCACTATATTTGACGATATCCCACCAATTATCAGGAAAGGAAAACTGCACTTTGGGCATTCTAAGTTTATAAGCATATAATTTCATGATGAGCATCCGCAATAGGTAAAAACCTATCAAGGCATTTATAAAACCATCAATCCCTATATAATCAAAATATAACAAGACCAATAAAACGGACTGACCCAACCTACAGAAAACCTCTTTTAAAAAATTACCAAAAACGGACTTCATACGAATCCGCGCCCATGCATAAAACACTTCAAAATAGGCCATAGCCATACCAGCTAAAAAGATATGCCAAACATAATCACGTACTATAGGATTCTTCCGGGATAATAACGCTCCAATTGCTTCATTAGAAATATAACTAAGTAGTGCAACGGGTAGTATTAAAAGTAAAGGTAGTAGGAGCATCATGGTTAGAAAACCTTCCTGGTCCTTATCCGACTTAAAACTGCTGTAAAATTTAACCAAGGCATTAGGTACTCCAAACGCAAGAAGAGGCATTAAAACCGCAGCTAGGGATAGGACTACTTGCACCAGACCATATTGGTCTGCCTGCATAAAATTCGTATATAAAAACAAGGTATTCACAGCACCTATAGCAAAACCGATGTAGGTAACTATGGTGTTATTTAAAGACTGTTTTAATACAATACCCATTAGATGTATTCCGCTAATTGTCGTGTGAGTTCACGCCTACTATAGTTTTCAACATACACCGAAGACACGTTTAAATCTTGTCTTTCATATTGCTGAAACCAGTTTAAAAGTACATTTTTAAGATCAGCATGGGAAGTATAATCAAATATAGCACCTGTTTTGGTGCGTGCTATCATGTTT
>JBLICT010000208.1:0-5791 GCA_047632415.1 Maribacter sp.
ATTTCAAGATGGTTATGCAGTTCACTTATTTTGAAATCAATCGCATGCTCCAGCGAGGCTTTATGATACCAAGAATCTAGTAAGGCATTGCCATTTCGTTGGGCATTTTCCCAATGGGTTCTATTTAAATATAAAGTAACAGCGGCAGTTACAAAGTCACTTTCCTTGTCAGCAATTACTCCGTTCCAATCCATGTCTCCATGCATACCTTCTGCACCAATACTTGTTGTTACGCTTGGCGTACCAAACTGCATGGCATGTAATAACTTTCCTTTAATCCCCGCACCAAAGCGTAAAGGCGCCAGACAAACCTTCGCATTCTGTAAAACCTCGGAGACATTGTTTGCCTTTCCCAGCACATTAAACCCGCTTAAAGTATCCTTAAACTCCAGTATTTGTTGGGGTAGATAGGCACCATAAACATTTAACTTTGCATTCGGCAACTCGCTTTTAATTTTTGGCCAAATATCCTTTTTTAAATATTTTATTGCATCTAAGTTCGGTAGGTGTTTTCCTCCTCCAATGAAAACAAAATCGTTTCGTTCTTCAAAACTGGGTGTTTTAATCGGGATATCGGCCTTCGCTAGCATAAAAGGAAGATGCAAGAGGAGGCTTTCGTTTATTCCTAAAGTAGTACTGAGCAAGTTCATCTCGAAATCGGAAATTATGAGTGACACATCACATCTATAGATACTTGCGACTTCACGTTTGGTTTTATCGTCTTGCAACCAAATATCGACAGTAAAAGGAATATTTGTTTTGAAACACAACTCGCGCACGTAACGCAGGGAGTGTAAATCTTCGGTATCCAAAATACGCAGGGCATCAGGAGCATGTTCGGCGACACGCCAGCCAAATTGTTCTTCTGAAAGAAATCTATCGAACAAGACGATGTTAGGTTGTAACTCAGCTATAAAGTTATTGAAAGAATCGCTATTCAAAACTACCTGCTTGGTTTTTATCCCTAACGTTACAAGATATAAGCTGTATTCATTTTCCGCGGTGGTTGCCACAAAGGTCACCTCGTAACTGCGCGCTAAGAAGTAGTTTGCAAGCTGCAGCATCCGAACTCCCGCAGCTGTAGCGTTTGGCTCCGGCCACCCAAAACCAATGATGAGAAGTTTTTTAGTACTATTTTTTCTAGTTTGACTGATGCTGAGTTAATTTTTTACCATTTCTTAATATCCGATTGACCTTACATTCTTGCAGCAAACTTTTTGGAAATTTTACTGCGTAATTTTCGTTCGTAGTCCTCTTCCAACCATTCCTTGTAATTTTTGGTGTTGTTCATAATACAATAAGAATATTGACGAACACGATACTGTATTTCTTCTTTTAGTTTTTTGGCTAGAATACGGGCATCAAAAACATCTTCGGCATTTTCCACGCAAATTTGGGCGTGCTGCTCTATACTTCGTTCCAACACCAGTTTGGACTTTTCACCATTGGCAAAACTCTTTTTGTACTCTGCCTTAATATCAAATTCGATCTGATCGGATTTAGCAAATTCATTCCGCAGTTCTTTCGGCATTTCATAAATGAATTCCCGTTCTATTTCCTCGTCGTTCTTAATATTTTCCAGATAAAAATCTGGAAAATGGAAAATTTCCTGCCAGTCTACTGCTGCGTTCCACATACCAAAACGTGCAACATTATTACCCATATCAACCACGGTAAATTCTTCCTTATGAGGTAAATAGCGCGAACCACGACCAATCATTTGAAAATATAAAGTAAGGGAACGGGTAGCACGGTTAAGGATTATGGTTTCAACCGAGGGCTCGTCAAACCCCGTAGTAAGAATACTTACAGAGGTTAAAATTGCATCTGGAGTTTCAGAGAACCATTTTAAAATTTCCTTTCGTTCTGTGGCAGTATTTTTATTGTCTAAATGCTGAATGTTATACCCTGCCTTTTTAAAAGTCTCATATACGTAACGAGAGGTATTTATTCCATTATTAAAAATCAATGTTTTTGTTCCCAAGGCAATCTCAGAATATGCAGATATCAATTTGCCCAACATACTATGGTTGCCATAGAGTTCATCTGAGGACTTAACTGTATAATCGCCGTTTATTCCCAGTTTTAAACTTTGCAGACTAACATCGTAATTATACATGTTCGCCTTAGCCAGGAACTTTTTTTCGATTAGTGAACCAATACTCTCCCCAACAATCAACTTTTTATAGTTGTCCTTCATGGGAAGCTTAATATTTGAGCTTAACGGTGTTGCGGTTACGCCTATAATAGCAGCATTTTCAAAATATTTGAATAATTTCCGAAAAGAATTATAGTGCGCTTCATCAATAATGACCAATCCAATATTATTGATTTCTACCTTTTCTTCTTGCAAACGATTGTTAAGGGTTTCTACCATGGCCACAAAACACATGAACTCATCCTGGTCCCGTAACTCCTTTACCTCGCTATTAATTATTTTATTATTTACGCCAAACCCGTGGAGCATTTTGGAAGTCTGTGCACTCAATTCTACACGATGCGTAAGAACTACTACCTTTTTTTTAGTTTTTTCAATATATCGCCTAGCAATCTCGGAAAAAACGACCGTTTTGCCACCACCAGTAGGTAATTGGTACAACAAGTTTGAACCATCTGGGTTATCCTCTAAATACTTGAAAATAGTATTAAGATCTTCCTCTTGATAATTGTACAGGGTCTTTTCAGTAGTATCTTTTGGTGATTTCAAAAAGTTGGCACAAGTTTAAAATTGAATAAATATGCAAAAACCTTTCAAAATTAGAAGATTTTTATGGGTAACCGAAATATTGGAGGGCAAAAAAGTAAGGAGCTGGGTGTTTTTGGATTCATATTTAAGGTTCAGTAATTACCGATTCAATCCCCAGGTTCGTATCGCGCATAAACTCTCAATACCCCTTTTTCCTACTTACCACATTTATCAGCTCTTTCTCATTCTGTAGATTCTCATAATTTTCAAGAATTTGGGGAATGACCGAGTTCGTATCGGATACGCTAGCATAATGTGGAGTCATGAAAATTTTTGGATGATTCCAGAAAGTATGCGTAACTGCTAGCGGTTCTAGATGGTATACATCCAAGCAAGCTCCAGAAAGATGTCCCTTATCCAATTGTGCTAGTAAATCGTCGTCTACCAAATGACCACCACGAGCGACATTTATAATATAAGCACCTTTAGGAAGTTGCTCAAACAGAACGTTGTTTAAAATTCCGGTTGTTTCTGGCGTTAATGGTAACAGGCATACCAAAAAATCTGAAGTTCTTAAAAACTTGTTTAAATCGTTGTTGCCAGAAAATGTAGTGACACCTGCAATAGATTTTTTGCTTCTAGACCAGCCCTGAACCTTAAAACCTGCCTGTACCAGGTCTTTGGCTGTTAGTGCACCTAATTCTCCCAAGCCCATAATACTTATAGTAACATCTGTAATTCGTCTATAGTTTTTAGGTTTCCATATTGCTTGGGTTTGTTGAACTTTATAGGTATTAAAATTTTTAAGTTCAGCAAATATAGATGCCAATACATGTTCGCTCATGTCACCCGCCAAATAAGGATCTACTAACCTAGTGATAGGAATGGTATTCGGTATCGTTTCATCTTCAAAAATATAGTCTACCCCTGCTCCTGCCGATGCTATACATTTTAAGTTGGGATATATGGCCAAACTCCCTTCTGGATGCTTCCAGATAAGCGCCATAGTTATATCCTCTTTAGGGTGCTCCTCTAAATAGCTATATATAAGTAAATCTGGATTCGCTTTTAAGAGTGCGTTTTTCCAAAGGTCTATTTTACCATCCTGTCTAATAAGTACTATTGCCATATTAATCCAATATATCTAAGGCTCTTGAAAAATCCTCTTCAAAAGGCCAGGTTTCGTTTTGTGTATGTTCGTAAATCTTAAGTATACGTTCCTTAAAATCGACCAGAAGTCCATGCTGTGAAATATAAACCGTCATTTCATAAAAGGAATTGGACATGCTTTTATAAAAACTATCTGGAACATTACGCTCCATAGCAAAGGTTTGTGCTATTTCTAGATTAAAACACATTACATCAGCTACCAAGTTCGGCTCCATTCCCAATTTTAAAAAATGCTTTATGTATTTCTGCGCTACGGAACGCCTCGCTTTTGGACGCTTACGTTTTACCGGAAAATACTCACTAGAAACTTTAGTCTTCGCCTCTTGCACCAATTTATCCTCTTTCGGGTTAAATATAAAGTCATAATAGGTTTTCACATTCGGAAAACGTTCATACAAATCTAGGAGCTGTAGCTTCAATTCTTCTTTAGGTAATTCTGCTATGTATTTTTTTAAGGCTCTTTTACTCATAATATACGCATGGCTCAAAAATAAGCTTTGCCCCGAAAAAACAAGAGGTTCCCTGTAAATAATCTTAAAAGCTCATAAAATATGTATAATTAAGTACAGTTCCTTTTGGAAAAGAGCCAATAATAATGTATTATGTTCTCTTGTAGAATTACTAACATACACACATCTATATATGAGGCAACTAAAGATTATCAAGCAGGTAACGAATCGCGAATCAAAGTCCTTGGACAAATACCTGCAAGATATTAGTAAAATAGATTTGATTACCGCAAATGAAGAAGTAGAATTAGCACAACGCATACGAAAGGGAGACCAAATTGCATTGGAAAAATTAACCACTGCTAACTTAAGGTTTGTGGTATCCGTGGCAAAACAATATCAAAATCAAGGGTTAAAACTACCCGATTTAATAAATGAAGGTAATTTAGGACTAGTAAAGGCCGCCAAGCGTTTTGATGAAACCAGGGGTTTCAAGTTCATCTCCTATGCTGTATGGTGGATACGACAGTCTATTTTACAAGCATTGGCAGAGCAGTCCCGTGTGGTCCGTTTACCTTTGAATAAAATTGGCTCTATAAATAAGATAAAAAAGACATTTTCTTATTTAGAACAAGCACACGAACGACCACCATCTGCCGAAGAAATAGCCACTGAGTTGGAAATGACAGTAAGCGAGGTAAAACAGTCTTTAAAAAATTCAGGGAGACACGTTTCTATGGATGCACCCTTACGCGAAGGAGAGGATTCAAATCTTTATGACGTATTGCGTTCCGGTGAATCACCAAGACCAGATAATCAGCTTCTGCAACAATCGTTGAACACTGAAATTAATAGAGCATTGGATACCTTGTCACCTAGGGAGGCAGATGTGGTAAAACTCTATTATGGTATTGGTGACCAACAGTCTATGACTTTAGCCGAAATAGGTCAAACCTTTGATCTTACACGAGAACGGGTAAGACAAATAAGAGAAAAAGCCATTCGTAAATTAAGACATAATTCTAGAAGTAAATTATTGAAGACCTATTTAGGATAATACTTAGGTTTTTATAAACGGAAAAAGCACCTTCTTTTGGAAGGTGCTTTTTCTTTATACATACTGAATACTAAACTAAGAATACGATAGCTTGCTAATATTGAAATCCACAAGGATGTCGTTTAAGTCTTGAATAAAATTCTGATACGAATTGTTGTCTTGGTTTTGGTAGGCCATGATTAAAGATTTTGGGTTAATTAGAAAGAGGATTACATATAATCCAACTCCGCTAATTCGTTAAGGCTTAAAATTTCGTTTAAATCTTGAAGGAACACTAAATATTCCTCTCCGTAGGTGTCGTAAAGCATCGGTTTTTTATTGATTAGTAATTAGATTTGGGTAATACTCAATTACATAGTAAACATAAAAGAAACACAGACTGTGTACAATTAATTGTGGTGTATCCCTTAATTTTTGTTGTAAACGTAT
>JBLICT010000209.1:0-5764 GCA_047632415.1 Maribacter sp.
TCCCGAAAACAAGGGTAGTTTCTACTTATCCGTTGTGGGGCGTTACGACAGTTAAGATGAAAGCTGCTTACTTAATTTACGGGAATAACCATTAAACTCCTTCACAGGCCATGGGAATGGAGTTTATGTGTTTTTTACGTAGGTGAATTATGCTACTTGTTGCGCAGCATGATGTCTTCTCTGGTAAATATGTTCCAATGTTCTATTGATATCTTGTAATTCAGGAGTCAATATAGAAAGGTTGCCACTAACATCCGTGGTTACTTGCTTTTGACAGTGGATACATTTGTACTCTTTAATGTGGGAAGTTACCTTCTTTGAGATGGAGTAATGATGGCCAAAAATATTACAGAATATTTTTTTCATTTTGTAGGGTTTTAGAATTGCATCGGCAGGATTTGGGAATCTTTATAATGCTTTGTTTACAATTTGATTTTAAGTATATGCCAATTGGTAATCGGCATCTTTAATAATTTTGATTAAAGGTATATTATTTTAATCATCTGAACCATAATTTGTTGTGATGTGTCCTATTCCTGTTGTCAACTTCCAAAATGTATAGGTGTACTATTTTACAAGGTGCTCTTTACCATATTTAAATTATCTTTCGCTTTAGTTTTTTAATATGCGTCCTAACAAAAAAATACTAGTCACGGCCTTTGCTCTTTTCTCCTTATTCTTTGGAGCCGGAAATCTTATCCTACCACCCCTATTAGGTTTTAATTCGGGCAGTGTTTGGTGGTTGGTTGCCTTAGGATTTTGTGTTTCGGCAGTACTGATTCCTATTCTGGGTATTTTAGCCCACGCCAAGCTACAGGGAACTATTTTTGATTTTGGTAAAAAAGTGTCCCCCACCTTCGCCTTGGTATATTCAGTTATCATATATGCCATTTCTATTAGCTTGCCATCGCCAAGAACGGCATCCGTCACTCACGAAATGGGCATCCAACCTTTTTTTGACAGTCCTTCGTGGCTCACTAGTACCATCTACTTTGGACTAGTATTCATTTTTGTCATCAATAGATCTAAGATTCTAAATATTATTGGCAAGGTATTGACCCCAGCTATCATTATAATTCTATTACTACTAATAGGCAATATCCTATTTTCATTTCCTTTCGATTTTTCAGAGGTCAAATTTCCAAGTCCTTTCACGGATGGAATTTTAGAAGGCTACCAAACCTTTGATGCCATTGGTGCTGTGGTCGTGGGCGGCGTCATTATCATTTCCATTAATATAGAAAACAACCAAGCCTCTTATGCTGATAAGAAAGCTCTTATCCGTAAAGCGGGTTGGTTGGCTGGGTTGGGGCTCTTTCTTATTTATGCTGGATTGATTTTTTCCGGCAGCCTAATGCATGGCTCCTTTAATGCAGAGGTGACCAGAACCGCATTGCTAAGTGGAATGGCGATCCTGAGTTTAGGGACCATTGGTAATCTGGGCCTTAGCATCTTAGTAAGTTTAGCTTGTTTTACCACTGCAGTGGGCATTGTAACGGGTACATCAGATTTTGTAAAATCACGTTTTAAGGATTCCCAAATGGCCTACACCCTTACCGCTGTTATCGGTTGTATTTTAGGTGTGGTGATGGGTCAGTTTAATGTAGCCTACATAATTGCAGTAGCCTTACCAGCACTGATGTTTATATATCCTATTACCATAGCGCTTATCTTGTTGCATGTAGTTCCGGAAAAATATGCATCGGTCGAGGTATTTAAGGCTGTAGTGATAGCTACTATTGTTTTTAGTATTCCTGATTTTTTAGGGTCGGTTGGGCTCTCCGAAAAATTAGTTTCTCTTCAAGAGTATATCCCACTAAGCACATATAGTATGGGCTGGGTAGTACCTGGTTTGCTTGTTTTTGTGTTGATGAATATCTTAAAAATAAAGAAATAATCTGTTGAATAAAATCACATATTGGTTTCTGTTTCTAGATAATTAATTCCTTACTGTACGCGATTCTAAAACAATATGGCCTTATTCCTTCATCCTCTTTCGCTTCTTAGAGTAGTAATAAAACAAATAAGCTATAATTACTAATACTAGGAAAGGCAAATAGGTGCCAATGGCCACACCAATTTCGTAAGCGTTGTCCGGAGCTTCTGTCATCTTTTGCTCAATAGCTGCCGCATCTTGTAAACTCATGTTCTTTAAAATTTAAATTCTATGCTTATGGGACAATGATCGCTTCCCATGACCTCATCATGGATTTCAGCGGAAGTTACCTTAGGCCAAAGCGATTCACTGACCATAAAATAATCCAATCGCCAACCAATATTTCGGCTACGGGCACCACCACGCATACTCCAAAAACTGTATTTATCAAAAGTGGTAGGGTATTTTGCCCGAAAGCTATCTACTAATTTCAATTCTTTCATCATGTTATCCAGCCCATCAATTTCTACTTGGGTAAATCCAGAAGTTTTATTGTAGTTAGCTTTAGGATTGGCCAAATCATTATCTGTATGGGCCACGTTAAAGTCTCCTGTTACCACCAATGGTTTACTTTTTGATAGCCTTTTTAGATATGCGGTAAAATCGGTATCCCATTTTTGTCGATAATCCAAGCGCTTTAATCCGCTACCACTGTTGGGCACATATACGTTTACAAAATGGAAGTGTTCATATTCTGCATGGGTAATTCGGCCTTCCATATCATGCTCCTCCTTGCCCATATCTACCGAAAACGACAATGGCTTTTCCTTACTCAAAATAGCGGTCCCAGAATAGCCTTTACGCTCTGCGCTATTACTATGCAACTCATAACCTTTTATATCCTTTAATGCTTCACTAACCTGATCGTCTTGTGCCTTGGTCTCCTGAACGCAGAATACATCAGCATCAAAATCGGCCACCACATTGGCAAACCCTTTTTTTACGGAGGCACGAATACCATTTACATTCCATGAGACTAGTTTCATATTTTATGCTTTTGAAATTCAACTACTTATTTTTAAAGAAATTTTATCAAGCATTCATCAAACTCTCGATTTCATCGGCTTCAATAGGAATGTTCCCCATTAAATTAAAGGGTTCTCCCTTTTCTTGTATGACAACATCATCCTCTAAACGCACTCCAAAACTTTCTTCTGGAATGTAAATTCCTGGCTCTACCGTAAAGACCATATTCGCTTGCATCGGTTTTTTTAATTCCCCGTAATCGTGCGTGTTCAAACCAATATGATGACTAGTCCCATGCATAAAATATTTCTTATACGCGGGCCAATCCGGATTCTCATTCTGCACGTCTGACTTGTCCAACAGTCCAAGTCCCAATAATTCCGATGTCATCAACTTACCACATTCTTTGTGAAATCCTGCCCAAAGCGTTCCAGGAACAAGCATCTTAGTCGCGTCGTTCTTTACACGCAATACAGCCTCGTATACCTCCTTTTGGCGTTTGTTAAAATTTCCGTTTACAGGAATGGTACGGGTGAGATCACTGGAGTAGTTGGCATATTCTGCCGCTACGTCCATCAAAATTAAATCACCATCCTTGCATTCTTTGTTATTTTCCAAATAGTGCAGCACATTGGCGTTGTTCCCGGCGGCAATAATGGGCGGATACGCAAAGCCTTTGGAGCGATTCCGTATAAATTCATGAATGAGTTCTGCCTCGATCTCGTGCTCCCACACCCCGGGTTTTACAAATCCCAATAATCTGCGGAAACCTTTTTCCGTGATGTTACAGGCCGTCTGCATCAATTCAAGTTCCTCTGGCTCTTTAATACCTCGTATTTCCTGAAGAATAGGATTACTCTTCGCGACTTTATGTGCTGGATAATCTTGTTTTGTCTTTTTAATAAAACGGTCTTCGCGGGTTTCGTTGACCACTGCTTGGCGGTAGTGCTCATTCGTATTATAATAGACAGTTTCCGCCTCCGTCATCAAATCAAAGAACACTTTATCAAAATTAGATAACCAATAAATCATTTGGATTCCAGATACTTCTGTTGCTTTATCTTTCGTTAGTTTTTTACCTTCCCAAACAACAATATGGGCATTGGTCTCTCGTACGAACAAGATTTCACGATGCTTTTTATCCAGTGCATCAGGAAAAAGTAATAATATGGTTTCTTCCTGGTCTGCGCCACTTAGGTAAAATATATCCCGATGTTGCTCAAAGGGCATCACACTATCCGCACTTATAGGATATATATCATTGGAGTTAAAAACCGCAATGCTTTTAGGCATCATGCGTTGCATGAATTTCTTACGGTTTTTTATAAAAAGTGTATTCGGGATTTGTTCGTACTTCATTGTTATTTCCTTTGTGTATAAATTTAAGGATTCCTAAATGCCTCCCCAACTTATCTCAGATAATTTCTAAAATTGAAATACCAACATTTCTTATATAAATCTTGGTTATATTTAGTCAATTTTATTTTGAATTGACCAAAAAGACCATCCTATGAAATTAAGACTACTTTTCTTTGGTTTACTATACAGTATTTCATTTTCAACACTTGGGCAAAATGACCCATCGATCTTCGAAAACCTAGACTTTCGTTTTATTGGTCCAGAAGGCAACCGAGCCATAGCAATTGCAGGAGTTCCCGGCGACCCAATGATTAATTATATTGGAGCAGCTTCAGGCGGACTATGGAAAACAAAGGATGGCGGACTCAATTGGGACCCCATCTTTGACAATCAAGATGTTTCCTCCATTGGTTCGTTAGCCATTACACCTACCAACCCAGATATTGTTTGGGTTGGTACTGGGGAAACCTTTGTGATACGCCCTGCACATGCGATGGGTGATGGAATTTATAAGTCTGAAGATGGCGGAAAGACATGGAAAAACATGGGGCTTGAAAAAACGGGTCGCATTGGACGTGTTATCGTGCATCCCACAAATCCAAATATCGTTTATGCTGCAGCCCTTGGCCATACTTACGGGCCGCAACAAGAAAGGGGTGTTTACAAAACCCTAGATGGGGGCAAAAACTGGAAGCGCATTTTTTTTGTTGACGAAAATACGGGAGCGGCAGAATTAGCGCTAGATCCTGAAAATCCAGACCGACTCCTAGTAGGTATGTGGTCCATTCATATTAATACTTGGGGATTGCGAAGTGGTGGTGCCGGTGGTGGTATTTATAGGACCACGGATGGTGGCGATTCCTGGGAACCTATGACGGCAAACGGACTTCCAGGCGGCAAAGACAATCCTGTGGGTAAAACTGCGGTTGCCATATCTCATTCCAACCCTGATATTGTGTATGCGCTTTTTGAAATCGATAGCCCAGCATTATACCGATCAGAGGATTTTGGAGAAACATGGACTTTGCAATCCAGAGACCATGATATCGCGGAGCGTGCTCCCTATTATACCCGCATGGCGGTTGGAACCGATAATCCAGACGAAGTTCATTTTGCCAGTGTAAAATTCAGTACTACCCTAGATGGTGGCAAAACGTTTAAAGGCGGCTATAAGGCGGGAGGCGACAACCACGATATTTGGATAGACCCTACCAATCCTGATCGAATATTAGTGGCCCATGATGGCTGTGCAAGTATCAGTTTAAACCACGGTAAGAGCTTTCAACGGGTCGTGTTACCTATAGCGCAAATGTACCACGTTTCGGTAGACGACCAAGTACCCTACAATGTGTACGGCAACCGGCAAGACGGGTATTCTTATATGGGGCCAAGCAATAGCAGGCAGGGTTATATTCCCTTAGGTTTATGGAAAGGTGTTGGTGGGTGCGAAAGTGGATTTGCACAGCCCGACCCTTTTGATAATGATATTGTTTGGTCTGGATG
>JBLICT010000210.1:0-5706 GCA_047632415.1 Maribacter sp.
TTAATACAGCTCTAATTAACTTATTGATTATCGCATCTATCTATGCGATACGCTTTGTAATTCTGAAGGTATTTAGAGTAAAGGATATTCTTCCTCAGCTATTTGTGGCGCCGAGGAGACTTATAACCGTATTACTGTTCTACGCTATACCGGAGGAAGCCCAAGTGGCGAACTTTGAATCTGGAATCTTATTGTTCGTTATTATTGCCACCAGCTTAATCATGCCTTGGGCAAATATTAAGGACAAGAAAAAAAATGAATGCGCTCTTATATGAAATTGATGAAGGATATGCCGAACGTAACGAGGCAGAGGATATATTAAGGAAGCAACAAGAGGTTAAAAATTTACCTAACCAGCTCTTTACTGACCAGGACTCCGCTACTGAAAATAACTCCTCAACATTACCAGATTCTCAAGCTCTCTAAAGGCGAAAACTAGTTGATTACAGCGGAAACAACTCCTGCATTTACCTGCTGTACACTTCCATTAAGGCCAACTTTAGTGGTGTTAATACTGTCCATCTCTTTTCTAAACCTTAAAATCATGAGCGTATCCAACTCCCTTTCAATACTATCGTGCATCAGCTGCCAATTTGCAGCGTTCATAGATTTATTGAACTCAGTGATTTTGTTAAACCGTTCCAAGTTATATCTGTTCGCCTTCCAAGCATGTTGGGTACTTTTTTGATGTTCTTTATCTTGGAGATAAATACCAACTACAAAACCTACCACTACCAATGCTAGTATAATTTTGAGATGCTTTGCGGTTAAATTCATAGGTAGTATCTTTTTGAATCGGGATAGAACTAACAAGTCTTTTGATTAAAAAAGCTTCCGTTCCGGTCAATCTTTAACTCATTTAGGGACGGCAATATACAAAATATCTAATTTGACAGACAAGATTCACGTCAACGAGACACATTATGTCGTTAAAAACTTACAGGAAGTTTTATCAGCTAATATATTTCTGGCAAAAGGGATTAGAAATTGAAGAAAAAAACGCAACTAATCCAATAAACGAGTAATTCAAACTTATTAGCTAAATTTATCAAGACCAAAATGCTTCAACTATATAATTTGGAGCCCTAAACTCCTTATACTAATACCTTTAAAAAAACAAAAACCCCGATATCAAAATGATGTCGGGATTTACTTTAAAAATTCTGTTGGCCCACAAGGACTCGAACCTTGAATGTCGGTACCAAAAACCGGTGTGTTACCAATTACACCATGGGCCAATCTCTGGATGCGAAACACAAGTTTTACATTCGAGGGTGCAAATTTAAAACAAAGTTTGGTTTGCACAAACTTTTTTTAACACAATAATCTAAAAAAATCCATAAGCCAGCCTGTTAAAGGTTTATAAAAATTGTACTCTGTTATCTATTTTAATTAGTAAATTCGCCCTTAGCTTTAACTAGGGTTACATGTTTTCAAAGAACTTTCAGAAGTGGGACACCATACTTGGGTGGTCCGTATTTTTTATTGCATTCATTACTTATTTCATTACCGTAGAACCGACTAACAGTTTTTGGGATGCGGGTGAATATATTTCTACGGCAGCCAAATTACAAGTTGGGCACCCACCGGGAGCTCCTTTGCTACAGATGATCGGCGCCTTCTTTGCCATGTTCGCTTTAGAACCTAGTCAAGTGGCCATGATGGTGAATTTAGTTTCAGGTATATCAAGCGCTTTCACCATACTATTTATGTTCTGGACTATTACCAATATCACCCAGAAATTAATGGATAGCGACGAACAAATCACCAATAGTAAGGCGATAGCCATTTTAGGAAGCGGGTTAATTGGCTCTCTAGCATTTACCTTTTCAGACAGTTTCTGGTTTAATGCTACTGAAACAGAAGTGTACGCCATGGCCAGTTTTATTATGGCGCTACTGCTCTGGCTGGGACTTAAATGGACAGACAACTTAGAGGACCCAAGAGGAAATAGATGGATTATCCTAATCTCCTATGTTGTGGGACTCACCTTTGGAATTCAGTTTATGGGCTTTTTAGCCATCCCTTCCATAGGCCTACTTTATTATTTTAAAACGTACAAAACCACAACTGTAAAGAATTTTCTGCTTGCCAATCTCATCGTCATTAGCCTACTAATGTTGGTCTATAAATTTTCCTTGACCTACGTTTTAGTACTATTTGGCTGGGGAGAAGTGTTTTTTATTAACAGTATGGGGCTTCCGTTTAACTCGGGCTCTATCATTATTGGAATTCTATTTATTACCGCCTTTTATTTAGGACTTCGCTACACTAGAAAGCATAATTACAAAACGGGTAATACGATTGTTTTATGCCTAATGTTCCTTTTTCTTGGCTTCTCCTCATGGATTATGCTACCCATACGTGCTAACGCCAAAGTAGTCATCAACGAGAACAACCCGTCTGATGCAAAGGCACTTTTGGCCTATTACAACAGAGAGCAATACCCTGGTGTAGATAGTCCCATTTACGGGAGTTACTACTCCGAGATGTTCGCTTCCCAAGGTGAAGAACGCGATGGAAAACCTAAATACGAAAAGGACTACACCTTAAGTAAGTACATTATCGTAAATAAATATATAAACGCCGATGTAGGACCAAATCCCGAACACCAAGGAATTCTTCCGAGAATGTGGAGCTCACAACATGCAGAAAACTACATGCGCCACTTTGGTCCACTGGATTTTAGAATAACCAAACCTAATGAAGAACTTCGTAAAGCGGCAAACCAAGTTAAAACAGGTTTTGCGAACGGAGAAATAGACGTGGACCAGTACATTAGCTTCCTAAAACGTTTTGAAGATTTTATTGAAGTAGAACCACCATCGGTTTGGGACAATGTAAAATACATGTTTGAATTTCAATTCAATTATATGTATTTGCGCTACTTTATGTGGAATTTTGTCGGAAAGCAAAATGATGTTCAAGGCCGATACAATAACAATGGAAACTGGCTTAGCGGTATTAAGTTTATCGATAGCTGGCGTTTGGGAAGTCAAAACAATCTTCCCAGCGAAATTGAAAATAACAAAGGCAGAAATACCTATTTCTTTTTACCACTGCTGCTAGGTATTATTGGTTTGGTTTTTCAGATTTCAAAAAATCCAAAGCAGTTTTGGGTTTTGTTGATTTTCTTTCTATTTACCGGACTTGCCATTCAATTTTACACCAACCCCTATATCTTTCAACCTAGGGAACGCGACTATTCCTTAGTCGGTTCTTTTTATATTTTCGCTATTTGGATTGGCTTGGGAGTCTACGGACTTTTTGATGGGTTTAAGGATTGGTTGAAGCCAAAGATACTGGCTCCAACAGTTGTTGTTATTTGCTTATTGGCAGTACCCACAGTAATGGCGGTGCAGAACTGGGACGACCATGACCGCTCCGGTAGGTTTACCGCAAATGCATCTGCAAAGGCGTATTTGGACTCCTGCCAAGAAGATGCAGGCGCCATTCTATTCACCATAGGTGATAATGATACATTTCCGCTTTGGTATGCTCAAGAGATAGAAGGCTACCGTACCGATGTGCGCATTGTCTGTACAAGTTTATTTGAGACGGATTGGTATGTAGATCAAATGAAGCACAAAGCCTATGAAAGTGATCCTATCCCTTCACAAATAGAACACGAAAAATACCGCCAAGGAAACAGGGACGTACTCTATTTTCAAAAAGCGACCGATAACAGATGGGCTATTAAGGACTTTATGAACTGGATCGATAGTGACAAGCCGCGGACCAAGCTTAAGTACCTATTTGAGCAAAACGGCCAAGACGCGAACAACTACGACGAAAACACCCAAAACATGGTCTACTACCCTACCGATAAAATCAGGGTGCCCGTAAACAAACAAAACGTTTTGGAAAGTGGACTAGTGAAAGCCAAGGATTCTGCCCTTATCGTAGATTTTATAGATATTGACCTCCCAGGTGCTATTACCAAGAAAAATATGATGATGCTGGATATTCTTGCCAATAATGATTGGAAAAGGCCTCTTTATTTCTCCGGTGGAAGCTTTGACGATGCCGAATTCCTATGGATGAAAGACTACCTTCAATTAGATGGCATGGCCTATAAGTTAGTTCCTATTAGAACGGAACGCCCCAATGCCTTTGAAATGGGAAGAGTGGACACCGATTTAATGTACGACATCGTTACCAAATGGGACTGGGGAAATTCTGGAAGCACGCATATTTACCATGACACACAAACACGCATACAAAGCGTATCGTACAGAGCAAATCTGGCGCGGTTGATGGAAGCACTGATGAAAGAAAATAAGATAGATAAGGCAAAAGAAGTGATTGAAATCTCCGTGAACAATATGCCGGTAGATCAGTTTGGTTACTATACCCTTGTAGAGCCTTTTGTAGATGGCTACTACAAAGTAGGCGAAACGGAAAAGGCACGTAAGCTGTTTGATAAGTTAAAAACAGTGTATCAAGAACGTTTAGAATATTATGCTGGTACAAATCTGGACGAGCAGTACAGTCACATTGATGAAATTATTGCCGACATGGAGGCCTATAGACGCAACATAGACAACCTCATAAACAATAACGATCGCGAAGTGGCCGAAAAAGAAACGCTCATATTCAATGAGTATATTGATAAGTTCCAACATTTTTATAAAGATGAGGACGACTTTGAAATGCCTGAAACTACTCCGGAAGCTAATCCTGACATTAAACAAGACACCATTAAATTGGATGCCACAAAAACAGATGCCTTAGAGGACACTGCAGGAACCGCTCCAGTAAACTAAAAATATAATTTTAGAGCCCTAGGGAGATTACAAAGACCCGTACTCACAATAAATTACAGATAGACTATTTATACATTAGCCCAGGTTTTATGCTAGCTGAAACGTGAAACAAAATGCACCTAATTGGGAATGCATTCTTGGTTATTGTTTGTTCCTTTAGGAGTGGATGTATTAAAATCATAAGATTGGACGCCCAAAATCAATCTTATTTAGAGCATGTCTCGTATAGATACCTAGTGTAGAAAGCGTACGTTGATATTTATAGTTACGCGTATTCGTTCAAAATTCCTATGAGCGTATTGGCATCTTGTTCCCCGCTTTGGCGCCAAACCATCTCCCCTTTTTTGTAGATCATTAATGTTGGCAATCCCTTTACGCGAAGCGCTTGAGCAAGCTCTTTATTTTTATCCACATTAATTTTTATCACTTTACTTTTGGCACCCAAAGCCGCAGCTACCTCTCTTAAAACAGGATGCATTGCAGTAGACTGTTCGTTCCATTCAGCATAGAAATCCAACAGAACAGGAATATTCAAATCTATAAGTTCCCCAAATTTAGACATATGACAAGCTTTACTTTACGAATCAAATGTAGTAAAAAATGTTAAAATAGAATTGCTTACTACCTTTTAGTACACTTACCACCAGGTTAAAATCATGTTAACAACTTCCTTTTTAAGGTAATCACCGTTATTTCAGGCCAAATACCTACCCTACCAGGGTATCCTAAAAACCCAAAACCCCTGTTCACATTAATAAATTGTCCTTGTTCCTTGTAAATTCCCGCCCAATGCTTATACCGCCATTTGGCAGGACTCCATTTTATCCATCCAGGTATTTCGATACCGAACTGCATCCCATGGGTATGTCCACTTAGGGTCAAATGAAAGTGTTTTTCATCTGGCACAACTTCCGCTTCCCAGTGCGATGGATCGTGACTA
>JBLICT010000211.1:0-5675 GCA_047632415.1 Maribacter sp.
TACTAGTTCTTGCATCGCCAATAAAATCTTGAGAAACCAAGGCCTCTTCTGTATACCCTAAAACTCCATTCAATTCGCCTTCGGAAGCATCTTTAAAAGCCTTCTTCACTTCTTCATAAGAAGTTTCCTTCTCCAAGCGAACCGTTAAATCTACCACGGAAACATCTGCAGTTGGCACTCTAAAAGCCATACCCGTAAGTTTACCTTTAAGTTCTGGAATTACTTTAGTTACCGCAACGGCTGCACCAGTGGAGGCTGGGATAATATTCAACATGGCACTTCTACCACCTCTCCAGTCTTTTCTAGAAGGACCATCTACGGTCATTTGCGTAGCTGTTGTAGCATGAACAGTTGTCATTAAGGCCTCTTCGATACCAAAAGCATCGTTAAGTACTTTTGCCATTGGGGCTAAACAATTAGTCGTACAAGAAGCGTTAGAAACGATAGTATCGGATTCTTTCACGTCTTTGTGATTTACTCCCATTACAAACATTGGGGCATCTTTTGAAGGTGCAGAAATTACAACTTTTTTAGTACCACCGTCTATATGGTATTGCGCTGTTTCCAATGTGGTAAAGATACCTGTACATTCGGCAACAGTTGTTGCACCTACCGCATCCCATTTAATATTTTTTGGATCTCTTTCTGCAGTAATCCGTACCGTTTTACCGTTTACGACCAAATGCCCGTCTTTTACATCAACAGTTCCATCAAAATGTCCGTGTACCGAATCGTATTTTAAGAGGTAGGCAAGATGCTCTACATCCAACAAATCGTTGATGGCTACTACATCTACATCCCCACGTTTTACTGAAGTTCTGAAAACCAGTCTACCAATTCTACCAAATCCGTTAATTCCTATTTTTAAGTTTGACATTTTATCTGTTTTTATGAATTAAAATTATGTTGTCATTATTTCCGAAACCCGAATAAGTTCCTTGTCTATTTTTGTGTGGCCTTTTATCGCCTTATTGATAGGGGTAAGAATTAGCTTGTTATCCTGCACTCCTACCATTAAACTAGTTTTGCCTTCCAGCAACGCCTCTACCGCTTTCACTCCCATTCTACTTGCCAATACCCTATCATAACAAGATGGGGATCCACCACGCTGCATGTGTCCTAGAACAGACACACGAACATCGTATATAGGAAGGTGCTTTTCCACATATTCCGCAAGCTCAAATACATTCTTTCCAGATTTATCACCTTCGGCTACAATCACTATACTAGAAGATTTTCCAGATTGTTTACTTCTTTTCAACGATTCCAATAAACGATCTAGTCCTAAGTTCTCCTCAGGTATCAAGATTTCTTCAGCACCAGCGCCAACCCCTGCATTTAAAGCAATGTGACCAACATCTCTGCCCATGACCTCTACAAAGAACAATCTATTGTGCGAACTCGCTGTATCTCTAATTTTATCAATAGCCTCTACTACCGTATTCAAAGCAGTATCAAAACCAAGGGTAAATGTAGTTCCGAAAATATCATTGTCTATCGTACCAGGAATACCGATTACAGGAAAATTGTATTCTTGATTAAAAATCATCGCTCCTGTGAAACTACCATCACCACCAATAACCACAAAAGCATCAATACCTTCTGTAACCAATTGGGAGTAGGCTCTTTTTCTACCTTCAGGTGTCATAAACTCCATACACCTGGCGGATTTTAACATCGTTCCCCCTTTATTGATAATATTGTTTACGCTACGCGCATCCATCGGCTTAAAATCACCTTCTATCATCCCTTGGTATCCTCTATAGATACCAACACAATCCACCTTCAGATATGCACAGGTTCGCACAACAGATCTTATTGCAGCATTCATACCTGGAGAATCTCCCCCAGAAGTAAGAACACCTATTTTTTTAATTTTTGACGACATGGAAAAATTTAAGCCAACGAAAGTACTAAAAGTTAATACAATAATGAAATTGAAACCGATGGCAATTTAAATTCGCGCAACAAAAACGTTTATATAGTTATATTTTTACGAAAATTTGACATAAACCTGTATTTTACTAACATTAAACAAACTTCAAAGGTTAATAAATAACAGATTAAATTCATTTATATCCGCTTAACGAGATACGCTCCCCGATACACTAGAGCTAATAGCCTTAAAAAGTAAAAATACATTCTAAATGATTGAAAATGAATCTTTAAAAAAAAAGTAATGTAGCTTTTGTAAATTTTTATGAGGTTTCAAAAGTAAGGTGCATCGTATTAGTTTTCCTCAAGTTGCTAGTTTTTGAAGCGCCTGGCTCAGCTTTAAAAAAATTTACCAAACAATAATAAACTAAAGGAATAAAAAAAGCGCAGTACGTGGACATGTCACAAAAGCTTACGCCCTACTAATCAACAGCTTGGGGCCTTATGATAACTGGGTCGGAAGCTTTGGTAAAAATTTTCCTAAAAAGCTCCCTAAAGGTATTGAAATCTACTTCATAAGAGAGTCCTGCACCTTGAGTAGAACCTTGCTGATCCGGCAAAAAGGCTTGAATTTCTTGTTGACGACTAAAGAATTTTGCACTTAACGTACCCTCTTCGTTTAATAGCAGCTGAATTTCAAAATCGCCAGCAACAAGGTTTTCACTAGAGGCTCCTACAGGAACCCCTACCTTACCGTTGAATAAAACCCGATCGCTTATCTGGGTAGAAACCGTTAACCCAATACGATTATCTGTCTCTATATCTGCGTTACGGTCCAAAATACCTTGTTCGTAAGAAAGTCCGACATTAAGCTTGTCGTTACCACCCCCTAAAATCGAATTTAATATACCAGAAGCACTTTGTATTAAGTTACCTGTTATCGCTTGTTGGTTTATTCCGCTTTGATTGTTAACAAAATTCCCCTGTGCCAGCAGAAAAATAGCGTTCTTCTCCTCTATAGTTGGGTCTTGCAGTGTGTACTCCAGTTCTGATTGAATAATTGAGTTCGTTCCCGGGAATTCTATGCCAAACTCTATATTCGGACTTTGAAGTTCACCAGTTAGTTTGATAACGACATCTGTAGGTATTCTTCTAGAAAAGCTCTGGTTCTCTAACAAAGGTGCAGGATTTGCATCTATGGAATATACCGCTTCCATATTCAAATCAGCCTCCAAAGGTTCTTGATCCCAATTGATGGTTCCACCGGGCTTAACCGCAAATTTTTTATCTATAATACCGCCAAACTTATAATTGAATTCCCCTGTAACCACAACAAAATCCCCATACATTTCAAACTTACCGTTCGTATTAATCTGTAACAGAATGATTCCGACTCCAGTACCCTTTAAAGAGCTACCTGTTTTTGTATCCGTTACTATTTCTACTTCGGCCTCCGGGGTAATATCCAAATCAAACTCTAGCTCAACACCCTGAGAATCCTTTAAACTACGTTGCAGGTCAATACTGTTTATACTATTCTTTTCAGTGAAATTTATAAATGAATAATCTCCTGCACTAGCGACATCGCTTAGGGGTATTTTTAACGAGGTGCCTTTTGCTGTTTTTCCGTTTACGATGATATTAAGTGCCTTGGTAGGGCCATATATGCGACCGGTACCGTCTAGATAACCTGTGCCATAGTACAAATCTCCTTCCTTAAATTCCGTGTTCAATATTAAGAAACGGTCTTTATTCGTATCTACATTTAGGTTTAGCACCCAATCTTTAAAATAGCTATGGCTAATAGTACCGTCCAGATTGGCTTTGGTTCCCTTTGCAACATCGGTAAGAGCAATGTTTTCGAAATTAAAGGTTTGATTAGATAGCCGCACCTTTGACCGCATATCAAAATCATAATCCACATTCAAATAGGGTACCGATATCCCAGCATTATCTAAGGTAAGAAGACCATTAAAACTTGGATTGTCCACATCTCCCTTTATGGTTACACTGCCGTCTATATCTCCCCTAATATGATCAATTACACCTTCACCCAAAGGACTAAAAGGTTCTAAATCGAAATTACTGAAATTGGCTATCAAATTGGCCTTAGGTATTTTTTCTTTATTCTCTATCTTGCCTACTACACTGAACTTTTCGACGTCCTTTTCCGATAGCTGGGAGTTCACCTGAAACTCGGTTAAATCCCTATTCCCAACAATACTAATTGTCAAATCTCCAAGACGTGTATCGTTTACACCAAAGTCGACTATTTCAAGGCTTGAAGATGGTAAATAAATACCATCCTTCTGCAATATATTTAGATTCCCGTTTACTTCTCCCTGAAGTTTTAGGCTATCTATTACTGGGGTAATTTTGTTCAATGATACTATTTTGAACTGGAGCTGTAGGTCCTTAAAGGTAGAATCCGCGATTTGCCCCCTCAACCTTATCTGTTCGCGCTGCTCGTTGTTCATTACAATTTCTTGGATGGTGATACTATCCAGAGAACGGTTTAGAATAACCTTGTTCTTAGAGTCTCCATCTTTATTCAAAACCCACTTATTTCCCTTAAAATTAATATCAGAAGTCTTTAATCCGATAACGGATTTATTATTCTTGTTGAAGGTGTGATAAAAGTTGAGATTATAACTATCGTTAAGTTCGCTTCCTCCTTTAAATTCAGACCTAAAGAATAAGGTATCTTTTAGGGTCGTATTGATGAGGTTAAAATCCTTTAGGTTATAATACGGCGTTCTTAGTTCCCCTACTGAAACAAAAGTATTGAACAAAGGGTTTTTATTATCAATCTTTAATTCGATATTATCTGCCGCATTGCCAAAGGCTTCTATGCTAGGCGATTCGAAATTGAGTTTAAAATCACCTTTGTCTGCCACTATTTTTCCTTTTATAAAAGTGTTGGGATCAAAACGTACTTCTGGAAAGAAAACATCAACTATTTTATTATAAATTTTAAAATTAAAGGAAAGGTCTTGTCCGCTAGAAATCTCAAAAGGGCGGAAATTAGTATAGATACTACCCAAGGAGTTCTGAACGAGCTTACCAAGTTCTTTCACTTTAAAATTCCCCTTCATAAAACCAGTGATAATGTCGGGTGAATTAATGTTTATGGTCCTTACGTCTTCGTCATCAAAGGAAGAGGCTATGGTGAAATCATCAAAGTAATAGATGTCGTTTACATTCTCATAATTCGTGCTGGTAAAATTAATACCCCCAACTAAATTATCAAGCGTAGTTCCAGTAATATCCATAGTTACCTTGCCCTTAAAAATGGAAACACTATCCTTAATGAAATTTAAGGTCTTAAGATCGGCGTAAGCCACGTTAGCCTTAAAATTAAAATTGTTTCGGTCCTTTCCAAAATCTGCCAATCCTTTAAAATCGAATTTGATGTTCCTGTCATTGCTGATGAGCGAACCATCAAATAGCTCATCTTTTAAAACTCCTGAAACTTTCAGGTCTTTATAGGTGTATCTATTAAATTCAATGCTATAGACCTGGCCTATAACCTCGGTATTGAGCTTCTCTTTCACAAAACCCTTTCCTTCTACGTTAAAATCTAAGGTAGTTTTCCCTACAGTTGGACTTCCCACAAAACCCCCTAAATCAAAATCTATTAAAGAAACAAAACCTTTGTAGGTTGCATTATCAATATTGTTGAAATTAGTCAACACGATATCCGTATAACTGCTACCCACCGCAGTATTCAAGTTTACTTTAGCATCAATGGAAGAATTGGTTATCAAGGCATCACCCCTAATTGTAAATTGTCCTAATTT
>JBLICT010000212.1:0-5662 GCA_047632415.1 Maribacter sp.
TCTTGGGCAAACTCCAAGTCTCCGTTACCTATTGCTTCGGACTCTAAACCAATTCTAAAATCATTTCTTGCCGAGAAGAAGAAATCAGCATTAAGGTTTAGTAGGATACCCATGTATTTGGCTTCATCCTTAAAGTTGTATAGCGGATTTCCGGTAAATTGCTCGCTAAAGTCATTAAACTGGATCATGCAATTGGTGAAATTATAATTAAACAGCGATGCTTCATCAGATTTCAAAGCAAGTTCTATTTGTGAATTGCCGTCTATAATACAATTGCGAAAATCTGCCTGTATCAAATCACTGCTAAAGGTATTTGTTTCGGATACTTGTGCAAAATTATCTAGTACCAACGCCGCGCTGGTGCGGAAGCCATTGTTCCAAAAGTTAGCGATGGTACAATGCGTAAATCTATAGTTTCCTCCCAGATTGCAATAAAGAGAAGCGCTACCTGAACCTCCTAGCACCAAGTTTTCAGCTTCAATAAATGCGGTTCTAGCCCAAAGGTTATGACTAGAATTATTGAATATACGACTGTTTTTTATATTGAGCGTAGGGGATAGGAGTTCGTTATCTCCTTCTATAAAAAGGCCTATACTTCCATTTTTAATGGTCGCGTAGTTTATGCTATTGTCGCTGCTGCCGCTCGCAATCCAAAAAGAACCCCACTGCCCAGGAATATCTGAAAAAGATGTTTCTAGCCGATCACCCTCAAAAATGACCTCTCCCTCCATCAATTCTTGGTCTTGGCTCAGTTCCCCATTAATGCTGATAGATGCCCCTTCTTGCACCAACAAGCCGGATTCCTTATGAAAGTGTACCCTAGCGCCGGCATCAATAATCAATTCTTTTGTCGCTGCCACCGCTGCGTAGCCATATATTACGTAAGGCCTCTCGTTTGTAAACCTTAATTGGTCATCTGCTAATTCAAAACCTTCGACACGTATTTCGTTACCCTCCCCATCAACCGATAAGCGAATGGTTTCCTTAGTACCGTCGGTACTAGTTCGTGGGTAAAGAAAAACAGCATCTTTTACTAAGGTTACCAATTGTACTTCTTGTTGGTCTATTCCAGAATCAAATGCAAGTACATCTGTATATAAGATATTATTTTCTGGTCTTTCACCAATATCCGCAGTCGTTTCTATAAATATAAACATACTATCCCTGGCCTTTAGAGGTATGTTTTTGAAGTTTTTTCCAGCGTCACCATCCACATTCAACCTATAAAAACTAGTAGGACCGTTCTCAAGTCTTATAGATGGGATAACTACATCGTCCCGCGTTTCATTATATACCTTAAGTGCATAGGTACTGCTGCCAATGGTATTGAAAACCGTGTCTAAGAAAACGGTGTCCCTAGAAAATGAAAGGTTTCCTGCACTTGGTACATAATCAAAATTCTTACGACAAGAACTGCTCCAGAGCACTATTCCTAGTAGGATAACAATCGTAAAAATAGGTGTGCGCACAAGGGTAATATTAGGTGTTAGTCCGATTACAAAAAAATCTTTTCGATTCTTTCCGATATTCTCATGGGTCTAAAGTTCGCTTTGTTCAATAGGCACCATTCTGTACTAGAACGCACTAATAGGGTCTTTGTTTTATTGTTTAAAATTTCTACCACCCTAGTACATTTTGCACCTTTGCTGTTTTTTATATATGTGGTTAACAAAATTTCGTCATTGAGTACGGCGGATGCTTTGTACTCGATATAATGTGTCATTACCACCCAAACCACTTCTTCTTGAATATCAATTGGAGCCATGGCTTGCCAATGCTCTTTAGAGATATCCTGTATCCACTGCACATAACGTACATTGTTAACATGCTCCAAATCGTCCAAATCATCTTGGATTACAATACATTTTTTTTGGTAGCTATTCATTTTATTTTTTATGAAGTTCTACTTCAAAAAGGATATCCCAATCCTTTCCGGTAACAAAAAATGTTTTTCTGGTAGGATGATATGCAATACCATTTAGTACGTTATCCGTAGCTACCCAATTTTCCGTTTTAGTTATTTTAGCACTTAGTCCTCCAAAATTAACAACGCCTTCGATGGCACCACTCTTCGCATCAATAATCATAACACTCGGCTTTTGATATACATTAGCATACAGCTTCCCATTCACGTACTCTAATTCATTGGCCTTGTTAAAAATTGATGAATTGGTAACCGTTTCTATATAGCCTTCCTCCATCATGGTATCAGGATTTAAAAACCAAATTTTTTCGGTTCCATCGCTTTTAAAAAGCTTTTCTCCATCATTTGCCAGACCCCAACCTTTTGTACTCTCTCCGTATTGAAAATTATCTAGTTTTTTTAGCTCTTTTCTGTCGTAAACGAATCCTTTTTTACTTTGCCATGTTAACTGATATATTTTGTCCTTTAAAATCGTAATCCCTTCCCCAAAATATGTTTTGTCCAAATCTATCTGTTGCAACACTTTTCCGGTACTATAATCAACACTGCGAAGAAAGGACCTTCCATTTTTTCCTGTCCCTTCATAAAGGGTGTCATTATAAAATTCTAATCCCTGGGTGTATGCTTTATTGTCGTGCGGAAATTGGTTAACAATAGTATAGGTATAAATTTCTGGTGCCATGGCTGCAAGAACTTTTAGGTTTTTAGAAACTTCAACAGTCTTTGAGTCATATGTAATGGAGGCAATTAGCGTTTTATTCCCCAATTTTGGAATATTGAATTTTAGCATATTCCCGTCTGTCTCCAGAGTTGTTTCATCGATATGGTATACCACTTTTTGTATCTCTATATCTGTCAAATTCTTAATATTTACCCGGAGTTGATCTCCTTGTTGTAGCGTGGTTTTATTACCGTCTAAAACGATATCAAATAAGGAGGATGGCTTCTGATTTCCGCTTCCGCAAGATGCAATGAAGGTAAGAAAAACACCTGCATATAAATATTTTAGATAACTCATGACACAAAAATTATAAAATGAAATTACAAAAGTAAGACATACAAACGGAAGCACTTATCCTCTTCTGTATTAAACCCTAGTATTTGATAAAATTTAGATTCTAAAAGAATTGTGAAAGATTTAAAAGATTGTATATTTGCACTTGGCAAGTCCTACACGACCAGCTCCTGTAGAATCCCCCAGAGTGGGAACACAGCAAGGGTATATGGTTGTAGCGGTGCGATGTAGGTAGCTTGCCTTTTTTTGTGCCATAAAATTAGCGCTAGATAATAACCTTCGCCTTACCTGATTTTAACTCACCAATTATTTAAAACAACTAAATATCAGTACATTACTTCCACTTTTATTTGTTAATTTAGAACAGAATGAAATCTAAAACTGTGCTTATTACTGGAGGCTCTTCTGGGATTGGAAAAGCGATTGGCAAGTATTTAACTACAAAAGGACATACCGTTTATGGAACTACGCGAAATGTTTCCAAGTATTCCGATTTTGAGGAGTTTACCTTATTGGAGATGGATGTTAGAGAACCTAAAAGTATCCAGTTAGCAGTTTCTGAGCTTATAAATAAGGAAGGACGCATAGACGTATTAATCAACAATGCAGGTGTTGGCATTACGGGCCCTTTAGAGGAGACGCCAAATATGGAAATTCTAAAGGCTTTTGATACTAATTTCAATGGCCCATTAAATGTAATTAAAGCGGTATTACCACAAATGCGCATTCAAAATAATGGACTGGTGATAAATATTACCTCTATTGCCGGTTATATGGGGCTACCTTACCGAGGAATATATTCGGCAACAAAAGGAGCAATGGAAATCTTAACTGAGAGCCTCCGACTAGAAATCCGTGACTTTGGAATTCAGGTTACCTGTATTGCTCCTGGTGATTTTGCAACAAATATAGCCTCTGGGCGCTACCATGCACCTATTAAAAAAGATTCTCCTTACAAGGATGACTACGGCAAAACCTTAACAGCAATAGATAATCAAGTAGACGAAGGAGGTAACCCGGTAGCAGTTGCTAAATTAGCACACAAAATAATACAAACAAAAAACCCAAAAACCCATTACAGGGTGGGATCTTTTCTGCAAAAATTCTCTGTGGTACTAAAGCGATTATTACCGGACAAATGGTATGAGCTGCTATTGCTTAGCTATAGTAAGTAATAGTAGATTTAAAATCTCTGAAATGTTTCTAGGATTGCTAATTAAAAATTAGCATAAATATTGGAAAAAGCGTTGACAATAAGCGTGTCATCCGTAATAATACATTTGTTCATAGGGTAGATAACCAACTTCTGAGTAGCTTCCTCGAAATTTTCCGATCTAAATTGTTTGCCCGTATCCAGTCCAGAATTTTCTACTATTCTTTTCCAGTTTGATTTGTTCGTTTGAAAATTTATACCCACAAAATCTAATTCAGGTTTCGATTTAGAAAGCTCATTTACTCTTTTAAAAATATTTTGGTAATGCGTTTTGTTGATACCGGTCCAAAAGTAGAAAACCGTTTTTTTGCTTTTTCCTATTTCAGTTAAGGTAATTGGCTCATCGTTTACGGATAAAACAGCTATCGATGGTATTGGACTATTGGGCTGTATATTACGGATTCCTTCATAAAGACCTTCTATTTCCTTTATATGCATGTTATTACCAGAAACGGTTACAAAATCATCCAAGAACTTTTTGTTATTTCCAGGAGAATCGTGCTCTTTTAATAGATAATCAATGGCAACATTCCTAAAAAGGTTGTCCCGTAGCTCCTTTTCTACGACTAAGCTATCTATCACATGCAACTTGTGAAGGTTAAAATGAAGGTGATTTTTTGTATTGGCGGTTTTGTCTTTGCAGCCATGTTTACAATTCATATATGAAAGGTTGCCCAGGTGCGACTTCATAAAATCATAGTAAGGCCTTAGATAACTAAGATCTTTATCATTATAATTTATATTTTTTCTATAGTTATAAAACGTATCATGTAGTTCATTCAGACCATGCTCCTTTAGCTTTCTTTTATGTTCAAAAGGATACATTTCCATATACCTATAATAGGTGTAATCAACACTAGCTTTTGCTATTCTAAACGCCTTTTCCGATAATTTTGACTCTTCCTTTATCGTGCTAAGTGTTTTTAACTTATCGCTTCTGAGTTGATTTATTTTATTAGTAAACTGATCAGATTCCAAATTATAGTATTCCTTACGCACCGTTTGTTCCTCTTCTTCGTCCGTTAAAAAACCTTCCAATAAAAAATTATTTATTTCCTCACTACTTCCCGAAAACACCAAAGATTCATCAAAATAAAGTGTATTTAGGCGGACTAAAAGGCTATCACCCTTTTCCAGATAAACGTATTGGAACTCGGGAGCATGATTAAAATGATATAGTCCGTCCTCAACAGAATTCAATTTAAAGGTAAATCTGTTCGCACCATCTAACCTCGCAGAATCAATCACCTTAGTACCCTTTAATAATACTACATAGTCGCTAGTAGGGTTTACAATTTCCCCTGCGAATAACACGTAATCCTTTTTTTCTGTTTTAGTGCAGCTAACTGCAAAAAGTATAATTACAAGAAGTAAAAATCTCTTCATATAAAAAGGGAATGATTTACACCAAATTTAAGGAAGACCTATGTCCAATGCTGTTAACGGTGCGTTAAATGTTATAGGGGTTAACATATCAACATTAGCAAATTCGATAGGCTGCAAGAATGTT
>JBLICT010000213.1:0-5619 GCA_047632415.1 Maribacter sp.
AATACAAAACAGACCCAAAAAAGCCGTTTGACATCTACTATAACGATTTTGACGCCAATGGTAACGCAGATATTGTTTTAGGCTATTACAATAATGAAAAGCACTATCCGCTTCGCGGGTTTTCCTGTTCTTCTCAACAAATACCAGGTTTGAAGTATAAAATTCAAAAATATGATGTCTTTGCTTCCCTAGAACTTAAAGAAGTTTACGGGGAAGATCAGCTCAAAAACGCGCTTCATTATAAAACGGATATGTTTGCCTCTGCCTATATAGAAAACTTAGGAGATGGAGAATTTAAGGTATCTGTGCTTCCTGCATTAGCTCAATTATCAAATATTAATGATATGATTGTACAGGATTTTAACGGGGATGGTTTTTTAGATGTGTTGGCAGTAGAAAATCTATACGTATCTGAAATAGAAACCCCTAGAAACGATGCCGGTACTGGACTTCTACTTTTAGGTAATGGAAGCGGCACGTTTACCGTAAACCGTGGTGCTGAAATAGGCTTTTTCGCAGCAAACGATGCAAAACGGATGGCCGTCATTTCTGTGGGTGCTAGTAAAGGTATTTTAGTAGGTAACAATAACGATGAACTGCAATATTTTGAAGTATTAGCCAACTAACGGGAGAAAAATTATGTCTTACGAAGTATGAGAAGACTTTAAATACCCTGAGTTTTATTTCAATTCTTCAATAGGAGTAACTTGTGTATTACGTTGATTCCGAAATATTTAAAGCAATCTATCCTGAAAGCAATCAGCCCATTACCTCCTAAGAAGGTTAAGATTTAATTTAAGAATCCAAATACAATTCCACTAATCCCTCCGGGGTGGTAACGGAAATGGTTTTATTCACACGATCTACCTTCTTAACAATTTCATCTGTTATAGGAATAAGAAGCTGCTTATCCCCCTTTTGGACTTCGAAAAGTGCCTGTGGCGTGCTATCGTTTACACTTTGCACGTTACCGATATCCCCATGGACAGCGTCCATCAAGGTAAACCCTATAATTTCATGAAAGTAGAACTTATCTCCTGTTAATTTGGGAAGCATGGTAAGTGGCAAATAAAGTAACGACCCCATGATACGATCCGCATCGGATTCCGTTTTTACCTCCTCAAAATCTATACGCAATAAGTCGGACTTATGAAGGCGGCATCTATCAATAAAAAATGGAACCAGGTTGTTTCCTAAAGAAACAAACACTGATTCCAAGTTTTGATATATTTCAGGATCGTCCGTATCTAATTTGACGAGAACTTCTCCCTTAAAACTGTATTTAGAAACGATTTTGCCTAGGTAAAAACAATCTGACTTAAGCATATCGTTTATACTTTATTTCTCTTCAGAAGGTGCGGCAGCATCTCCTTTTGCCTCTTCAACAGCAGCATCAAGAGCAGAAACAGAAGCCTCCTCAACCACAGCTTCCTCAGCAGCAACCTCTACTTCTGGTTCAGGTTCAGGAACTAATGCGGCGGCGGCTTCAGCAGCACGCTTCTCGTTTACTTCCTTTTCTGCTTCTAAAGCTTTTGCTTTGGCATCTGCTTTCACTTTATCTAAACCACCAACCTTAGTAGCAACGGATGATTCTTTTTCTTCTAACCAAGCGTTAAATTTCTCCTCCACTTGCTCTTCTGTTAAAGCTCCTTTACGTAAACCTCCCAAAAGGTGATTCTTTAACATAACTCCTTTGTAAGAAAGAATAGCTCTAGCCGTATCTGTTGGCTGTGCACCATTCTGTAACCACTGTACAGAATTATCAACATTTATCTCTATTGTAGCAGGATTGGTATTAGGGTTGTAGATACCTAATTTTTCCAAGAATTTACCATCTCTTTTAGCTCTTGCATCTGCAGCAACTACCCAATAGAATGGCTTTCCTTTTTTACCGTGTCTCTGTAATCTAATTTTTACTGGCATATCACATTAATTTGTAGGGTGCCCGACCCTTAGTTATTAATTCTTTTTAAATTTCCCTCTTAAAGGGCTGCAAATATATAACTTTCAATTTAATAGAACACTATGTCCTTAAGGTAAATTTAGAGCGAATTTATTGAACGAACCACAACCCTATACATTAAAACTCTAATCATGAAAATCTAATACATTTTACTGCATAGATTTGCACATCCATAGCGAATAAGACTTAAACCCTTACCTTTTTTATAACTGTGGTTTTTAGTGCCTTTTTCACCCATTAAATCGAGGTGTTCTTTAGTTGTATAGCAACAGATTCCTTTATCCTAAAAATCAAAGTTATAAAGACACTACATCATTCATTTTCGAGACCAACATCTATGGCCGCCTATAACTAGGGGTGAACCAAACAGGAATTTCAAAAGAGATAAAAGTAAATAGCTATCCTCCATTTATACGAGTTATTCACGTTCCACCAACTGATCTTTTCCCATCACAAGTTTGGATTTGTGCTTGGACACCAATTCATGAATATCCTTAAGAATTTCTGGATGGGTATCTGCGATATTAAAACGTTCGCTAGCATCAAATGCAACATTAAAAAGTAATGGCACATCATGTTGAACGCGTTCTCCAAATTCACCATAGGCACCTTGTGTTATAAAATGTGCCTTATAATCTTCCAAGCGTGCAGCAAACAGTTCAGTACCTCGATAATAGAGCACGCTTTTTCTAGAGCTAGGCTTTACTTCTAAAAGCACATCACTCAAATCAAGTCCATCTATAATTCTGTCGTTTGGAATGGTTGTATTTGCCATAACACTAAACGTTGTGAACAAATCCAAAGTTGAACCCAAATCAGAAATTACTTTTGGCGTTACTAGGCCTGGCCCCCAAAATAGGGTAGGTACACGTGTACCGCCTTCCCAAGTGGTTCCTTTGCCCGCTTTCAATAAACCCGCATTACCACCATTGTTTTTAAATGGCAACCAGGGCCCATTATCGGACGTAAAAACGACAATCGTATTTTCTTCCAGCCCTTTCTCTTTTAAAGCATCCATTATACGGCCAACGCCATCATCTATTTCTTCAACCACATCACCATAAAGGCCACGCTTACTTTTTCCTAAAAAGTCTTCGGATGCAAAAAGGGGAATATGAGGCAAATTATGCGCTAGGTATAAAAAGAAAGGCGCCTTATCCTGCTGCTGAATAAAAGTTACCGCTTCATCGGAATACCGTTTGGTAATATTATTCTGATTTGCGGGCCTTTCCACTATCGCGGTACCCCGGATTAAGGGTACATTAAAATGTTCCGTCTTGATTGAGTCGTTTGGTTGCGCCCAATAGTTCTGATATCCCTTTTTATTACTATGATCCATATCATTGGAATACGGAATACCAAAATAGGTGTCAAAACCATGGTTGGTAGGCAAAAACTCTTCCTTGTGCCCTAAATGCCATTTTCCAATGGCCGCTGTTGTATATCCAACTTCTTTCAGTTGTTCTGCTAAAGTGATTTCAGAAGCAGGCAACCCGTTTTTTGAATTCGGAAATAACACCCTAGCAGTACTACTTGCCATACCACTCCGAACAGGAAGTCTACCAGTTAACAGACCTGCTCTACTAGGCGTGCACACACTAGCAGCAGCATAGAAATTAGTCCATTTTTGGCCTTCAAAGGCCATTTTATCTAGATTAGGTGTTTTAATAGAAGGATTCCCAAAGACTCCCAAGTCACCATAACCCAAGTCATCGGCAAAAATAATAATGAAATTGGGTGCTCGCTTTATTTTAGTTTGACCGTAAACAGAATTAGCAAAAACTATACAATAAGCCAAAAAAGGAATAATATACCACTGCTTCACCATATTACCGATTTTTTAATATGTCAAGTTACCAATTTCTAGGTAGATAACAAGAATGTGTTGACAACATACAGTTTTTGAAATCCTGTATTTAGAAAGCTTGCCAAATCCATAGTTCGTTTACCTATTTCCACGATACAAAAAAGTAACCTCTATAAGGCAAATAGACAAGAAAGAGGAAGTAAATTGCTCTTCTCCAAAATTAACACACCCCTTATCGTACTATATATAAGCTACTTACGTTAGTATATAACCAAAAAACAAATTAATTATGAAAACAAAGTATTTTTTAAGTCTACTCTGCAGTATTGCATTCTTTGGACAGGGCATGGCGAACGTTACAGAAATAGAACGCTGTTCTAATTATGAAAAAGGCACTATTACCTTTAAAAACGGTAAAACAGCGGAAACCTACATCTACATAGACCACTGTAATCCGAATAGGCACCAGCAAGGATTGAGTACAGTTTCAGAAAAAAATTATATAGCCTATAGCGAAGGGAAAAAAATTAAAAGCAAGGATATAGAAACCTATAAACCTAAGGATATTCTAGGCTATGTTTTGGAAAATGGTAAGGAGTACCGCCAGATAAAGTATTCGAATATGTTATCGACCAAAAAAACGGATATGATACCCAAAAGATACTTTTTGGAAGTTGTGGCCGATGGAGATATAACCATATTCAAAAAACACTACCGTACGGAAAACGGATTTATCTATAAGCCTGTGTCGGAGTCTAAGTTTGATGGTGGCCCAGAACATCTTGAATTTATGGTAAAGAATTTTGAACTCTTGTTCCAAAAAGACAAGGAAAGTAATCCAAAAAATATACGAAATACGAATCTTAAAGAGGTGTTTGGTGATAATACAGAAGTCCTTAAAAAGTTTCAAGATGGTGATTATGCCTTTAGAGAACAATTTCAAAGACAAGCCACTTTTGCCGTAAATTGCGACCATCCCTTTATGGATGCACTTTTAGAAATGGTAAATGAGTACAACGGAATACCTTCAGGTGGGGTAACTAGCTCAACTTTTCAAGATTAGTATATGCCTTGATTTTACGTAGTTTTAAAAATGAGCTACGGTATATTCAAAAGCTTTCAACACCACTTTTATTCAACTAAAAAAGCCAAACAAAATATGTTTGGCTTTTTTAGTTGATAACTCCTAGCAATTCCCTTTTCTAGCCCACTCGGTTTTTATTAAATTTATCACTTCGTAAAATGCGTCAATCTTTTGGTTTACGTAACTTAAAGTTTTGAAACTATAAGCTGTTTAAAACAGAAGCCAAATAGTGACCCATAGACGCGAAACTTAGAACCTCAAACCCACTACATGTATCTTATTTTCGACACCGAAACCACCGGATTACCAAAAAACTGGAACGCACCCTATACAGATTCGGATAACTGGCCGCGTTGTATCCAGATTGCTTGGCAGTTGCATGATGAGATGGGTAAGGTTGTTGAATACGAAGATTATTTGGTGCGTCCAGATGGGTTTAATATTCCCTATGATGCAGAACAGATTCACGGTATTTCTACAGCATTAGCAGAGCAAAAAGGCATCCCCCTTAGTGCGGTTTTGGAAAAGTTCAATGCCGCTATGGCAAAGACCAAGTTCATTATAGGCCAAAATGTGAAGTTTGACCTGAATATCATGGGCGCAGAATTCCATCGTTTAGGGGTAGAAAACCCATTACAGGAACTCCCTGTTCTAGATACTTGTACAGAACACACAGCTAAATTATGTCAGATTCCCGGAGGACGTGGCGGCAAGTTTAAACTGCCCACACTAACAGAACTGCACCAGCATCTTTTTCATAAACCT
>JBLICT010000214.1:0-5583 GCA_047632415.1 Maribacter sp.
AATACTAAACTATGACGTACTCATTAAAAAGTTGGGTGGTACCGGTGCCAGTGCCAAAGCCGCAGCACACATTTACCAGAATAGTAGAAAATAGTATTTTAAAGTCTAATTGAGTAGATATAAAAAATATTTGATTATTGGTACTCTTCGTAATCCTACTCCTTGCTTACCAAAAAGAAACAAATTATACAACTTAGAAAATTACAATAGCGTTCACGCGATTAAATAACTGGCTTACATAGAAATGGGATTCAGACCCAACACCCAAATACACGACCAAGACCTATTGGGTAGATTTTTTGCACATACCTAGACATCATACAAAATAATTCTATAATTTTAGGGTTCAAGTATAAGATATACCACTTGTAAGCTATGCGAAACTTATCCTGCCTATTCCTAATAATGTTCATTGCTAGTTGCGGGAGCAGCAAAAAAACGAGCTTAACTACCAAAGAGCGAAGGATTTCCGTGGCAGCTGCAGACAACCATAGAAGGAGCGTTACCGAAACAACAGAGCACCTATCGGAAAAATCAAGCGTTACTAATCGCCCCAATTCCAAAGCAGATAAGGTCATCAATACCGCACTTACCTTTTCTGGAGTACGCTATAAGTTCGGAGGAACCACACGAAAAGGAATGGATTGCTCCGGACTGCTTTACATCTCTTTTGGAGAACACGATGTAAGTCTTCCAAGAACATCAATTCACATGGCAGAGGAAGGAAAAAAAATAAGAATTAAAGATGTTGAAAAAGGTGATTTACTCTTCTTTAAAACAAAAAAACGTGCCAAACGAATCAACCATGTAGGTATGGTGGTAAAAGTAGAAGGAGATGAAGTCAAGTTCATACATGCCTCCACGTCTCGTGGCGTAACGGTATCCTCATTACGAGAAGGGTTTTGGAACAGCGCCTTTGTTAAGGCCACTAGAATTTTATAAGATGAAACTACTAGCGTTCGTTCCAATAAAACTTACGCTACTGCTTATCATTGGCATCCTAATTGGCCATTTTTTTTCTTTTCATACTAGTATCGCCCTTGGGGCTACACTGTTCTTATTTATAAGTCTTGGTGTCCTATATCGTTATGAAAGGAATACTAAATCCATTTGGTTTGGTGTCCTCGCCAGCTTAACAACCATGGCTTTAGGCACTTTCATCATTATAAAGGCGCAACCCCAACAAGACAAATATCATTACAGTACCCTTACTTTAACAGAACAAACCGTTTGGTATTTGAAAATAAGGGAGGTTTTAAAACCTACAGCGTTTTCGGAACACTATATTGCGGAAATCAAAAGCGTGGATAGCTCATTTGCCACTGGAAAACTAATACTCAGTAAATCCCTTGATGACAGCCTGACCACTTTATCTGTAGATGATGAAATATATACTGTAAACGAGCTGACCGCTATTAAGGTACCGTTAAATCCACATCAATTCAGTTATAAAGGTTATCTGGAAAAATTGGGCATTTACCATCAAGTGAGACTGACACCTAACCACTATGATAAAACGGAAAACCCGTCCAGAACTATTTTTGGAATCGCAGCTAGTGCTAGAAATCACATCATAAAAAAACTAAAGTCTGCGAATTTTGGGGAAGAAGAACTAGCTGTCATACAAGCCCTACTCCTAGGGCAGCGCACCGATATTTCGAAAGAAACCTATGACAATTATAAGGATGCTGGGGCAGTTCATATTCTAGCACTTTCTGGATTACATATTGGCATCCTATTATTGGTGCTACAGTTTTTATTGCGGCCCTTGGAATACCTACCTCACGGAAAGAAAATTAGTTTACTCCTTACTGTACTTTTATTGTGGGGCTTTGCTTTTTTAGCTGGACTATCAGCTTCCCTTGTTCGGGCATGTACCATGTTCAGTTTTGTGGCCTATGCACTGTATCTGAACCGACCAAGCAACACGTTCAATATCCTTGCGCTCTCCATGTTCTTTATCTTATTATTCATCAACCCAAATTTATTATTTCAAATTGGGTTTCAGATGAGTTATGCCGCTGTGCTTGCTATTGTTTGGATTTATCCTTTACTCCAACGATTTTGGTATCCAAAATCTAAACCAGTACGTTACGTCTGGCAACTACTTTCGGTAAGTGTTGCTGCTCAATTAGGTGTTTTACCCATTAGCCTATTCTATTTTCATCAATTTCCCGGTTTGTTCTTTATTTCTAACCTCCTCATTATTCCTGCCTTGGGTTTCATTTTAGGCACGGGAATTCTAGTGATTCTCTTAGCTCTTATTAACCAACTACCCAGCACACTAGCCTGGTTTTTTAATGAACTAATTTCATACATGAATAAGATAGTAGCCTGGGTGGCCCAACAAGAAGATTTTATTTTTATGCATATTTCTTTCGATGCTATACAACTTCTATTAGCCTATGCCCTTATTACCACCCTAATTCTCTTGTTGAAGCAACTACATTTCAAACGGATGGCATTCTTTCTTGCAAGCTTGCTGATGTTCCAATGCTATACCATATATCAAACAGTTGCAGCGAGTCAAAAAAATAAGGTAATGGTATTACATCAGACCAAAAACACAATTATTTTGGAAAGAAGCGGCTGGGATACAACCATATTAACCTCGGATACCACAGCTGCGAAAAACCCAGTAAACAATATAAAAATTGGCGAACGTATCCATAATATCTCCTATAAACCCGTAGCAAATAGTTATTTCATTAATAAAAAGCGGTTCCTGATTTTAGATAGCCTAGGTGTCTATCCATCAGAAAAAAAAGAACAAATAGTTTTGCTCACCCATTCCCCAAAAATTAATTTAGAAAGATTTATAGCAAGGACTAATCCAAGCAAAATTATTGCCGATGGCAGCAACTATACAAGTTTTATCGCACGATGGAAAGCCACCTGTATCAAAAGAAAAATCCCTTTTCACTATACTGGTGAAAAGGGATTCTATTCCTTTGGAGCTATAGATTAATGTACCTTACCCATTAGTTTTTTAATCAAAGGCGATGCTACCAATACAAGAATACCGGCCACTACAGCATACTTAGCTATCAATTCAAATCCGTCTGTATAAACTGTTAAGGTCTCAAAACCGCCTACATTCTTGTCCGTACTTTCAATAGCCAGTTGTTTTCCAATAAACCCGACTACTTGAAAGGCAAAAGAAGATGATAAAAACCACACCCCCATCATAAATGCAACGATGCGTTTTGGAGATAAATCCGTAATCTTTGAAAGCCCAACGGGAGACATAAACAACTCTCCTATAGACAACAAGAAATACATTAATAACAAATAAGCAAAAGGCACTAAGCCATTGGCATCGGCACTACTGGCACTTATTGCAAGCACATAAAAGCTGATACCAGCAAAAAGTAATCCCATTCCAAATTTATAAGGTGTTCTAGGATTAAGCTTCCGTTTACTTAAGTATGTCCACATCATAGAGATAGGAATAGCCAAAATAATAATGAACATGGAATTTAAGGAGTTTGTCTGCGCTGCGGACATTAAAGTAAGATCTACATTTCTAGCAGCAAATAAGGTAATAACACTACCTGACAATTCGTGAAAACCCCAGAAAATAGTCATGAAAAACGTAATCAGAACGGCAACAAAAAGTTTTTTACGCTCTTCTAAAGTAGCCTTAATCATGATATTGGCCAAGTAAAGTAGTATAGCTATTGCAATACCCTTAAAAATAATATTAACAATATTTTGATCTCCAAAAAATGTTCCCTCAGTTCCCAAGGATTTATAAGCCGACAGTAAATAGGCGATAACCGGCGCTGCAAGAACCGTTAAAATAGGAATTAAAACACCTTGCTTTATTCCCCAAACTTTTTTGTTCATCACTTCTTCGTTTGGAGGCAACCCCCTATCTCCAAAAACGTTCTTGCGTATACCGCTCCAAAAAACGATTAAGCCTGTAAGCATTCCTATTCCTGCCAAACCAAAACCATAGTGCCAACCATAGGCATATGCCAACCAACCACACAGCAGTGGAGCTATCCAACCTCCAATATTGATTCCCATGTAAAAAATAGTAAAGCCTGAATCTTTTTTAGGATCACCCTCTGGGTAAAGCGTGCCAACAAAAGTTGAAATATTAGGCTTAAAAAAACCATTACCCACAATAATCAAGGCAAGTGCTAAAAAAAACGCCATATCATTCTCTATAGCCAATACAAAATGGCCTATAGCCATTAATATACCACCCAAGAAAATTGAATTTCGCATGCCCAAAATTTTATCTGAAATCTGACCACCAATTACTGTAGATGCGTACACCAATGACCCATAGGATGCATACACAGCCGCAGTAGCAAAATCTCGCTCTGCAAGCGCTTCAAAAACAACCTCGACCATGTAAAGGGTCAACAAAGCGCGCATACCATAAAAACTGAACCGTTCCCACATTTCTGCAAAAAACAGGTAAAACAATCCTACCGGATGTCCAAAAAGTTCCTTTTGAGGTGCTGGCTTCATTTCTGTCATAATATCTTGGTTTTAGTTGGCACTAAGATTGGTTAAAGTTTTGATGTTACAAAATTGGTCATTTTAGTATATAAATGAATGCGGGTATTACCGCCATATATACCATGGTTCTTATCCGGATAAATACCCCATTCAAACTGTTTGTTGGCCTGAATCAAGGCTTCCACCATACGCATGGTATTTTGCACATGTACATTATCATCGCCGGAGCCATGAATCAATAAATAATCACCTTTAAGTAATTCAGGATAATTAAAAGGAGAATTATCATCGTAACCACTTGGGTTCTCTTCGGGTGTGCGCATAAAGCGTTCCGTATAAATAGTATCGTAAAAACGCCATGAGGTTACCGGCGCTACCGCTATGGCCATTTCAAAGGTATCGTTCCCTTTTAAAAGACAGTTGGTAGACATGTGCCCTCCAAAACTCCATCCCCAAATCCCGGTACGCTGTTCATCTATATAGTCTAATTCACTAAGTTTTTTTGCGGCTGCAATCTGGTCTTCGGTCTCGTATTTTACTAAATTCAAATATGTTACTTTTTTAAAATCACTTCCTTTATAACCAGTTCCCCTGCCATCCACACAGGCAACGATATAGCCTTTGGAAACCAACATTTGGTGCCAATAGTCATTACCGCCCATCCAACGATTAGAAACATTTTGAGACCCAGGACCGCTGTACTGATACATCAAAAGTGGGTACTTTTTAGAAGCATCAAAATCAGCAGGTTTGATTGTATACATATTCAAATCGTTCCCATTAATGGTAATGGCAGAAAACTCCTTAGGACTGGTTTCATAACCTTCCAGTTTTTGAGATAGCGTAGTATTATCCAATATATCGGTTACTTTTTTTCCGCTTAACGAGGTATGCAAGGTGTACCTTGGTGGCGTAGTGGCACTGGAATAATTATTAATAAAATACGTGAAATCCGCACTAAAAGAGGCTGAATTAACCCCCGCCGCTACTGCTAAATCCTTCCTTTTCTTTCCGTTGCTCTCCACACTATAAACACCACGATTTATAGTGCCATTTTCGGTAGACTGATAATAAATCTTATCCTCATTCTGGTCATAGCCGTAGTAC
>JBLICT010000215.1:0-5509 GCA_047632415.1 Maribacter sp.
GAAAGTACGTCCCAAACAACGAGAATTTGCTAGACGTAATTTAAGCCATACCGTTGTAAGTAAAAGGAAACTCGCACAACTAGTAGAACATAATATTGTAAACGGATGGGACGATCCTCGTATGCCAACTATCTCCGGACTTAGAAGAAGGGGATACACACCAGAAAGTATTCGCAACTTTGCCGACACAATCGGCATTGCTAAGCGGGACAACTTAATCGATGTATCACTGTTGGAATTTCACGTTCGAGAGCATCTTAACAAATTAGCACCACGGGTGATGGGCGTGTTAGATCCATTAAAAATAGTGTTGACGAATTACCCCGAAGGTCAAGAAGAATGGTTGACTTCAGAAAACAGCCAAGAAGATGAAACCTTGGGAAGCAGAGAAGTACCTTTCTCAAGGGAACTATATATAGAAAAGGCCGACTTTAGAGAGGAAGCCAACAAAAAATTCTTTCGTCTTAAATTAGGACGAGAAGTGAGACTTAAAAGTGGATATATTATAAAAGCAGAAAGCTGTACGAAAGATGCTGATGGAAATGTTATAGAAGTACAGTGTACCTATGACCCAAAAAGTAAGAGCGGCAGCGGCAGCGAGGAAAGTCTTAGAAAAGTTAAAGGAACCTTACATTGGGTATCTATCAAACATGCTGTACCCGCAGAAATACGATTATACGACCGCTTATTTACGGATGAAAGTCCAGACACTCATAAAGATAGAGATTTCATGGAGTTCATTAATGCTGATTCCCTTGAGGTAATTACCGGTTATGTGGAACCAAGTTTAAAATCGGCACAACCAGAAGACACCTTCCAATTTCAACGTATGGGTTATTTCTGCGTAGACAAAGATAGTAAAGAACACCAATTGGTATTTAATAAAACTGTAGGTCTTAGAGATTCTTGGGCAAAGATTCAGGAGAAACAATAAATATATTCAAATGAGTGCTGTTAAACTCTATACCTTTTCCCCTAATTGACGCTATTTAAACTTCAATTATACGTTCTAAAGAAGCCCGAAACAAAAAAAGTGTTTCGGGCTTTTTTAATCGTTATTCTTTCTTTTTCGGTTTGTCAATATTGGTCTTTTTCATAGATTCCCCTATCATATTACTTGCAGTAAAATAAGCGACCATATTATTCAACATATCACTACCCGCTTGTGGAGAGTTGGGCAATAAAATAAGATTGGTATTTGTTGCTTCTCCAATAGACTGTAAGGTATCATAATGCTGCGTCACCACAATCAAAGCAGAAGCTTCTTGGGAATTAATCCCCACCTTGTTCAATACTTCAACAGATTCTTCCAGACCGCGTGCAATTTCACGACGCTGATCGGCGATACCCATTCCTTGCAAACGCTTGCTTTCCGCTTCGGCCTTTGCCTTTTCTACGATAAGAATACGTGCAGCGTCCCCTTCAAACTGCGCGGCAATTTTTTCTCGTTCCGATGCATTAATACGATTCATGGCCTGCTTCACCTGAGCATCTGGGTCAATATCGGTAACCAAGGTCTTTATAATATCGAAACCGTAGCCGGACATTGCATCGTTCAACTCCGCTTTTACCGCTAAGGCTATATCGTCTTTTTTAACAAAAACATCATCCAGCTTCATCTTAGGCACCTCGGCACGTACTACATCAAATACGTAGGAGGTTATTTGATCGTGTGGATAATCCAACTGATAAAAAGCGTCGTATACCTTATCCCGAATTACCCTGTATTGAACGGAGACCTTAAGCTTTACGAACACGTCATCCAACGTTTTTGTTTCAATCATAACGTCCAACTGTTGGATTTTAAGACTCAAACGACCTGAAATTTTCTGTACAAAAGGAATCTTAAATTGTAGGCCAGACTGCCTAATGCTACTAAACTTACCAAAGGTTTCTATAATGGCGGCAGTCTTTTGCTTCACGATAAAGATGCAGGAAAAAGCCACTAGCACTAAAAATAGTGTAATCGGTATAAAAAAGAAATCTCCCATAGTTTTGTGATTTTAAGGTTTATAGCAAAATACAAAAGCTTACGCCAAGTTGGTAGGGTTTTAAACCTTTTGTTGAAAATATTCCCTGTAGTGCAAAATGAGAGGCCATTCAGCTACACAAAAAATATAAGCAAGGTGTCTTTTTAGTATTGCTTTTGCCCAATTAGCGTATTTTAGTGGGTAAAGACGAAACTTGCACCGGTAACTACGGTATGCTTAATTCCAATCAAAAAACGGACAATTGATTAACTTCTTCAGAAGAATTCGCAAAAAAATGTTGACAGAAAACAAGTTTGCCAAATATCTTACTTATGCCATAGGAGAAATTTTTCTAGTTGTTATTGGAATTCTCATAGCGCTTCAAATCAATAATTGGAATGAAGAAAAAATTCAAAAACAAGAGTTAAATGATATCTTACAAAGTGTTGCAAACGGATTAGAATCAGACCTTAGAGAGTTAAACTTACTATCTACAGTAAGAGCCAGCATAGTAACAAAAGTTGATTCTATTCAAAACTATTACGTGCCTTCAACCAAAACATCACTTGAGCTTGTAGAGGCTGCTTATATCAATTTTACATCTGAAAATATTTCGAATACTATCCAGTTCAATTCTAATCTTAGTGCATTTGAATCCTTAAAAAACTCCTCTTACTTTGGGAAGATACAGGGTACAGATTTGGCATTATTGCTAAGCACCTACTTCATAAATGTGGATAAAATTAAAACGAAAGAAATAGAACACAATCAAGCGTATAAAAAACTAGAAGAGGATTGGCGTTCAAAATTAAAGAACAAAGGAGCTGAACTGTATTTGAAACCCCGGCTTGCTAAAGACTTTACTTTAGTAGCTCCTCAGTTTCTAGACGTTTTAAGAGATGATGCTACCTCAGCTATCTTCGAAGTCGCAGGATATGAAGCCGGCTTCATAAAGCCGTACGAAGAACAAATTTTGATGGGGAAAAAGCTTATTGAGATGATACATGACTCAAAAACCAGTTTTGACCAGCAAACTAAACTTGAATTAAGCAGTGTGCTATTTTCTTTTGGAGATGCCGATTTTGTAAGTATTCTAACAACCGGCCAAGTACCTACCGCGTTCGAGATACACTACGCAGCTTCTGATGTGTTTTCTGAAGATTACTTAGCTATTAAATATCCTGAAAATAAATATGCGTGGGGATCTGCTTATTTTTTAGTAGATGCACTATATGGTAGGGTTAACGAGATGGACTTCTCTGCTTATTCAACCGTTTACCTAGAAATGAAGGGTAATGTTGGGGGTGAAGTTTTTGATGTAACCATGAAAGACGTCAACGACCCGCCTGATGGCAGTGAATCAAGAGTTGAAATACAACTTACTGATAAATGGAAAGTGTATGAAATTGAAACCAAACAATTCGTGACTGCCGACATGAATAGAATAATGGTTCCGCTAGCCTTCGTTTTTGAAGGGTCTGAAGGTAAAAAATAAATGTGCGGTCGATCCAATTTAAAAAAGACTAGTTTCAATGAATTACCAGAGGCAAAGAATAGTAATACCTCCTTAAACTCCTAGTAAAACCCTTATGAGCTGACGCACCCCCCCCCTTTAAAAAGAGTTTTTGTTTTACCCTCCACCAGAATTGGCCCTTGTTTAAGTGAAAATAGTCATAGCTTTATCTCAGGCAACTATTACTTCAGCAAACCATCATAACATATTATTCCATTATCTTTATTCCTTCAAAACCTATTAATGAACTACTCCCTACTGTCCTCGCCATTGCAAGGCTTTACAGATTATATTTTTCGTAATGCGCAACAGAAATTCTTTGGAGGAATAGACACCTATTATGCGCCTTACATCCGGTATAACAGAAAGATGGTTATAAAGGGGTCGTACCAGCGAGACTTAAATCCTGAGGCAAACACCACACTTACTGTAATCCCACAAGTAATGACAGCGGACGCTGATGCCTTTATATATACCATAAAGTATATTCAGTCTTTAGGATACAGCGAACTTAACTGGAATTTGGGTTGTCCTTATCCTATGGTTACCAATAACGGCATGGGTTCTGGTCTTATTTGTAATACTGAAAAAATAGATCATATTCTTGACCGTGCACATAGCGAAACGGATATCACCATATCCATGAAAATGCGCCTCGGGTATGAAAACAGTAATGAAATATTAGATGCTTTTCCAATACTGGATAAGTACCCACTTAAAAATGTAGCCATTCATGCGCGACTTGGAAAGCAATTATATAAAGGTGGCGTTGACCTTGAGTCTTTTCAGAAATGTGTGGATGCCGCCAAGCATACCTTGTACTACAATGGTGATATTACCACAGTAGCGCAGTTTAATACCATGCGAGAACGATTCCCATCTATAGCACATTTTATGATTGGGCGTGGTCTTATCGCGGACCCATTTCTCCCCAGTATGATAAAGCAGGGCGCGACGGAATACCCTGCAGAGCGATGGGAAATTTTTAGAGAATTTCATGATACCATTTACGAACAGTATGATGCTATACTCTCCGGACCAACCCCTATTAGGATGAAAATGCTGGGGTTTTGGGAGTTCTTCTCACAATCCACACACAATCCCCAAAAAGTCTATAAAGCAATCAAAAAAGCGGGGAATCCATACAAATATAAGCAAGCGGTAGGGGCTATTCTTGCTGCTCAAAAACAACATCATGCCTCCTGAAAAAAAAGAACAGCTCAAAACAAGGCTTCACCCGCGAAACAAAAACCGGGAGCGTTACAATCTAAAAGCCCTAATAAGCGCCATCCCTGAACTGGAAAAGCATGTAAGTCCCAATTCGTTTGGAGGGATTTCAATTAACTTTTCAAACCCAATTGCAGTAAAGCTTCTAAACAAGGCGCTCATAAACCATTATTACGGCATTTTGAAATGGGAATTTCCAGATGAAAATTTATGTCCGCCAATACCCGGCAGAGCAGATTACATTCATCATATAGCAGACTTGTTAAGCGAGGACTATAACAAAATACCCATGGGTAATAAAATCACCTGCCTCGACATTGGTGTAGGGGCAAGTTGTATTTATCCGATTATCGGCGTTACGGAATATGGTTGGCGTTTTATTGGAACAGATATTGACTCAAAATCAATTGTATCGGCTCGACATATTAGCAACGCTAATAAATCATTAAAAGGCAAGGTTGACTGTAGATTACAGAAAGACCCAACACATATTTTTGAAGGCGTCCTTAACAAAGAAGATAAAATTGATATCACCTTGTGCAACCCTCCTTTTCATGCTTCAATGGAAGAAGCTCAAAAAGGAACCAGAAGGAAAATAAAAAATCTTTCAGGCAAAAAAGCGAAAAACCCTGCACTCAATTTTTCAGGAGTTAATAATGAGCTTGTCTATGACGGTGGAGAATATCAATTTATTGAGAACATGGTAAAAGAAAGTGCACAGTTCTCTAAAAGCTGCTTTTGGTTTTCAACTTTAGTCTCTAAAGAATCTAATCTTAAAGGAATTTATAAACGTTTAAAA